>NZ_SGTU01000032.1:0-5585 GCF_005435195.1 Halorubrum sp. SP3 | reverse complement strand
TCCGATCTGAGTGCGACATACGTTAGCAACGCACTCGATAAATATAACGGTTTTTCAGGTCGGGCGTCGGACGGGGGTTCGCGGCCTCACACGTCGAAGACGACGTACGCGTACCACTCGTCGCCGCGGCGTTCGAGCGCCATCTCGGAGTAGGTGACCGCCTTGATCTCCCGGGCGGCCACCGCGTCGAGCGGGACGCCGCGCGCGCTGGCCGCGAGCCGCCACCTCTCGGCGTCCCCGGAGCCGTCCGGGCGGTCCGTCTCCTCCGCTTCGACGACCGTACACCGGTGGTCGGCCGGGAGGACGAGCCGGACATCGCGCTCGTAGATCAGCCGATCGAGATAGTCGAACAGCAGGGCCTCGCGGCTCTCGGCGGCGACCGCGAGTTCGAACCGGTCGCCGGCCGCCGGAATCGACTCCGCGCTCGCGGCCGTGAGGCCGTCCGCGACCGCCGCGAACAGCGCCGAGAGCGTGTCGGCCGTCGCCTCGACGGCGACGTCTGCGGTGTGGTCGCACAGTTCGTGGCTCATCGCTCGTCGCCCTCGCGGGCGTCGCCGCCGGATCCGTCCCCGGAGCCGAGTCCGGCGTCGCCGGCGCGGGGCCGATACCGCTCGTCGCTTCCCTCCTCGGTCCCGGCGCGGGACTCCTCGGCGCTCCCCGGCCGCTCGTCGGCCGGGAAGCGCGCGTCGATAGTCCGCTCCGGCGCGCCGGCGCGGAGGTCCCCCGAGTCGACGTCGTCGAGGTCGGCCGCGACCTCCTCTAGCGCGACGCCGCTCGTGACCAGCGCGCGGATCCCCTCGTCGACGGTCAGCTCGACGTCGACTACCCGCCGATCCGGGACGAAGACGACGTGGCCGCCCATCACCGGGTTCGGCGCCATCGGCATGAACAGCGTCCGCATCCCCTCGCCCTCGCTGTCCGCGTGGTCCGCGATGACGGCCGGCGTCTCGCTGGTGACGAACGCGAGCGTGTACGTGTCCTCGGTCGGGAACTCGACGAGGACGACCTCGCGGAAGTTCCCGCCGTCCGAGTCCAGCATGGCGTCGCTCATCTGCCGGAACCCCTGGTAGACGGAGCCCACGCCCGGCAGCCGTTCGACCGCGTCGTCGACGTAGTCGACGGCGCGTTCGCCGTACCGCGAGGACTCGACGCCCGCGCCGATGAGGAGGATGAGGCCCACGAACACGATCGGCGTCGCGATCTCGATCGCGAGTTCCCGAGAGATGACGCTGATCACCGGCAGCCCGTTCCCGGGCGACACGGCGACGACCGCCGACGAGAACACGTCGAGATAGTTGTACACCGCGTTGAACACGAACGTGAGGACGATCAGCGTGATGACGGCGGGGACGATGACGGCGACGCCCGTGAGGAACGCCCGTCGGAGGAGTTCGGCTCCCGACGACTCGTCGGTCATTACCCGTCTTCACGCGCGACTGCGACAAAATCGTTTCCGTCGCGGATTCGGCGGGGATCGACTCCGGCCCGCCGAGAGAAGGGCTGCCCCCGCAACCGCGCTCGCCGGTGGCGTCGCCGTTCGCAACCGCGCTCGCCGGTGGCGTCGCCGTTCGCAACCGCGCTCGCCGGTGGCATCGCCGCTCGCAACGGTCCCCGCTGGCGGTGGAGTTATATTCCGCTGGCGTGTTAGGTCATCCCAGTGAGCGTCAACGTCGAGAAGCGGACCGACCCCCCCGGCGAGTCCGATTACGCGACCGCCGCGTGGGAGCTCAAAGAGCGCATTCGGTCCGCGGAGGGCGTCCTCCGACAGCGACGCGGCTTCTTCGTCGACGCGTACCGCCGATCCACCGCCCATCTGCTCGTCGAGAACGACCGGCTCGTCGCGTTCGCCTCCGTCCGCCGGGACGGCTACATCCTCTTTCTCGCCGTTCACCCGGACCACCGCGGCCGCGGCCACGCCGAGCGGCTGGTCGCCGACATCGCGGAGAACCACCGGTCGGTGACCTGCCACGCCCGCACGACGAACCGGCAGGCGCTCGGCTTCTACGAGCACCTCGGCTTCGAGGTGATCCGCCGCATCGACGACTACTACGAGGACGGCGGCGACGCCTACTACCTCAAGCTCGGCGGCGAGTCGCTCCGGGAACGGCTCTCCGGGTTCGTCGGCCGGTAGGCGGTCGTTCCTCGCCGTCCCCGTCGGCTCCGCTCGACCGGAAGGCCACCGAACCGACAGTCATTAGCGCCCGCCGCGAGGAGGAGCCGGCATGTCGCAACCGACTCCCGCGGACCTCGCGACTCGGGTCCGCGACGGCGACCTCCGCTTCCACGAGCTGGAAGACCACGCCGACGCCGACGCCGCGGCCGCCGCGCGCCGGCTACTCGTCGCGGAGGCGACCGACGCCGACCTCGACCCCCTCGGCGAGTACGCGTTCGACGCCGACGCGGTCCACGGCTCGAACATCGAGAACACCCTCGGCGGCGTCCAGGTCCCCGTCGGCGTCGCCGGGCCGGTGACGATCGACGGCGGCGCGCGCTCGGGCGAGCGCTACCTTCCCCTGGCGACCACCGAGGGGGCCCTGGTCGCGTCGATCAACCGCGGCTGCTCCGTCGTCGAGGACGCCGGCGGCGCGACCGCGCGGGTGACGAAGAGCGGGATGACCCGCGCGCCCGTCTTCCGGGTCGCGGGCGTCGCCGAGGCCGAGGCGCTCGTCGCCTGGGTGCGCGACAACGAGCCCGCGCTCGCCGAGGCCGCGGAGTCGACGACGAGCCACGGCGAGCTGCTGGACGTGACGCCGTACGTCGTCGGCAACAACGTCTTCTGCCGGTTCCGCTACGACACGAAGGACGCGATGGGGATGAACATGGCCACCATCGCGACGCGGGAGGCCTGCGACGTGGTGGAGGCGGAGACGGACGCCTCGCTCGTCGCGCTGTCGGGGAACCTCTGTTCGGACAAGAAGCCGGCAGCGATCAACGCCGTCGAGGGGCGCGGCCGCTCGGTCGTCGCGGACGCGACGGTCCCCCGCGAGGTCGTCGAGGACCGCCTCCACACCACGCCGGAGGCGATCGCGGAGATCAACACCCGGAAGAACCTCGTCGGCTCCGCGAAGGCGGGCGCGCTCGGCTTCAACGCCCACGTCGCCAACGCGGTCGCGGCGATGTTCCTCGCCACCGGGCAGGACGAGGCGCAGGTCGTCGAGGGGGCGAACGCGATCACGACCGCCGAGACGACCGCCGACGGCGACCTCTACGTCTCCGTCTCGCTGGCGAGCCTGGAGGTCGGGACGGTCGGCGGCGGGACGAAGCTGCCGACCCAGCGGGCGAGCTTAGAGATCCTCGGCGTCGCCGGCGGCGGCGACCCGGCCGGCAGCAACGCCGACGCGCTCGCGGAGTCGATCGCGGTCTGCGCGCTCGCGGGCGAGCTCTCCCTGCTCGCGGCGCTCGGCTCGCGACACCTCTCGTCGGCGCACGAGGAGCTCGGCCGGTAGGCAGCGCCGCCGCCCGCGGAACGCTCCCTCCCTCAGTCCGACCAGCGCGGGCAGTCGTCGCGGAGCGCCTCGCGCCCCGCGTCGGTGACCCGGTAGACCGCCTCGCCGGAGACGCGCTCGACGAGCCCGGCGTCTTCCAGCGCGGTCAGCCGCGACTCGGCGTGGTCGCCGTACAGGCCCGTGTTCCCGGCGATGAACGCCTGGTAGTCCGCACCGACGTCGGCGAGGTACGAGAGCAGCCGCTCGTCGGAGCGCGTGAGCGACTGTCGGCCGGGACCGATCCGATCGTCGCTCCCCCCGTCCTCGGCACTTCCCGCCGAACGGTCGGTCGGCTGCGCGTCGGGTGCGGCCATCTCACACGTGGTGACGTGTGTCACGATAAAGGGGCCACCGGCGGTTCCCACTCGCTGGGAGCCGCGGCCGATTTGCGGAACGTGTTCGGGATCCGACCGGTCCGACCGAGGCCGTCTCGTCGGCCTCCCCGGCTCAGTCGTCGGCGTCGGCGGGCGGCGTCCCGGTCGCGTCGCCCCCGGCCCCTTCGCCGCCGGACTGGCGGTCCGGAAGCATCGGCGTCCCGTCGGCGCGCGGGCCGAGCCGCGGGCCGTGCGGGCCGTCGTCGGGGTCGATGCGGCGCCGGGTCCGGTAGTCCGTCGAGCGCTCGACCGGGGTCCGGCCGATCGCCGCGATCATCTCGACGTAGTCGTCGAACGAGCGGTACTCGCCGTACTCGCCGCCAGCGCGGCTGGTGATCTCCTCCGAGAGGATGGTGCCCATGAAGTCGTCGGCGCCGCAGTTGAGCAGCTTCAGCCCGTGGGCGTCGCCCGACTTCACCCACGAGGCCTGGACGTGGTCGACGTTGTCGAGGAAGAGCCGCGCGACCGCGACGACGAGCTCGTCCTCGGCGCGCGAGGGGCCGGAGTCGACGACGCCCCGGCGGTACAGCGGGGTGTTCTGGTGGATGAAGGAGAGCGGGACGAACTCGGTGATCGCGCCCGTGCGGTCCTGGAGGTCCCGGATCACCTTCAGGTGCCGCGCGCGGTGTGCGACCGTCTCGACGTGGCCGTACATCATCGTCGAGGTGACGTCGAGGCCGGCGGCCGCCGCGCCCTCGATCGCCGCCACCCAGTCGTCGGTGCGGATCTTGCCCGGGCAGATCACGTCGCGGACCTCGTCGACGAGGATCTCGGCGGCGGTGCCCGGCGCGGAGTCGAGTCCGGCGTCGGCCAGTTCGCGGTAGACGGTCTCGTACTCCCAGTCCGTGCCGCGTTTGGCGTGGTACGCCTCTTCC
Organism: Halorubrum sp. SP3; assembly: GCF_005435195.1. Lineage (NCBI taxonomy): Archaea > Methanobacteriati > Methanobacteriota > Halobacteria > Halobacteriales > Haloferacaceae > Halorubrum > Halorubrum sp. SP3. The sequence goes on along the minus strand of NZ_SGTU01000032.1, from coordinate 851 downwards.
GGCGTCATCGAGTGGAGGTGGACGCCGCCGACCGACATCGCGTCCATCTGCTCGGCGTAGGTGCCCGGGTCGGTCGCGTACGCCTCCGGCGGCTTGTAGTTCGCCTCGCTCGCGGGGTCGCCGTGCGCCGCGAGGATCTCGTGATGCTCCTCGTTCAGCGCGAACGCCGGGTGGAGCCCCGAAACGGAACACACCTCGTAGATTCCCATGTCGAGGGCGTCCTCGACGACCGCGCGCGACTCCGCGGGCGGCTTGGTGAAGCCCGCGTGCTCGACGTCGCTGTCGGCCTCGAACGCGTGCGCGGAGTCCTTGAAGTTACAGAAGAGGCAGCCCGTGTTGCAGGCCGTGGTGACGTTGTTGTTGAGGTTGGCGACGAAGGTGACCTCGTCGCCGACCTCCTCGGCCCTGCGCCGGTCCGCGGCCTCCAACACCGCCTCCTTGCGCACGGGGTCGATTCCCGACGACGCCGTGCCGGTGGCGAGCAGTTCGGTCGCGTCGGCGACCGTCAGCCGGGCGCCGTCGCGGGCCTTCGCGAGCGCGTTCTCGAACGACTGGTCGGTCGCGGGCGTCGCGAAGTCGAACTCGTTCGCGCCGCTCTCCGACTCGCCGCCGCCGGCCTCGTCCGTTCCGCTCGCGCCGGAACTGTCCCCCGAACTCATCCCCTAACGCTCCCGGTTCCACCCTGATAAACGGGCGGGTCGCGACACCGATCGGGTCGGGAAGAGGGCGCCGATTGCGAACGGCTATTTATAAACAGCTCCGAGCGACGCTACATCTATTTATAAACAACTGCGGTGGCGCGTGCCTGCGAGCGGCCGCCCTTGGCGGCCGCGAGACAGCACCGCGCGAGG
>NZ_SGTU01000327.1:0-496 GCF_005435195.1 Halorubrum sp. SP3 | reverse complement strand
CAGGATGGCGACCCCCATCCCGAGCAGCACCGCGAACAGCAGCACGCCGCCCGAGATGTTGATGAGAAGCAGCGCGATCTTCGCCGGGATTCCGGTCGTGCTGAAGAGGTTCACGACGCCGCTGATGACGACGAGGATGATCGCGATGGGCGCCAGGATGATCGCGCCGCGCCGGATCCCGTGAACGGTGTTTTTCACCTGCGTGACGAGTTCGCTGACCGGGCTGACGCCCGAGCTGTCGACGACCCGCTGGAGCGGCGGCATGAGCGTCCCCGTGATCATCATCGCGACCACCGTGTACAGCGCGGAGGTCATCACGGTGTACTGCGCGATGCCGAGCAGGTAGATGAGGATCCCGAACGGGACGCCGAACCGGATGGCCTCGAACACCTTCTTCTCGGTCGAGAGCGTCTCGTCGAAGAACTCGGAGAACTCCATGTCCTGGCTGCTGGAGTCCGAGATGGCGAGGTAGTGGACCGCGATGGAGATGGAGACG
>NZ_SGTU01000326.1:0-497 GCF_005435195.1 Halorubrum sp. SP3 | reverse complement strand
ACTCTGCCCCAGAAGCTGTTTTCTATCTGGTTTCCGACGGTCAAGCCGTTGAAGACCTAGCAAGTGAGATATCGGGTGATTTAGACGACCAACCTGGCGTCCAAGCTACACTCAATCTATCCCGTCTGGCAGAATCAGGGGTCTTTGATGAGTTGTTGAACCAAGCGAAAGTGGGATCGAGATGGGGAAAGGACCTCTCTGCCGTCTACCGAGAATTTCTACAGGAACGTATCGATCAAGTCGATGAAGCAGCTCTCGTCGACGAATTTGAGGCTCAGTTTAGCCGGTACGATGCTGATCCATACGGGTCGGGTGTCATCGGTGATGCGATGTCAATTGGCATCGACTTGGCCGAACAAATTCAGAAAGCCCTAGACAAGTGGGAAAACCAGGAACTCACGAAAGACGATCTCGCTGCGGCAGTTGGTATTGCCGCTCGCTCGGGTAATCTGGCAGGCCAACAGACGGTTGGTGGAATCATCTTCCAGAGCGCTGAA
>NZ_SGTU01000325.1:0-497 GCF_005435195.1 Halorubrum sp. SP3 | reverse complement strand
ATCGATTGAGCACGGCAGAAACAGAGGGTGGGGGGATCAACTCGCGGCAATTGTTGCTCAGCTGGATACGCCTGCGTGGCCACGTATCCCACTCCGTCTCGCGGTTAGACACCGCCTCTAGTCCCTCTTGTAGCACGTGAACCAGACGCAGACTGTGTCTTATTCGGTGGGAGATGAGCGTCTCGCGGGATTGACCCACAATCAATAATATAATTATTATGGTTACAGTAATATATGATGTATCTTTGTTGTGGTGAGTGATGCGTCGCGCGCGTTCGCTCTGTCTGATCGCAGAGATCGGTGGCTACCGCCCGTACACTCCGATTTTTCGCCGTTTCTAAGTTCCGTTGTGACGAGTAAGCGAACACTGCGTGGCTCCCTCCCCCTCGGTATTTTTCGTTCTCAATGGATCGCCCCCCGTCCCCCCGTGTGGCTGACGACCGTCTCGGCACTTCGTTGTTGGTGCCTGCTGTGGTGGGGACGACGTGCTGGTGGGC
>NZ_SGTU01000324.1:0-497 GCF_005435195.1 Halorubrum sp. SP3 | reverse complement strand
AGAAGTCCATACCGTAGCCTAGCGCCCGCTGGGAATATATAATACCCGTGTTTTCAGGGTCCGAGAACGGATGGATCTTATATAGCTCTCTGTTGTCAAGCCCGCCCATGAGCCGAAACGAGACCGCACACGGTCCGCCGGGCGACGTGAGCGGTGACACCGAGGAGTTCGATCCGATCGGGACCCTCACGCTCATCGGGATATACTTCGTCATCCTGGTGCTGTCGTGGGTGTACATCTACTACATCGAGTTCCTCGGCCGCGATCTGGTCGTCGTGGGGTGATCACGAGATGCACATCCACGCCTACGAGAAGATCTGGCTGGCCGCGTCGGTACTGCTGATCCTGTTCCTCCTCGGTTCCGTCACCTACGGCGCCGTCGGGCCCGGCGTCGCGATGGTGAGCGACACCGAACCGACCATCGACGCCGGGGCGTTAGACGAGGACGAGCGGTTCTCCGAGCCCCGCGTCGAACGGGTCGGAGAGAACGAGTACGC
>NZ_SGTU01000323.1:0-498 GCF_005435195.1 Halorubrum sp. SP3 | reverse complement strand
GTGAGTGAGGTGACGATGCCGATATTCGACGGAAATGACGGCACCGGCTGTTTGCGATCATCAGCGAAGAGGCCCTCATCGGCCAGTTCAGCACGCAATGCTTCTAATTGTTGAGACCGCTCAGAGTTGCCGACCGGCCAGTAGTTTTTGACGTTGAGCTGGGTCCGGCCGCCATCTGTGTAGAAATCGACGTTCGCACGGACGATCACCTCCTCGCCCTCTGTGATATCCCCCTCAATCCGATCACGGTACGATGACCAAATAATACACTGGATTGTTTCGTCGCCGTCGACATCACGTAGCGTAAAGAACGTTCCATACCCCTTCGCTGTCGCATCCGATACTTCGCCGACGACATACGTTGGAAATCGGTCAGCTGCGGATTCGAGGGTTGCCGCGATCTCGTCGTTGAGCCTGGCTACTGACCACGCCGTTTCATTGGCTTCCGCGTTCCCACTCCCAATTTCATCGTCAACGGCCATTCGCTCACGCCTATGA
>NZ_SGTU01000322.1:0-498 GCF_005435195.1 Halorubrum sp. SP3 | reverse complement strand
GGCGACCCCGGACCGATGGACGAGGGCGACTGGGCGGCGCTCATCGACCCCTTCTCCGAGGAGCGCGTGGTCGTCGTCTTCGCGTTCGACGACCTCGTGCCGCTCGATAGCCCCGTCGAGAACGACCTGAACGGCGTGCGCGGCGCGTGGTACTGTTCGGTTGCCGACCTGCGCGAGGAGACGACGCTGTCGGGGTTGCGCGACCGGTCCGAGACCTGACCGGTCGGCGGAGACGGGCGTCGCCGTTCAGATCGCCATGAGCCCGAGGCTGTATTCGAGGGCGGTGTCGACCTCGTCCAGCCGTTCCTGCGGGATCGATCCGAGGTTCTCCGTAATGCGATGCTCGATCGAGACGGTTCGAATCTGACTACAGAGCGCGACGGAGTCCTCCCGAAGCGCACTCTCCTCGGCCGGGACAAGTACCTCGAACGGGTACAGTTGGTCCCCGAACGAGGTGGTGAACGGGACGACGATCGTCGTCGGCGCGTTCGCGTTCCC
>NZ_SGTU01000321.1:0-500 GCF_005435195.1 Halorubrum sp. SP3 | reverse complement strand
GATAATTTGCGGAGTGGGTTTATTATTGGTCACCAACAGTTTGCGATCAATGAGTGTTGACTCACGGGCAAGCGAGGCAAGTATGGCATTCGGTGTCGCCATCCTGGCGGTGGCCGTTGCCGTCTGGGCGTTTCAATTCACCCTGGGGGTGTTCAACGGATGGGGGTGGGCGCTGATCGTCGGGAGCGCATGGACGATCCTGGGTCTGCTCCTGCTATTTTCCGATGTGCGGGTGTACGTGGGGGCGCAGTCACCGGCCGAGCGGTACTACGCGACTGAGACCGGGTACGACGTACCGTCTGACGACTGACGGCCAAGTAATCGGGCGATAGCAGAACGGTCTGGTCTGTTGAATCCAGTGCTGGCCCGCTCATTTTGATCGCTGAAGGGCAGTCATTCACTGTCAGCGTGGGCAACGGGGTGGCCGAGCCTCTCTCGGGTGTCTCGCTCTGAAGTGGTCGTTAGTTGTCTCACTTGAGGCGTTGACTTCGCTGTTTGTC
>NZ_SGTU01000320.1:0-500 GCF_005435195.1 Halorubrum sp. SP3 | reverse complement strand
TAGCCGTTCGTGTCACGGCTCACCGAGAGGGTGACGGAGTTGAGGATAACGAGTCCTTCCTGCCCGCCAGCTCCGAAGGTGTCGTTGTCGGTTTCCAGTTCGAAGATGACCTGCGCGTCGTCAATTACGTTGTCTCCCATCGTGTATCACCTCACGCGTCCACGTCAACGCCGTTGAACTGAAGCGGGCCGACGCTGACGTTGATGTTGACCTGTTTCGCAATCGGCGCGGGGTCGATCCCGATGGTGACACCAGTTTCGGTATCAGCATCACCGAGACTCACGTCCAGCGCGTACGGGCGACCACCCTCGCCGTCTGCGAGTAGCGGGGGCTGTGCGTTCGGCGCAGACAGCGACGATAGCGTCCGCTTGAGCCGCGAACGGAACTTCTGTCGGGCGCTGTTTGCGTTCGACCCACCGCGATAGTCGGTGATCCGCTCGTGGATCTGCTCGACAGTGTAGTCGATGATCTCCGCCTTGTAGATGTCCGCAAACGCGGAC
>NZ_SGTU01000319.1:0-500 GCF_005435195.1 Halorubrum sp. SP3 | reverse complement strand
GGTTTCAGAAGAAGAATTATTCGAGCTTTTTGGCTGGGAGAGCCACCCAAAGCAACAGTGGAGTCGACTCGATCAGAGACAGAGTCAGGTTCTCACATATGAGTACGACTCAGTTGAGGCATTTATTAGAGAAGCAAGAGGCGAACTCCAGTTTGATTTTTGGTCGTATGAGAACTGGTCGTTAGATGGGAACTTCGCCCGTCACTTGGCCCGTCAGCTTGAGAGGAAAAGACAGGTCATCCTGTACGGACCACCCGGGACAGGAAAGACATTCTTCGCAGAGAGATTTGCGAGGCTGTGGACGGGTAAGCAGCCAGGAACAGATCCAGGAACGTATCAAACTGAGTCCGTCACGTTCCATCCTTCCTTCTCGTACGAAGATTTCATAGAGGGATACACGATCACCGGAGATAGGGAGGAGTCAAATGGGATAGCTGCTGTGGATTCAGCGGAAGAGAACGAGAAAAGAACCGAAATATCGAACGGCTCACCATATGGAC
>NZ_SGTU01000318.1:0-503 GCF_005435195.1 Halorubrum sp. SP3 | reverse complement strand
CTTCTCGAACGCCTCCAACATCGACGGGGCCCGTTCGGGGTAGCCCATCTCCTGTTGCCAGTCGCTTCTGATGCGACGGTTGTGGCAGCCGAAGAACGGCCCGACGTTCGATTCGATCTCCTCGACGTCGGAGTCGTCCCAGTTGTCGTCCCAGGCCTGGATCAGGTTGGGGTCGATGAGGAACGCGTCTGGGTCGTGTTCGTAGAGTACCTCCTTGGGGATCCCGCCGTCCTGCCACAGCGGTGGCCAGTCGTTGTCGTAGTCGATGTCGAGCCGGTCGTAGAAGAGCGTGGGCGCGCTCAGTCGGTTCGTCTGGAGTTTGTCCGCCTGACCGAGCGAGACCACCATGTCGGCCCACCCCATGTTGTACGTCGTGACCGCCTCCGGGACCGACTCGAACTCCACCTCGCCGACGGGGAACATCTCGACCGAGTACGAGCCGTCCTCGGCCGTGTCCGCCGACCCGTCGTCGGTCGAGGACCCCGTCTCGTTCGTCGAGCCCG
>NZ_SGTU01000031.1:0-7730 GCF_005435195.1 Halorubrum sp. SP3 | reverse complement strand
GCTTCCACCTTCAGAGCGACGCTATCCCGTCGCCTTCTGCGGATTCAACAGAGCAGCGATTTCGTGTTCACGAAGGCGCTTGCCGCAGTTCACGCACTCTGCGGTCGGCACATCTGATTGATTTCCGTCCCACCTTCCACCTTCCGAAGAGCTTGATGATGAGGCTACATTTGAAAGGCGAAATTCCTCTTTAAACCACGGCTTAACGCTATTCTCTTCCTGATTTAGCTCCCGTTCAGCCGCTTCGGCCTTTAATTGGATACAGTCGTGCTCTTCGGGCAAGCGATGTTCCACACAAAACTGCTGGTCACACCCTTTACAAGTATATGGGAGCCGATCTACATCGCGACCGCAGTGGTCGCATTCCATACGACCTCTTTGATTAGAAACAAGTTATCTTTTCTGGCAGGACGAGACGTTTACGGGGGTATTGAGAGTCCGATTTACGCGCAGAACATCTGTGTAGCGTACACTTTATTTTCATCAGTAATTGTGATCCCGACTCCTGTTTCCGACCACCGCGTTCTGAGCATATTTTCACGATGGCCGGGAGAGTTCATCCACTGACGTGTCAGAGATTTCGCAAGTTCCTCTTCGTCGGTTAGGTATTCCGTACCGGATTCGGTTTTTATGTCTTCAAATACCCACGATTGAGCTACATTTTCACCGCCGGTAAGACAGGATGCTTGTGACAGTCGTTCGTCAGTGGTAGAACCAGGTAGATCGTGTGCTAACTCGTCGTGGGACGCCATATCATCGCTGTGTAGGCGGGATTGTTGGTTGAGATTGGTTGATTCTGATAGTCGAGATAAGCCACGCTCTGATCGTCTCTGATTCACTTCTTCGTGGACCAGTTGTTCCACCTGTGTTTTGTTTATTTCAGCAGATTCAGTTACGTTCGATACTGTACTCGAAATTGGAGAAACGACCTGTTCCTGCGGAGAATTGATTGGACCGAAACCAGCCTGCCCTGCGATTAGTACGAGTACAGCGGCCATAATCGCAAACTTCGAGATCTTCCACAGTCCCGTAGCTGGATACTTTCGCGTGAACTTGAGAAATCCGATTATATTACTGCCGATCCAATATGGGATTGAGATCAGTAGCCAAAAAACATCAGCCACCCCCGACAGGGAGTTACTTGACCCAGATGATCTTTCTTTTGCTTGAGCTGAAGAGTAGTTTTCCCACGAGCGTTCGATGGTCTGAACGTGAACACATTCGTGGTACTCAGGTAACCGGTGATCACTACAGTGGGTTTCGCCGCACCTGTTACAGGTATACGGCATCCCATCGATGTCGCGACCGCAGTGATCGCAGTCCATAGCAATCTCTTACTGACCAACTAGTTATTTTTATTGCCAGATTCTGTGTTCATGAATCGAGTCCACACTCGCAGCTCTCCATTCGAATCTCACGGCACTGCGACCGCAGCCTCACACCTCCCCAGCCTCGCCGCTCACTCGTGGGTTCCCGATGGTCACCCACGTCGTTCGCGGCGTCCCTCGCGCGGTGCTGTTCGCGGTCGCCTGCGGCGACCGCTCACAGGCACGCGCCACCGCGCGACAATCATTAAAAAGCGGCTCAATCTGCTAATTTAGTCGTCAGCCCACGCCGAGAAGCCGCCGTCGATGAGGGTATCGGCCTGCTGGCGGACGTACTCGCGCTGGGTGTCGTGGACCGCGGTCTCGAAGTCGTCGCCGTCGTCGAGCCGGGCGCGGACCCGGTCTCGCTTCCAGCTCGCCGGGGTCGTGCGGTTCGCGACTCGCCAGCGGAGCGGGGCCACCCATTCGGCGGCCTCGTCGGGGGCGCAGCCGGCGGTCCGGAGTCCGGCCTCCGCGTGGTCGAGGAGGTCCGCGTACAGTTCGTCGGTGTCGGTCGTGGGCTCCCCGTCGCGGCCGATCCACTCCATCTCTGCGTCGAGCCCGTCCGCGACCGCGGCGTAGAAGTTGTCGCGGGCGGTCTCCCAGTCGAGCCCGATGACGGGGTGTTCCCGCTGGGCGAGCGACTGCATCAGCCCCGCGAACACGCCCTGAAACGCGATGGAGTCGCGGACCGTGGGCTGGCCCGGGATCGGTCGGAACTCGATCCGAGCGTTGGCGGCCGAGCGACTCGACCCCTCGAAGACGGGACGAACCCACCGCCAGTAGCTGCCGTGTTTCGTTCGGAACGTCGCGAACGCGTCGTCGAACCGGTCGCTGCCGCCCGGGTCGGGCATGGGTATCAGCGTCTCGTCGCTCGCGATTCGGTCGACCGCGGTCTCGACGTCGTGGAAGTCCCGCGGGAACCGGACCTTGTCGGCGTCGGTCCGGGCGTTGAGGACCGACTCGAACACGTGGATTCGGTTCGCGGTCGCCCCCTCGGCGAGGGCGCGCTCGCCGTCCCAGTCGTCGTCGTACAGCGCCGGCGGGAAGAAGGGGGAGTTGGCGCCGAGCGCCAGCAGCGGGCCGGCGATCCGGAGCGCGTACCGGAAGTGCCGCGGGAGCGTCTCGGCGTGCGTCACCTGGTGGTGCGGCTGAATCGACGTGATGAGGCTCTCGGGCATCACCGTCTCCGCCGCCAGCGACACGCCCGGCGCGTCGAGCGTGACCGTGGGGCCGTCACCGGAATCGTCCCGACCCTCCCGGCGCGTGTTGGCCATCGCGTGATACCGCACCGCGTCGCTCATGTTGACCGCGACGACGACGCCGTCGACCTCGACGCTGTCGGTGAGGTACTCGCGGGCGGTCTCGCCCGCCGGCGGGATGGTCCAGAGCCCGTCGGAGACGAGCCGCATTCCCTCGACGCCGGCGGTGTTCTCCGCGGCCTCCAGCCGGGCGCGGACCTCTGCGAGCTGCGCTCCGAGGCCGTGGTCGGAGAGCGGCTGCGGGCTCGTACACATCTCGGCGTTGTGGAGCCCCAGCTCCTTCTCGAACCCCATCAGCTCCAGCATCCGGCGGGGCACGCGCATCAGCGCGTACTCGCCCGCCCGCGACTCCTCGCTCCACCGCCCGTCGCCGACCGCGTAGAACTCGTACTCGAAGCCGACGATCGACTGGTGGTTGTCGAAGGAGCCGTCGCGAAGCTCCTGTTTGACGATCTCGGCCTCCTCGGCCGCGCGCTCGGCGAACGCCTCGGCGTCGACCGAAAGCGCCTCCCGGACCCCGTCGGCGAGCGCGGACTCGGTGGTCATGCGACCGGGCAAGGACGCGGCGACGTGAAAAGGCCTCCGACCGCGAGAGCGCCTCCCGATCCGACGGGGGCCGCCAGCCGGTCTGATCCGACGGCGGCCGCCAGCCGGTCCGATCCGACGGCGGCCGCCGGGCCGACTACTGGTTCGCCGAGCGAGCGTCGAGCGCGACGGGGATCGACCGGCTCGCCACGTCGCCGGCGAACGCCTCCCCGTCGGCCTCCAGCAGGTCGAAGGTGTCGTAGTGGATCGGCACGACGAGGTCGGGAGCCATCGCCTCAGCGAGGTCGGCGGCCTCGTTGCGGTCGGAGACGATGCCGCCGCCGCCGATGTTCGCGAGGAAGACGGAGACGTCGAGCTCGGCGAACCCGTCCAGCGCGTCCGAGTCGCCGGGCCAGAAGACGGTGCGGCCGCCGAGCGAGAACAGGAAGCCGCAGCCGAACCCGGGCGGGTGCGCGACGGAGCCGTCGGCGTCGGCGTTCGGTCCCTCGGGGTCGTTGTGGGCGGGGACGGACCACACCCGCACCTCGCCGGCGGGCGTGTCGACGTCGACGCGCTCCTCCTCCCCGACGCGGACCACCTCGTAGTCGGCCGCGAGCGCGTCGATCGGCTCCACGTCGCGGTCGATACCGGCGGGGTCGACCGCGTCGTAGACCACGAGCGTCGCGTCCTCGCTCGCGACCGACCGGATCCCGTCACTGTCGTAGTGGTGGTCGTGGGTGACGACCACGAGGTCGCCGTCGCGCGCCCAGTAGTCGTCGAGGACGCCGTAGCGGCCGGGATCGGTGTAGACCACCGGCCCGTCGTCGGTCTCCAGCCGCGCCGTCGCGTAGCCGAGCCACTCCACCGCGAGCTCCTCGTAGCGGACCGTCATGTCACCGTCTGCGGCCGCGGGCGCCTTGAGGGTGGCTATCGGTCGCGGTCGCGCTCGGCGCCGCGGTCGACGCCGTCGACCTCCTCGGCGTCCGCGCCGTCGATCACGGAGAGGTCCCACGCCGCCGCGAGCGCCTCGTCGTCGAGCGAGCGCCCCAGCGCGTGTTCCGGAACCAAGGGCATCGGAATCGGAAGGTACCCCGCCTCGCGCAGCGCGGCGAACCCGCCGACCGTCTCGACGACGGTCCCGTCGTCGCCGCGCCGGACGCGAAACCGCTTGTCGTCAGGATCCCGGCGGTACGCGAAGGGGAACGCGTCGTCCGGCGGGGTCCGGAGGCTGTCGACGCCCGCGAGGACGGCGACCGCCTCTCCGTCGGCCTCGCAGACGAGCCGCGGGACCGTGGGCCGACCGTCGTCGTCGACGGCCGCGGCGTCCACGTCGGGGTGGGCCGGGACGGGGCCGGCGGGGGTGTCCGTCTCCCGCCACGCGAACGTCGGCTCCCCGAGGCCGTCGGCGCGGACGCAGGCGTAGCCGCCGCCCGCGACCGGGACCCGGTCCGGTCCGAGGTGGAAGGTTCGGCGGCCGTCGGTCCGGGCGGCGAGCAGCGGCGGATCGGCGAGGAGGTCGCGCACGGCGGTCGCGGTGTCGGCGTCCCTGGCGACGAACAGGACGCGGCGGTCGCGGTCGAGCGCGTGGCCGAGCCGCGAGATTATCACGGTAGGCGTGGCGTCGCCCGTAGCGAGCGGCTCCACCGCGATCCGGTCGTCGCCGCGGGTCGCGACCGCCGGCGGCTCGGCGCCGCTCTCCGGGCGGGCGACCTCGAACCCCTCGGTCGCGAGCCGGTCGGCGGCCGCGTCGGTGAGGTCGCGCCGCGTCGCGTCGCCGAGCGGACCTGGCATACCCAATCGTACGCGCCCGAGGGTCAAGGGGTTTCGCGTGGCGGAACGCCGGCGGCGGCCGCGTCGCGAGTCGACCCCGCGTCGGATCAGTCGTCGCCGGCGAGCCGGCGGACCCGCGCGAGCGAGTCGGCGTCGTCGACGCCCTTGTCCTCGCGGACGCCGACGAACCGGGGGAAGCGGAGGGCGTAGCCGGCCGAGTACGTCGGGGAGGTCTGGATCTCCTCGTAGCCGACCTCGACCACCAGTTCGGGGTCGAACGCGACCGTCGTCCCCGCCTCGTCGACGACCTGCGGCTCCAGCCGCTCCGTGAGGTCCGCGAGCGCCTCGTCGGTGACCCCCGTGGCCACCTTGCCGACCGTGGCGTAGCCCGCGGGCGCGGGGTCGTCGCCGTCGGGGTCGGTGTCGTCCGCGCGAACCGCGAGCAGGAACGTGCCGAACAGCTCCGCGCGGCGCCCTTCGCCCCACTCGGCGCCGACGACGACCGCGTCGAGCGTCTCCACGTCCGGCTTGCGCTTCAGCCAGTCGCGCCCGCGGTCGCCGGGGGTGTACGCCGCCTCGGGATTCTTCAGCATGACCCCTTCGTGGCCCGCGTCGAGGGCGGCCCGCTCCTCGGCCGCGACGGCTTCCGGGTCATCCGCGAGCGTGAGGTCCGCGGCCGCGTCGGACAGGACCGCCCGGAGCCGGTCGTGGCGGTCGCGGAGGGGGCGATCGAGCAGGTCGTCGCCGTCGGCGTGGAGGCAGTCGAAGGCGTGAAAGCGCAGCGAGACGGCGTCGCGCATGCGGTCGACGTCGTGCTTCCGCCGGAACCGACGGAGCACCTCCTGGAACGGGAGCGGGTCGCCGTCGTCGTCGACCGCGACGACCTCACCGTCGAGGATGATCGGGACGTCGACGCGATCGGCGACGTACTCGACGATCTCCGGGAGCGCCCCGGTCACGTCGTCCATGTTCCGCGAGTAGAGCCGCGGCCCGAGCCCCTCGGTTCTCCCCGGCCCGGCGTCGGCCGGCGCGTAGTGGACCTGGACGCGAGCGCCGTCGAACTTCGTCTCGACGGCGACCTCGCCGAAGGAGTCGACGGCGTCGACCGCGGTGCCCGCCTGCGCGAGCATCGCCTGGACCGGCCGGCCGACCCGAAGCGACTCCCCGCGGAGGCCAGCGGTCCCCTCGTCGCGGGCGCGCACCGCCACCCGGCCGTAGTCGTTCGTCACCTGAAGCGCGCGCTCGACGGCCGCGACCGCTTCCGCGGACGCGCGGAGTTCGGGCTCGTCCTCCGCGTCTGACTCCGCCTCGGACCCCCCGGGCGACGCGAGGAACGCCTCCGCGATCGCGTCCCGGACCGTCCCCTCGCCGACGCCGAGCCGCATCTCGCCGAGGACGAGTCGGGCGAGGAACGCCGCCTCGCTCGGTGAACACCGAGTGAACAGCCCGAACAGCGCGTCCTCCTTGCGCGACTCGCTCCCGTCGCCGCTCTCGGCCGCCAGCCCGCGAAGCGCCTCGTCGACCGCGGCCGCGGTGAGCGCGTCGCGGCCGCTCCCGAACGCGGCGAGTCCCCGCTGCCCGCCGAAGTCGTACGCGGCCGCGACGGCGCCGATCTCGCCGCGCTCCGCGAGGCGGTCTTCGACGTCGGCCGCGGAGACGTTCGGGCCCGCGGCGCGGGCGATCGCCTCGCGGCAGCGCGCCGGCCCGACGTCGAGGGTCCGGGTGTCGTGGGCCGGGAAGACGCGTCCGAGGAGGAACCGAACGACGACGGGGAGGTCGTCGGTCGGGCCGTCGCCCTCAACGCCTCCCGCGGCGCCGGCGTCCGCGAGCAGCTCTGCGACGGCGAGGGTCGTCTCGATGTCGCCGTCGTTCGCGGCCACCCCTTCCGCCCGTTCCGCCAGCGCGGCGAACTCCATACGCGTCGGGTCGGCGGCCGCCGGGCAAAAGCGGCCCGATGCGGACGCGCGAACCGAGCAAACGCGAGCCGATGCGGACGCGCGAACCGAGCAAACGCGAGCCGGTGCCGACGCGCGTCGAGACCAACCCCGGCGTCGCGGTCGGGGGAAACGGCGACCGAGACGCGAACGGAAACGGCCGTCGGGGAACCGCTTTTCACCTCCGGTCTCGTACGGCTCTCTATGTACGTCCGCGACGCCAAAAACCGTGACGAGGCGTGGTTGTTGGACGCGATCGAGCGGCTCGGGCTCGATGACGTCGCCTTCCGGTCACGGGACTACGTGATCGCGGTCGACGAGGAGTCCGGGGACCGGGCGGGCTTCGGTCGGCTTCGCCTCCACCGCGGCGACGAGGACGAGGAGAACCGGATCGAGCTCACCGGCATCGGCGTCCTGCCGGATTGGCGGCACCGCGGGGTCGGGGCGCACGTCGTCGAGCGGCTCGTCGACACCGCGGCCGCGGACGGGTTCGAGGCGGTGTACGTGCTCACGGACCAGCCCGAGTACCTGACGCAGTTCGGTTTCGAGCGCGTCGACACCGACGATCTCCCGCCCGCGCTCTCGGACCGCCTCACCGAAAAGCGGGAGTTCCTCGGCGGCGACGTGGTCGGCCTCGAACTGGCCGTCGACGAGTTCGAGATGCCGAGCCGGCTCCGAAAGGCGTTCAAAGACGCCGAGCCGACCGACGACGACGAGCCGGAGGAGTCCGCCGAGGACTTCGGCATCGACCCGGACTCGGCGACGTACAAGTACGACACCGGTCGCTGAGCCGCGAGACCGACTATTCTCCGCGGTCGCTGTGGCGCGTGCCTGCGAGCGGCCGCCATCGGCGGCCGCGAGACAGCACGCGCGAG
>NZ_SGTU01000317.1:0-504 GCF_005435195.1 Halorubrum sp. SP3 | reverse complement strand
GTACTCCGACGGATCGCCGTACGTCGCCGCGACGGTCCACTCTCGCGCGCGCATCAGAGGTCACCCGCGATGATGTCGTTGACACGGTCGCGATCGAACAGTCGGTTCTCTTCCGGGACCTCGGGAAAGGCCTCGGGGTCGAACTGTCCGAACTCCTCGGGGTACAGCTGCTGGGCTTTCATTTCGGTTTGGAGCAGGTTGACGATCGGTCCCTGTTCACCGTACGCACCGGGATACACGCGGCCCTCGATGACGGCCGTGAGCTCGCTTCCGACCTCGTCCTCCTCCATCGGCGTCACGTACTGCTCGCGGAACGCGGAGGCGGAGAAGGAGTCGGTGTCGCCCGTCGTGCCGATTCCCCAGTGTACGACGATGATCTCCGGGTCGACCTCCAGCAGTCGCTCGTAGCCGATCGCGCCGCTCTCGGCGAGTTCCTCCGAGAAGGCGCTCTTCACTTCGAGATCGCGGTACGGCTTCATCTCGTACCCCTCGTCGCGGGTGTAC
>NZ_SGTU01000316.1:0-504 GCF_005435195.1 Halorubrum sp. SP3 | reverse complement strand
CGGTCAACTCTATCTTGTCGGAAGTTCCGGTATGGGAAACTCATTTCTTGGAGCCACGGTATCAGCGATTATTCTGGCAGGGATACACACGTATCGCAACGCCGGAATACTCGTGAGTATCGCCGTCGCCGTGATCGTCATAAGCGGCTCTGCCCTGTATAGTGTCATCTCGCTCAATAACCCTCAACCTGACTATGGACTTTTAACCGGCGTGGGGGGAGCAATGTTATATGGCGTCCCAATAGGGATTGTATCCTCCACTGTTGCGTTTGCTTTACGGCGATTTGGCCCGAGCCAATCAGGTGTCGTATCTGAGGAAAAATAGGAATATAACGACTCCTCCACTGAGTAAACCCCAGAAACCTTCAGTGGTTCACCTGTATTGACCGCAAGCGGGTCAGAATGTGTCACCTATTGAGGATTTCAACAGAGCCAGCCATTTATAACCGGGTAGATAGGTGCCTGAAAAAATCCGCCGTCACCAGCGAGAGCAACGGTCGATAA
>NZ_SGTU01000315.1:0-508 GCF_005435195.1 Halorubrum sp. SP3 | reverse complement strand
AGCACGGAGAGCAACGAACGAACCACGTTCCGCGGGCGGTGCTTACTCGACCCGATGGAACGATTCTCAAAGAGGTGTCGGATCACGACAGTAGACACCCCGAAAAAGCGATTGAACGCGCCGCTAACTCCGCGGAGTGGCTGTATGAGAACGCCGAACAGTTCACCGACGACTAATCTCACGGATTTTCTTTAGTGGGACGGATTCACACCCCGACCACTACCACTATGACGTACCCACAAGGTACCGTAACAGGATACGACCTCCCCGAGCCGTTCGATGGTATTGACGACGATGAAACAATCAACGATCGCGGAACCGAGGCGACGTACCTCCCCTCTCGATTCAAAGTCTTAGATAGCGGAGTGCTGTTTCTGGAGTGGGAGGAAGGCGGCGAGCGACTGTGGATCAGTCCCGAGAACTACTCGGCTGCTCGCGTTCCTCCGCACGAGTAACCCCACGCCTCGGTTTTTCAGGGTGACGGATCACACCCGACCCCGAACACTAT
>NZ_SGTU01000314.1:303-509 GCF_005435195.1 Halorubrum sp. SP3 | reverse complement strand
AGGATATTGGGGTAGAAATAAACAATGGGATTATGTAAGAGAACTATATTATCAGGCAGAAGAAGGATTAATTGAGACTTGGGATTACCAATGGGGATTTACTAGAGCGGTCAACTGGGGATTGACTGTGGCACCATGTAAAAATCTTGTTTCAAACATCGGATTCGGTCCAGATGCGACAAATACGAAGACGGATAACTCAAACC
>NZ_SGTU01000314.1:0-278 GCF_005435195.1 Halorubrum sp. SP3 | reverse complement strand
CAAACCTTTCTCAGATACCGACACACAAGATGTCTTTCCCTGTCTCCACACGAGCGAGTACAGGGACAGACCCAGATTTTGACCGGGAGTATTTCTTTTTGATCTCGTCTACTTGGGATCGGTACCCAGTGTTACAACGTGTGAAACGGCTATACACTACTTACATCCTCTAACTAGTTTGTTGATCAAAAAATGAAAACTACAACATCTGGCACTACGTAATTGTATTCTCGGTGACTCAGTTATCCTTCGTAACAGTCAAAACGCGAATATCGTCC
>NZ_SGTU01000313.1:0-509 GCF_005435195.1 Halorubrum sp. SP3 | reverse complement strand
AACTCTCAGAAGAGATTGTAGGGCTTTTCTACATCGTTCACAAGGGAACATCTAAAAACACTGTCTATGGGTATTTGGGTTCTAAACCAAGCAGTAGACACGGGGTATACACCTGGACTTCGTCAGTCAAGTTCTGGAGCGACACCGGTTATCGAGGAGTATTATCCAAACTGACAAGACGCTCTACCATTAGCTACCAAATAGATGGTATCGAGCGAGGAGTTCTACGCACTCTCGCAGGAAGAACAACAGAAACTGGTCGACGAGAGGAGGGTGATCCTCGACCAGAATCCTGTGCGTGAAATCCCTGAGTACGGAGCACCGATTAGAATCCTCGATAAAACGCTCACTACTGCTATCTTCGACCGACTCCAGAACAGTCGATATACTATCTCTGAACTCGCCGACGAAATCGGTGTACGTGACAAGTTTGTTCGGAACGTCATCAACAAACACCGCCACCGACGGTTCGAGAAATTACTTGACGAGTACAGCGCGGTCCTCCGAGC
>NZ_SGTU01000312.1:0-510 GCF_005435195.1 Halorubrum sp. SP3 | reverse complement strand
CGATGATCTCTCTGAAAGTGGGATTGCGGCAGTCAATCAAGCGATCACGTATACAAAACCAATCATCAACTCAGGAAGTATGCGCACAATTTATTCTATGACGCTACCGTTCGGAGCGAGTAGCGATGTGGTCAGCTGTACTCCGGACGGTACAACCGGCCAATTTGAAGTTAGCATATCCGGGGCAGTAGGTGGTGATTTGGCTGAACAAGAGTACAACGTCACCTATGAAGGCCAGAATCTGTCCGACTGTCAGATCACAATAGAGAGGACCGACACATGAGCGGAATTTCGCTTACAGACGTTGGTTTTCAGTGGTTTGTTGACATCCTAAACCAGGTTGTCGAGTGGTTTACTGAGGGAATTAGGGAGGGATACCGTGCGATTACTGAGGCACTTTTTGGCACACCAGTTCCCGAAACACCAAACGGACTCCCGATAGGCGAACCACAGAGCCAGCCGTGGACACAGCTGTACGATGCCCTCGTCGCGGGAGAGATAACTCTGATC
>NZ_SGTU01000311.1:0-512 GCF_005435195.1 Halorubrum sp. SP3 | reverse complement strand
GGGGGGAGGCGTATGACGGGAGCCGAGACGTTCGGCGCCGTCTCCCTCGTGCCGCCGCTGTTAGCGATCGTGCTCGCGATGGTGACGCGGAAACCGGTCCTCTCGCTGTTCTTGGGGATCTGGTCCGGGGCCGCGATCTACACGACGAACCACGGCGTGGTCCAAACGCTGGACTGGCTCGTCTCCTCGATCGGCGAGAGCACGTTCAACGCGAAGATCATGCTGATCGTGCTGTTCCTCGGAGCGGGCGTCGCGCTCATCTGGCGGCTCGGTGGGGCGAACGCCCTCGCGAACGCGGTGACCTCCAGGCTCGACTCCCAACGGAAGGTCGGCGCGGCGACGTGGATCTTCGGCATGATCTGGTTCTTCGACGACTACTCGAACACGGCGATCGTCGGCACCACGATGCGGGAGATATCCGACGAGGTGAGCATCTCCCGGGAGAAGCTCGCGTACATGATCGACTCGACCGCCGCGCCGGTCGCGTCCTGGACCGCCTCCATCACCTTCTG
>NZ_SGTU01000310.1:0-512 GCF_005435195.1 Halorubrum sp. SP3 | reverse complement strand
GTTACAGAATACTCACACCGTTGTTCGTACTGCGACTATCGACGGTATCCCCGGTAAGTGGATCGCAGAGAGGTCACATGAACTCCAAAATAGGGTGTTCCAGATGCTTAACGAGGTATGTGAGCCATCTGGGGCAGAAGTCCCGACTCAGCTATCGGCTTTACGTACTTGTCATGAATACTTCGAAGCGACGGATAGCGATGACAGAGTAGATTGGGTACATGTACTGCTTGAAAATCTGAGTGAATCCAAAAATCTTGGTATCAAGGTTTTCGCTCTGGCCAGTTTGGTTCAGCTTGACTCAAAGGAATCAAAAGATATGTTGTTGTCAGAAATAGAGACAAACCGTCAACTTGTCAAAATCGGCTTCGAATGGAGTATGGATAATCTCCCTCTTACTCCCCCGAATTCCGATACAACTTCTGCTGACATTCTTGCCTTGGTTAATTTTGCTGTAGGCGATGCTGATCCGCGTCTGGCACGCTTTGTGACTAATAAAACACATTCAGAAA
>NZ_SGTU01000309.1:277-514 GCF_005435195.1 Halorubrum sp. SP3 | reverse complement strand
GATAGCATCCAACAACGGGAGTTCCGACAGCAGGTTTCCGGGCTCTACCCGAACTCCGAAATCAAACCCGTCGACTTCGGCAAGTGGTCAGACTCTCGATGATTACGAATACTTCCAACTGTGGAAGTACTGCCGAGAGAATAACCTCGTCCCAGACCACACCCCCATCCCCCTCAAGGGGCTGGTCGGATACGCACTCAAGCACGACTTCTGTGAGCCGGACGACCTCGAACAATT
>NZ_SGTU01000309.1:0-239 GCF_005435195.1 Halorubrum sp. SP3 | reverse complement strand
ACAATTCTCCGACAATTCAAGTGAAAACAACAGCGACGAAAACGACGATGAGGCGGACGATGAGAAGACGGGGAAACGCAATCTGAAGCTCCCCGATGATCAGTACTTCCCAGTTCTCAAAGATATCGAGGATCGGACTGGATACACCCCCGCTCGCCTCAACGACAACGGCCGCTCGGGGGAGGGACAGACCGGCCACGGACAGGAGAGGAACAGCCCCGACGTCGACACCAAAACGG
>NZ_SGTU01000308.1:0-515 GCF_005435195.1 Halorubrum sp. SP3 | reverse complement strand
CCCGTCGTATTCGATCCTTCTGCGAAGATGTGCGCCTGCATCAGATCACCTGGTTATCGACTGTTTCTGGGACAATTTCAGCTTCGACGAGCGGTGTGATGTTGATTACGACGCCGTGCTTCCGGTTGGGTTGGTAACCGGCAGTTGTGATCTCCGAAAGCGCGCGCTCAGACCACTCAGAGGAAATATCTCCTACAACCTCGTCACAAGCGTCTGCAATCTCGTTTGCAAGTTCCTCGTACTCTTCGAGGTCGCTCGCCAACTCAGAGAGAAGACGCTGGCGTTCTGAGACGCCACTATCGCCAATCTGTGACTGTCCCGCGTCTTCGAACTTGCCGAAGTTGTAGGTCATGAAGAGAATTCCATTACTTACATAGTGGGTGGATCCGACGAGGTCGTCATAATACTCGAAGAGGTCGTACAGGTGAGCCTCGACAGGTTCCGAACCGCCCTTCGCATAGGCTTCAAAAGCGGTTTCTAAGTCATCAAGGGCGTCAAGCCATTCGTCCTGATTC
>NZ_SGTU01000030.1:2509-8076 GCF_005435195.1 Halorubrum sp. SP3 | reverse complement strand
CTTTGGGCTGTTCGTCGTCGGTGACGCCTCGCAAGTCGTTTCGGCACTGCTTGCGGTTGATCGCTGGCGGGTTGGTGTCGTGTTCCTCCTCGCTACGATTAGCTATGCTGTCCGGTTTCTCAAGTGGGAATACTATCTTCGCCACTTAGACATTGACATCCCACTCAAGACAAGTCTGATCGTGTTTTTCAGCGGTTTGATGATGGTCGTGACTCCTGGGAAAGCAGGTGAAGTCTGGAAGGCCTGGTTCCTTCGTGACCTCCGTGATGTACCAGTCAGTCAGACAGCGTCCGTGGTCGGTGCTGAACGAGTAACTGATCTGATCGCACTGTCGGCCTTTGCGTTTCTCGGGTTACTCATTTATCAGCGGTCATCGGTCGTGTTGATCGGCGTGATTCTCCTGTTCTTGCTCGGCATCAGTCTGCTTCAGTGGCGAACGTTTTGTCTACGTGTCTTAGGATGGCTAGAGACGCTTCCGATCGTCGGGTCGTATGTAACCGAGTTAGAGGAGTTCTATGAGAGTACGTATACGCTGTTCCAAGTGTGGCCACTCAGTACCGCGTTCCTCATTAGCCTCGTGGCGTGGGGCTTAGAGGGAGTTGCGCTGTGGGTGGTGCTAAGTGGTTTCAGTTCGGAAGCGACCCTCCTCGCTGCGTTGTTCGTGTTCGGGTTGGGATCGGTCGTGGGTGCGGCCAGCCTCCTTCCTGGGGGGTTAGCGGCCGCAGAAGCCAGTATGGTCGGAATGCTCGTCATCTTGGGATACACCCAGACAATTGCGGTAAGTGCGACAGTGATTATCCGGGTCGGAACGCTCTGGTACGGAGCAATCCTGGGAACGTGTGTCTTCGTCGTCTACCGGTTTGTGAGAGATCAGGGCCAAGTCACAAGCCCGAGCAACTGATTCAAGCTGGTTCGCTACTCAGTTTGGAATATGTTGGTAGACTGGTCGTGCTAACAGATACACTGTAATACAACTGACGATCAGCAGAAACACGATATTGACCGTCTGAACTAAGCTCGATGAGAAGCTCCGGAGAGATTGTCCGATAGTGATGTAAAAAATATCCCAGGGTAGTTCACCAATGATAATCCCGATCGCGAAGTTTCAGCTGGAGATAACGGCCAAGCCAGCCCCAATAGAGACACTCTCTGCGGGAGCTGGTAACAGTTGAGCGGCAACCATTCCTCGAAGTTCGCTCCCAGATGTCTCGGTAACCACAATGTGATCCGGGCACTGACCAGCTTCAGGCTGTAGATCGACTTTGTGAACCCAATTATGAACGGATAATCGAGTACGTTCGACGCCGAATATATCATCGAGAATATATTTGAAAGTGATAATCCAGCGAGATGGAACTGAATACCGAGATTCATTACACCTCGGTGTCTCCTTTCGCCTCATAAAACCTAATTTGATCTTGTCGACACTTCCAATGACGCGTATGCGTTCGGGCATGAATTACCCAGAAAAGACACCGCCTCAATCTTCATTCTTGTCTGAACACCACTGGAACGAATACAGTTAATGTATTCATCCGTGAAGTGCCGTCCTCTCAGATTATCAATATTAGTGGGTACGTCGAAACGGCAGATCCCATCCTAAACGCGGCGCAGCACAAAACTGTGTGCGATGATCCGATATATGCGATACAGATAAACTTCGGAACAACTGTTGTCTATATGATGGTTAAGTAAATTAAGCCAGAAGAGAAAGGCATCACACATGACAGGTGGCTCGGTGGTTGAAAGCAATCCAACGGTGGGGGCGGTTATCGTTAATTATCGCTCAGAAGAGGAAACTCATCGTCTGACGGCCGAACTCTATGAAGGCGTTGATGAACTCGTTATCGTAGATAATAGTTCGCCTTCGGCGACACTGGATCAGCTGGCAAGGAGCACAGAGAGGGTGTCATATCTTGAGAGTGACGGCAATGTTGGTTATGCTGCGGGGAACAATCTTGGAATACAACATCTTTCAGAGGAATGTGATTGCTATTTCATAATCAATCCAGATACTAATCTTCCAGATATCGAAGTAGTATCGCGGCTAGCGAGAAAAATCCTTGTGAATCCCGAGGTCGGTATTCTTGCGCCCGCTGTGGGTGATGATCCGCCCTCACAGCAACACCGAGATACAGCGGCTGTACGGCTTATGCATCGGTTCGGCTATCTGCCATCAGTCGGGTCCCGCGATGATGAACTTGTCCCCCGAACACAGGTCGTCGGCTGCTCGATGATGATTTCGGCAGATATGATTGAGGATATTGGATTGCTTGATCCGTCGTTTTTCCTCTACGTGGAGGAAATCGAATACTGTTTTCGGGCACGAGAACACGGATATCAGGTCGCATTCGATCCTGAGAGTGTTGTCGAACACAATCACGAAGAGACTGGGTTTGTACATACCAATCCGTACCAAGTCTACTATAGAACACGAAATCTGTTCCAGCTTGCTCGTCGCCGATTCTCGGGAGTGGGGCAGCTTCTCTTTCTCTCATCAGTTGGGATTTTGTTGTATGTAATCACGAGGAATCAAGAATGGACGCTACTGAAACCGTGGTTCGAAGGTTTTGTCGATGGTGTTCTTGGACGGACTGGACGAACTAGGTACCTCACCGACTAATCGATCAACGCTGTAATTTCGTAGGCACAGTGATTTACCTAACCTTGGAGGCGCAGTTACAAGGTCACGTTGTTTTATGATATTGTGGGCAAATAAGGACGATTATTACTGTAACTGAATTATCTTTATGACCATCTCATTTTCCAAACAATCATAACTACACTGCCCTTTTTTTACTAATATTAGAATATATTTTTATAATATCAGTTAGAATATTATCTGGGTGAAAACAATCTTTTACATATTCTATATTTTCTTGGCCTATTTGATCCTGATTTTTATATGCATATTTTATCGCCTTACTAAGACTACTTGGATCTGATGGACTACATAATAAATCTGGTTGTGGGACTATTTCCGATGGCCCTCCAGTATTAGTTGCAACAACTGGGAGGCCAGATTGCATTGCTTCAAGGATCGTACCAAATGGTTCTGGCCACACACCGGGATGAACAAACACATCTGAATCATCAAATACCTGTGAGATTTTCTCATAGGGAATTTTTCCGGTAAACGAGATTCGTTCTGACGCTGAACTGGAAGATGCACGGGCTTCTAAATGTTCTTTCTCAGGACCACCACCAACAACTGTCAGTGAATAGTTTGTTGGTAGATGATTCATAGCATCAACGAGATACTTTACACCCTTTGACGGGCGCAAATGGCCCACATACACAAGGTTACCTCTCTCAGACGAGGTCCTCTTCATTGACGAAGCAAAGTTTGGATCAATCATGTTTGGAATGACCTCAAACTCACAGTCTGAAAGCCCCCATTCTTGATATTTTTCTTTGACAGGCCGACTCAGTGGGAGAAACATGTCGATTTTACGCATTTGTCTCTTCAATCTAGGTCGTTCAGCTCGGAGAAGTGTTAGTTCATACAATTTACGCTCAATTGACGGACTAATATTTACGGCCTGTCTATTCATTAATGAATATGAATTTAATGTCGCTACTGAGGGTATCTGTAATCTCTCAGAAATTCGACCAACTGCTGGATGTAAATCCATGTTATATGCATGAATAACATCACACTCAAGTTCATAATCAATGAGTCTCCGATATGCAATTTCGTTAGGAATAGTGTACGGATAAGTTGGGAGATCAGCTAGACGAGCAACTTTGACATCGTTTATAATCTCCGTATTCTTGCCATCGAATGAGACTACTGTTATGTTCCCAATTTCTTCACTTCTTTTTAATTGTTCTGCAAGTAATTGGGCACTAACTTCACCCCCGCCAGCATGCGTTGGCGGATATCTAGGTGTGACAAGGCAAATGTCTGTCATTTTATGAAATGTGCGGGCGATGTCTGAACAATTGGATGATTCGAAACTGTGGCACTCTATTGAGGTGAAATTTTGTAAGTTGACCCTTTCGCAGTCTAAAATACTCTTGATTTTGTATATTGGATTTCATCGGTTGTCGTCGACTGTCAGTCAGCTTTCTTTATAAATACTTCTCCTACTCCATTAGAATAGACCGTATTATCATTTGAATTACTATTTGGTAGATAAACGAATGCGTATTCTCGCGAGCCGAGGGTGACCCCTCCCGAATCTATCATTAAGCCTGTTTTTTCGGCGTGTTTAGAGTGTATATAGATAGTTCCATTAGTGATTGCACTTCGATTAACAGTTGTAGACACTTCCCCGTCTTCAAGTCGTTGTACTGGTATATTACTGCTTGTTCCTGCCGTTGTGAACACCTCATTACCAGTGATACGAGAATCAGTCCATATTTGAACTGCATTGTTTGATGCCGTTTCATACCGTTTGTAAGTCGGTATCTCGTCACTGTGTGGCGATAGAGAAACCCCCGCCACTGGTGAACTCAATGCTAAGATTGCAAGTACGACGACAACGCTCGAAGCAACGACATTCGAACGTGTATATGAATGGAATGCTATGATCCCGATTGCACACGCGAGATTTAGGCCGAATAATGCGAGAAGAGAGTAAATTCTCTGTGGGGGGATGTCTGTAGCATTGCCAAATATACTGAAGCCGATTATTCCAAAGCCGACTACGATCCAGAATGCAACCGCGTCAAGGCCCCATTCCTGTCGACGGACAATAGTGGCGAAACCGAGCATTGATGTTGCAAACATGACCAACTGACCGCTAGTGGAAACGAAAAGGAGTGAGAGTGACAACTGTGAGTACCGTCCCCCACCTGAACCACCACCACTTGCACCCTCCCCGAAAAGCAATTCAACTAAAGAGAGAACGACATCGGCGATTCGGCCTGTCATCTCCCCCGTTACCAGACCGGCATACCCTAGATACATTATACATAGAATTCCAAACGCGATCGTCGTGCGGACGGGGATACGCTCAGAATAATCGAGACCATTTAACACCGGAATTCCGCTGAGATATAGCCAGATTACGCCGGTCACTATTAGCGCGGCCCCGCCGCTGTATGTGTGTCCAAAGATCAAGTACACCATCACTAGGAACAGAGGAGGAAGATATCGCTTCGAATCGCCGAGACCACACTCGATTTTGAATACGGAGAGAACGATCAACGGAATCAATGGATAAAAGAAATTCAACTTCGTCGGACGAGTGCCTTTTGCGATAGAATACGACATCAGTACGAAGATCAGCGCCGCGAGCAAGGCAGTCCGTCGGGATAGACCCGGAATCGCACGGTCAGCGTACGCGAGGATAAGAACCGTCCCAGCGATCGCCGCTGTTGCACCAAATCGATAGCTGATATCCACATTTAATCCGGTGACCTGAGCGAATTCCGCGACGAATACCATATGTCCCGGTGTGTGACTATACGTTCCAACCTGTTCGAGGCCCCCGGATACAACGATCGATTTCGCGGTCGGAATAAACGCGAAGGTGTCCGGAGAGTACATTCCTGCCGGAAAGGCTAGTTGCGAACTCCAGAATGTGAAGAACGCAAAAATGGCTATTTCGGCCGTAATG
>NZ_SGTU01000030.1:0-2486 GCF_005435195.1 Halorubrum sp. SP3 | reverse complement strand
CCAAGAACCTCCTCGGAATATCTGATACCCGATGACGGCTGCCATTGCTCCGTGAAGTACATAGTGAAGCGGTGGACGAGCACCGATTACAGGGCGGTAGATCACAAAGAGACCGACAATAAACAGCGACGTGGCGATGATGCCAAAGCGCCAATCTAGCGGATCCTGCTCACTTTCTATCCGATAATCGCGAACGAAAATGCCAACAATTCCACCGAGTAGAATACCGACAGCTGGCGCGAGAAATGCCCAGAGATCAAGAAGAACGACTACAGATAGTGCTCCGATACCACCGAGGAGGATCAAATAGCTGAAATAGTCACGCACCAGTCCAAGGACCGCCTCAATTGATCCATTTGATACCTTCGGGACGGTCACGCTCATCTATTGACCTACCTCAGTGTGTACGTATTCATCAATAACTCTGTCTGCTACTTCGTTCCAGTCAAGTTCTGTAGCTCGGGTTTGAGCTGCCGAAGTAGCCTCTAGGTGGTGGTCATTATCTTCGATAAAGGAGTCAATCGAGTCGATAATATCCCCAATCTCACGTGAAACCAACGCACCGGACTTACCGTCGACGACGGTCGTGATTCCGCCGGCCCGGGATGCCACTACCGGCGTTCCACAGGCCATCGACTCCAGTAACACAAGACCGTAGCCCTCGTAGCTCGACAGGAGGACAAATAGGTCTGAACTCGCATACAGTGCCGGCAGCTCGTCATCTGGAACGAACCCGAGGAACCGGACACGATTTGAAACGCCCAACTCTGATGCGAGGTTCCGCAACCGATCCTCATGTCGGCCCGTCCCGGCGATCAACAACTCCACGTCAGGGCGGTCAAGGGCTGCAAAGCTCTCGATCGCCAAATCGACTCCCTTTCGGGGTCCTAGCCGGCCCACGTACAGTAACGTGAATTTCTCTGAATCGGGCGCAGGATGTGGGCCGGCATCGGGATGGAATCGCTCGTTATCCACCCCGTGAGGAATCATCGAAACTCGATCGCTGTCGAAGCGGTACGTATCCACCAGTTGCTCCTGTGTGTGATCGCTGATAGCGATAATTCGATCGGCGAATCGCCCTGCGATCGAATCCAAGACGATGTTCATCGGATGGAACACGTACTTCATCAGGTAATCCTCGTACGTGTGCGGGTCACTCGACCGCATTTCGCCGACCGATGTACCATGACTCGTCACGACAAGCGGTACGTCAGCCATTCCGAACCCAGGAGTGAACGCGACTGTCGACGCTGGCATCAGCGTGCCGTGGACGACATCGTACGCGTCAAAGTCGATCTTGCGCCGTGCCACGATACTAAAGAGGACTGTATCCACGGTTACGAGCCGACGACGTTTCATCAGACGGGTTACCGAGACATTCTCGTGGACATCGATTTCACCGTCTGTCGCCGCTTCCATAGTAAACACATCGACGTTGTGTCCCGCACGTCCCAATGTGTTCGACAGCTCGTAGGCGTACGTCTCAGCTCCCCCAACATCCGGCGGGAACATTTTTGATACGAGGCAGATGTCCATTATAAGCTCCTCATTTATACCCGAGGGCTTCGAGCCGCTCGTCGATCTCTGCGGACTGGTCTTGTGTCCCTTCCTCCTGTTCTGAGCCGTCAACCGAGTCAACTCGGGATGCGCTGAATGAGCGTAGCTCTTCTAGGAATTCTATTGAATCGGCCTGCTTCGGGTTTAGCTCTGACTGCTCTCTGGGATCCTCCACAAGATCGTACACTCCCTCAGAAACGATCTCTCCCGAATCGATCTCCCGCTCCAGTACCGCCTTCCACCGCTCGCCGCGAGCGGCAAAGCGCCTGATCCCCTCGTGTTCGTCCTCGCCGGTCGCACTTGCGAAGACGACACTGTCATCGAACACTAACTGTCCGTCTCTATTCACGAGTGGCTCCCTCGGCAACTCCGACTCGGGCTCACCAGCGTATTCCAGTATCATCGGAACGATATCCAGCGTACTCACCGGAGTTGTCACCGTTTCGTTCCCACGTTCACCCGGCAACGAAACGATCAGCGGAACGTGTAGCAACGACTCGTGGAGATATCGCGGGTGCGTGTAGTACCCGTGTTCGCCGAACGCATCCCCGTGGTCGGCCGTCACGACAATCAGACTCTCTTCGAGCAGCCCGCGATCGTCGAGCGAGTCGAAGAACGCGCGGAGCTGATCGTCCAGATATCGGATCTCCCCGTCGTAGGCATCAATTAACAACTGCCGCTCCTCGTCCACGATCTCGTCGGGGCTGTCGATCGTCTTCTGGTAGAGCGTCTGCGCCTCGTCGTTCGACAGTTCGCGGTCGGCGTACGTGTAGCCCGCAGGCGGATTGTATGGCCCGTGAGGATCCATATAGTGGTTCCACAGGAAGAAGGGCCGATCGTCGCCGATTGAATCCAACCAAGAGAGCGATCGGTCGTTGATTTCCGCGGCACGAGCGTGGTACTCTCCTTTATTCAAGACAAACTTGTTC
>NZ_SGTU01000307.1:298-518 GCF_005435195.1 Halorubrum sp. SP3 | reverse complement strand
AGTACTATCGCAATAAGCTCGGCGACCGGCAGGACGGCCCGTACGTGTCGAAGCGGTTGTAGTCGGGAAACCCCGTCCGCCGACCGACTTCAGAGCGCGTCGACGACGTTCAGGTAGCCCGCGCCGTAGTACTCCTTCCCGTAGTCGTCGGGCACCTCGGCGGCCTTCTTCAGCGCGGCCTCGACCTGGTTCGCGCTGTAGTCGGGGTTCGCCGACTTGA
>NZ_SGTU01000307.1:0-240 GCF_005435195.1 Halorubrum sp. SP3 | reverse complement strand
CCAGCCGTATCCGGGGACTTGTGTGTCGGGTTCGCCGTCTCCGTCCGTGTCAACGTAGCTGAACACGGTGTTGAACACGAGGTCGTTGAACCACGGAACGCCGGTACCGATCGCGGTCAAGTCGGCATCACCGCCCGGTGCGGCGAGCGTGATCGCGTTCGTCCCGTAGTTCGTGTAAAACGCCGGGCTCTCGGCCGGGGCGACCAGATCGCTCGTCTCCCCGTCACCGTCCGCGTCCCA
>NZ_SGTU01000306.1:0-519 GCF_005435195.1 Halorubrum sp. SP3 | reverse complement strand
CCGAACACGAACAATCCAGTCAACGGTGTGTTCATGATCCCACCCTGAGACGGGGTGACCCGTGGAACGCTTCTCCTCGTAGCACCGACTGAGTGTGAGTTTCTGAGTTCATAAGTCTCCCCCGGTTGCTACCAGATAACATTTGTTGGGCTAAGCAGGCATTATGATGGTGCCACTATAATTGTTTCTAAACCTAGTAGTCTATCGAGCCGAAATATACTCTAACCTGTCATTACACGCAAAAACACCATGTATAATCAATGTCATGTCTGGATGATACCGTCCTTTCTTCATAGAGACAGCCACCGAGTCCACGTTAGAAACAGCTGAATGAGCGTTGTGCTCTCGGTGGGTGCCAAATTATATCACGGAGACTGACGGGGTGAGGTACTGAGATATATTCGTCTCACTGCTGAAAACGGACAGCATCTCTGGCCACTTACCGAGAATCGCTCTCGGCCGATGTCACCCATGGGAGAACCGTCCAGTTCTCGATTACATCGTCGACACAGTTGAGGC
>NZ_SGTU01000305.1:0-520 GCF_005435195.1 Halorubrum sp. SP3 | reverse complement strand
CGAGCCCGTCATCGTTGTCTTCGAGTTCCTGGCGGTCGGGGCTGAGGAGCCGCTCGTCGCGGACCTCAACGGTCACTTCGAACCCGTCGTCGAAAGCGACGTCACGGGAGCCGACCGTCTCGATGTTCTCCTCGTTGAAGGCGATGAAGTACTCGCCCTCAGTGGAGATGAACTGAACGTTGTCGTTGCTGATCATGCTGCCGATGGCCACGACCTTCGGGTCGCGGTTCGGCGCAGTCGTGTCAGACGTCTGCTCGATGGTGACGTTGACTGCGTTCGAGGTGACAACGTTCTCGAAGCTACCTTCCGCCTGGATGGCACCTTCGAGACCGGTCGCGGTGACCTGGTGGATGAGGACGTCGCCCTCGGTCAGGGAGTCGGTCTCCTGGACGAGGTCGTTCTCGACGCCGCTCGTGATGTCGTCAACGTTGTCAACGTCTTCGAAGACGTCAGCCGAGGTCGTCCACAGCTGGAAACTCTCGACGGACCGCTCTTCGAGTTCGAGGTCGCCGACGGCATC
>NZ_SGTU01000304.1:0-522 GCF_005435195.1 Halorubrum sp. SP3 | reverse complement strand
AAGGCGCGGATCCGGAGTGATCGATCGATGTCGCTCACGGCGATATCTCAACGGGCGCTTTCTGCGGTGTCTCTGGTCTATCCACGCTCATTTATTCTACGTACGTTCCGGTTGAGTCCATCGAGACGACCTCGTCGAACAGTGGCTTGAGCGTGTTAATCGACTGCGGATCGCCTTCGAGCGGGTCGGCGTGAAAGTGTGCGACGGCGTCCGTCTTGGTGAACGTACTGAGAAACACGTGGAGGAATCGGAACACGTTCTTCACATCTCGGTAGTTCAGCAGGACGTTCAGCGAGTCATAACAGACGCGTATCTCGCGGTCGTCGGTCGACCACTCCTGTGTGAGTCTCGAGACGACAATCCCGAGCCGGGTAATGTCGTTCGGATTGTTGATCTGCGTGACCTCGACCGTTCCATCAGCTGTGGGGGGGACCGACTGCGCGTACCCGACAGAGATCACGTGGACACGATGCCCCTTCGAGGCGATGCCTTCCAGCCGTTCGCCGTCCATCGGCTGGTAGC
>NZ_SGTU01000303.1:0-523 GCF_005435195.1 Halorubrum sp. SP3 | reverse complement strand
TGAGTTCCTCTGTTTACTCCTTGCGCACACACACGCGAGGCGACCAACCTCCTTCCCGCGATTCCGTCTCGGAGCCGGGCAGGGCGTACCCGCTACCGGTGAGTAGTATCGACCGCACGCGACCGGGCGAAATCCCCTACCGTGCCCGGTCGCTTACGGGAGCGAAAACGCTCCACCGTCTGATAGTTGCGCGAACAGTTTATTCTGTTCGGTGGCGGTCCGCGCCGACCCCACGCTCGCTGCCAGCGGAGTAGTTTCGCGGCAGGTGCCGGGCTCTTCGCAGCCCCGTGATCGGTGGAACCCGAGTTCAGGTTCGAATTCGAAAACGGGCGTCTCACCCCACTCAGATGCCTGTGAGACACGTTCACACACTTCGGGGAACCACACAAATGATCTATTTAATTGTATTAATAAGAAATACAGAAATTATTACCAATGCGACACAACGCGACTGACATCCTCCCACAGTTACGACCGTGGATTTCCCCCACTGGAGGTTGAATCCACGGAAACGGAGAGGTTC
>NZ_SGTU01000302.1:0-523 GCF_005435195.1 Halorubrum sp. SP3 | reverse complement strand
TGGGCGTCACCACTATATCCGTTACCCTTAATATCCTTCAGTTCTATTAGGAGGACGTGAGGAACGAACGGTGTCACGGAGTGACTCGGAGTGTCCTCGCGTGGAACCGTTGACACAGGGCCTCGTCAGAAACGGATAGTAGCCGTCTGAACGGATAGGTCATTTCTACCAGCAGTCGCGGTGGTTCTCGCTTTTTCAAACGTTTTCGCAGTCGATTTTTCATACACAACAACCCATGACAGATCCAGCCTTCGTCGTCGCAAAACGGAAGACGGGTAACGCACGCAACTACCGCGGTGACGTGAACGTCTCGCTCGGTGATCAGACCGTGACGTTCAAACATCGCCTCCTCAACGAGACGGAGTTTCAAGAACTTCAACACGCCTTGGACACCGAGGAGATGGCCTCGGCTGACGAGCCTGAAGTTGATCCCGAGATGGGTGACACGGAGGCCCAAGAACGGCTCTTGGAACTTCAGGAGAAGCCCGAACTGACCAGCGAGGAAGAACAGGAACTTCAGGAG
>NZ_SGTU01000301.1:0-525 GCF_005435195.1 Halorubrum sp. SP3 | reverse complement strand
GTTGATCCGTCGAAAGCGTACGACTTCAAGACGACCGACGGTGAACCACTTAGTCACCTGCTCCACGAGGATTCGTGGCTCTACCCCGAGAACTGGGCTGACGTTAACGTCCTGTTGCTCGCTCGTGGTGAACTGAAGTCGTTCTCAACGGGCGCTATCGCGACGTGGGCACACGACGCCTTTCCGCAGCTCCATACGTACTACATCGCCCCGTCGAACGGGCAGGTCTACGACTACATCGAACCGATCCGTGAGACGTACGTTGAGCAGGCGAACATGGAGTCGCGGCGGACGACGAACAAGAAGTCCGCACAGGTCTTCAAGACGTACCAGAAGGCCGATAACGGCGACGTGAACCCCGTCCTCGGGCGTTTCCAGACGGACTCGGGGTACTCCGAGGAGTCTGTTCGTGGGAAACACTCCCAACTCGGGATTACCGACGAGACACAAGACCTCAAGGAACGGGTCTTCAACGTCTTCCAGCCCGCGATCGACCTCCAACTCCCCGACGTTGACTACTTCCCG
>NZ_SGTU01000300.1:0-526 GCF_005435195.1 Halorubrum sp. SP3 | reverse complement strand
GATCCGAACGATCGAACAGCAGCTCGGCGTAGCCGGAACGATAGAGATCCGGATCGTCGCGGTGTCGTCCGTCGAGGGGACGCTGGGGGGGCAGTCGGTGAGCGAGACCTACGAGAGCACGATGCCGATGACGGTTAACCCGCAGACGTTCCGCGTGCTGGAAACGAACACCGTCGACGAGCCGGGTCAGCGAACGGAGACGGTCGAGCGGCCGGTCGATCCGGGGACAGACGAGGCAGTCGGGTCGATCCTGCTTGTGCTCCTCGGAGTCGGCGGCGCTTTGGGTCTGGTTTTCGCGCAGCGGAGCGGGTATGCCACCGTCTCTCCCGAAGAGCGTGAACTCCTAGAGATCCGACAGCAGGAACAGGAGTTCTCCGAGTGGATAACCAACGGGACGTTCCCTTCGGAACGCGACTACGAGGCGACGATCCTCGTCGACGACTTAGAGGGGTTAGTCGACGTCGCGATAGACACGAACAAACGCGTCATCAAAGACGAGCAGCTCGGGGTGTGTACGGTCCTCGAC
>NZ_SGTU01000299.1:0-527 GCF_005435195.1 Halorubrum sp. SP3 | reverse complement strand
CGCAGGGAACGCTCATCGTCGAACGGGCCGCGCTCCTTCGCTGCGAGCAGTCCGCCCAGGTAAGCGGAGACCCCGACGAAGATGATCAGAAACGAGACCGCAGCGCCGTACCCGTTTGGGAGCGGAAGCCATCGGACGCCGACGAGCGCGGCGAAGTTGGTCACGGCCAACGAAAGGAGAGTCCACCGGTCGTTCCTCCATCCGCTTCCGGTCCACCTGTCGGGAAACTCGCGGTTGGTTCGAAACTGGAACGCGACGCTCACAGCGAGCGCGACCGCGACCGCGCTCGAAAGCAGGACGTCGATTCCGAGCCAGAGCAACGCTCCCCCCGTTCCGACACCGAGGCCGAACGCTGCGAACCGATGGTAGCGGGGCCTTAACATACGAGTCGCTGACGTGCGCTAGCAAAAAACTGTACTGGCCGCCCGGAGACACCGCCACCGTACTCAGCGGACGACGCCCGTCGGTCTCCCGGGGATCGACGCCTCCGAAGTCCGATTCAGGGAGCGACGCCGACCGTCAACAGC
>NZ_SGTU01000298.1:0-527 GCF_005435195.1 Halorubrum sp. SP3 | reverse complement strand
GAAGACGACCTCCGTTCGATGCCGCACTTCCTTGCGGCTGTCTCGTAGGTCGTCTTCGTTTCTCACTTGACCTAACTTTTTTTATACGTGCCACCCAAACGTCAGGGTGCGATGGCACAAGCCGAAACCGCTGCCAACGATGGAAGCACCGCCGACGAGAATACCGAAGCAGAAGATACCGAGGTCTTCGCCGTTCAGGTTGAGCTGCGACAGACGGCGACGATTCCTGTCCGCGCCAAGAGTCGAGCAGACGCATGGGACGCGCGGGAAATGCCACACACAAGCCGTGACCTCCAGCGGTACTTCGCTCGCAAGGATTTCCAAGGCGCACACTACGAACCCGAGGATGTCTTCGGAAACGAGAACCCGTCTGAAGCCCACATCGACGCTACTGGTTCTGATCTCGAAGTCGTGGTTGACGACACCGAGATCAACTCCGACCGACGGTAAGGCGTCGTCCGTGCGGTTCGCGGCCTAACTTTTTTATAGAGCCAAGACGAACAGAGGGGTGTGCGCGAAACAGACCT
>NZ_SGTU01000002.1:235283-263637 GCF_005435195.1 Halorubrum sp. SP3 | reverse complement strand
TCCCTCGCTCGAGAGCGCGACGAGAGAGGGTTTCGGTTCGAGTCCGAGAGTCGGCATAAAGGCGGCCAAAGCGGTGGGGGAACACCCGTACCCATTCCGAACACGGAAGTTAAGCCCACCAGCGTATCGTGAAGTACTGGAGTGAGCGATCCTCTGGGAACCACGAGTCGCCGCCTGCCCACTCATACGGGAGTGATCTCCCACCCAAGCCCACGGACCGCACGTCCGTGGGCTGTTTTCATACACAGAGCAACCGCACCCGACCGCCGTCTGCTGGGCCGCGACGAGCGCTGCCGTCAGTCGGCTTGACCGTTCGGTTCCGCGGCGACCCCGCCCGGCAGCGAGTACCGGTTCTCCGAACCGCGTACGGCCGATCGGCCGTCTCCTCGTCGGAAGTCATATCAGTACTGATAGAATCATCCGTAAGTTTATCAGTTCTGTCGGTGAAGCTAACGTATCATGGAGGGACCGAACGGCACGAACACCGCGACACGCCTGTTCTGCGGCGATCGCCCGTCGGTTCGCGACGGGATTACCTCGGACCGTGTCGTGTCCGTGTTGTTCGGAACGGACGTCGAGGCCTGGCGAAGCGGCTGGGATCGAACCCCGGCGGGGCCACCGAATCGTGAGGCGGTGGTGGACGCGAGCGACATCGCCCGGAGCGGGGCCGTCGCGTCGACACAGGTGGTGCCGAGCGGCGGACTCGCGCACACGGTGCTCGGCCGTACCGCTGACGGTGAGCGCGTTCTCGACGCCGTTGCGGACCATCTTGCGGGCGCTCCCCCGGGAACGGTCGACGTACTGATCGACGACCTCACGCCCGTCGCCGCTCGAGGTGGTGTCGATTCCGCGGCCGCGTTCGCGGACGGGCTGCTCGACCGGTTCGAGGGACGAACGGGTCAGATCGCGATGGGATGCTCCTTCGAGGGGTCCGCGGAGTTGCTGTCGCGCGTCGGCGGCCGCGTCGACACGGTCGTCGGTGCCGACGACGCGGTAGCGGCGGTCGAGCGGCTCTATCGGGACGATCCCACGACGTTCGGGTACGTTCGGCGCCACTGGGCCGAGGCCACACGGGGTATCGAGACGTGCGATCGCAACTATCCGCAGTCGAAGCAGGTCCACGCCGTGCTGCCGGCCCCGGAGACGACGCCGCGAACGCTGGGAGCGACGCTGTCGGGGTTGGTCGCGCTCGACGCGCTCGAAACCTGGGGCGACACCGTGGGGCCGACCCGATACGATCTCACCGCCTACCGACCCGAACGGACCTGGGCCGTCGGCGCCGCGCTCGCGGCGCGCGTCGCTGACGACTGACGTGACTCGTGGGGAACTCGATCCGTTACCCTTCCGTGTCGTCTCGACCGTCGGACTCAGCGAGGCGGTCGAGGTCGGCCTGTACCACGGTGCCGTCCGGCTCCAGCGTCACGCTCCCGAGGGGGGCCGTCTCGCCCGTGTCGTACCGAGCGGCGACGGCTTCCAGGGTCGAGCGTCGGTCGAGTCGTTCCCACACGGCCTCCGCGACGAGCGATTGGAACGTCTCCGGGTCGGTCCATCCGGCGTCGATGTCGGAGGGGACGCCGACGACGACGCGGAGTTCCGTCTCGGCGACGCGGATCCCGACGCCAAACGTGTCCGCACACATGAGCCGTCGTTCGCGTCGCGGAGTGAAATCACCGTCGGCGTCGCCCGCATCTCGGACGCCGGCCAGGTGAAGACCTCGTCGCCTCGGTGCGCTCTCGAAACCGGTAAGCCCCCGCCGCGCGAACGACCGCGACGCTCGATGACCTCGAAGCCAGCGGTGTCACCGAAGGCGGGGCTGGCGGCCGCGGTCGCCGCCGTGAGCGCGGGTGCCGTCCTCGTCCGCCTGAGCGAGGCGCCGAGCTCCGTCGCCGCGTTCTATCGGGTGCTGTTCACGACGCTGCCGCTGGCTTCGATCGCGGCGTGGCGGTACCGCGGGGAGTTAGCTCGGATCCGGCCCCGAGACCTCACGTTCGCGGCGCTGTCCGGGGTCGCGCTCGCGGTCCACTTCGCGGCCTGGTTCGAGAGCCTCCGCTGGACGAGCGTCGCCGCGAGCGTGACGCTCGTCCAGGCGCAACCGGTGTTCGTCGCGCTCGGCGCGTGGCTGCTGTTGCGCGAACGCGTCACGCGTCGGATGGCCGGAGGCATCGCCGTCGCCGTCGGCGGGATGGCGGCCATGTCGGTCGGCGACTTCCTCGGCGGCGTGGCGGTCGGTCCCCGGCCGCTGTACGGGAACGCGCTGGCGCTTGCGGGCGCGGTCGCCGCCGCGGGCTACGTGTTGGCCGGGCGCTCGCTGCGCCAGCGCATCTCGCTGGTCCCGTACGTCACCGTCGTGTACGGCGTCTGCGCGGTCGTTCTGCTCGCGTTCGTCCTCGCGGCGGGACACTCGCTCACCGGATACCCGCCGCGGGAGTGGCTCCTGTTCGCCGGGCTCGCGGCGGGACCGGGACTGCTCGGTCACACCGTCCTCAACTGGGCGCTCGCGCATCTCGATTCGAGCGTCGTCTCCGTCTCGCTGCTTGGGGAACCGGTCGGCGCGACGCTGCTCGCCTTCGCGTTCCTCTCGGAGACGCCGACGCCGGCCACCGTCGCCGGCGGGTGCGTCGTCCTCGCGGGTATCTACGTCACCGCGACCGCGAACCGGGCGTAGCGTTTTCAGCGCCGATATTTTGGGGTAAACGTTGAAACCCTCCGAGAGATCGGATCGGGTATGGACCGGCGAACGGTCGTCGCGTTCGTGGGCGACAACCGGGTCGCCGGCGAGCGCGTGTCCCGGGCGGTCGACGCCGCTTGGAAGGGGCCGAACGGACCGGCGCTTCGAACGCTCTCTCCGATCGATATCGGCATCGGCGCGGAGGGGGGAGACGAGGCGCACCTGAACGCCGCGTGTGGCGTCGTCGTCACCGCTGCGGCGACGAGCGAAGACGCCGTGACGGAGCGGCTCGCGGCGCTCCCGTCGAACGTACCGGTGATCGGGCTCGTCGAGGACCCCGCGACGCCGGCGATCCGAGGGCTACTGTCGGCCGGCGTGGACGACGTGGTCGACGTCGAAGCGACTGGCCCCACCGAGGTCGACGCTTCCGACCCCCTCGCAAAGCGTCTCGCGAGTCGGGTGAACCCCGACCGCGTCCGACTGGGAGACGACGACGTCGCCCGTCTCTCGGAGGTGCTGCTCGACGCCGGAACGACGCTGATGAGCACTCGCACCGACGAGGTCGAGACGAAGATCGAGTGGACGATGGAGAACGTCGGCGAACACGCCGATCTCGACCGGATCGTCTGCTATCGAGAGGACGACGGCCGGTTTGTCCCCGCGTACGGCTGGTCTCCTCACGGATTCGATCCGGCGCCGAGACCGTTCGAGGACTTTCCGGGGTCGGAGCGACTGTCGACGTTCGGCAACGTCGCGCGCGCCGCGGCCCCCGCCGCGGACTTCGACGGCGAGGCGGCCGAGACGGGGGTCGGGGGGCCGCCGGCGACCGTTCACGTCCCGCTCGTCGTCGACTGGGAACTGAGCGGAATCGTCGCGTTCGAGTCCGACGACTGCCGCGTCTGGACGGAGGACGAAATCGATCTGTACCGCACCCTCGGGGATCTGGTCGCACACACGATCGCGCGAAACGACCGCCGGGCAGCGCTCCGCCGACAGGCGGAACAGCTCGAACAGTTCAGCGCTGTCGTCTCACACGACCTCAGGAACCCGCTCAACGTGCTCTCGGGCTATCTGTCGCTCTCCGAGGACGAGCTTACGCCGTCGCGCTACGACGCCATGAGCGGCGCGGTCGACCGCATGGAGACGCTGATCGACGACCTCCTCATGCTCGCGCGACGCGGCGAGGCGATCGGCGAGACGGAGCCGGTTCCGATCGCGGCCGTCGCGGAGGAGGCGTGGCAGTCGGTACGTGCGCCGGACGCGGCACTCACGATCGCGGACGAGGTCGGCCACGTCGAGGCCGATCCGAGCCGGCTCCGCCAGGCGTTCGAGAACCTCTTCCGGAACGCGATCGACCACGGCGGTCGAGACATCGCGGTAGAGGTCGGTCCGATCACCACGGACGACGGCGTCGACGGAATGTACGTCGCGGACGACGGTCCCGGAATCCCGGTCGAAGTCGCCGACGCGGTCTTCGATTCTGGCGTCTCCTCGGCCGACAGCTCCGGGATCGGGCTGGCGATCGTCGACCGGATCGTCGAGGCGCACGAGTGGGAAATCGAGGCTCGAAACGACGACGGCGCCGTCTTCGAGCTCACCTTCGGGAGCGACGCGGCTCCCGTCGCGTCGACGTAGGAACCCGGACTCGCGGTCGCGGGCGCTACAGCCGGGTCAGTGCTCCGAGAACCGCCGGACCGTCCGCCGGTGTCGGTCGCGGAACATCCCCTCGAATCCCACTTTCGCCGCCGGGCCCGCGACGTCGCCGAGCGGTCCGAGCGGCAGTCGATACGCGACCGTGTCGACGAGCAGGGTCTCCTCGCCGTCGGCGTAGAACGCGTGCGTGTGTTCCCAGCGACGGAACGGTCCGTCTTCCATCTCGTCGACGAACCGGGCGGAGCGCTCGGGCGTCGTCTCTCCCTCGGGCTCCCGCTCGACGATCCGGGAGGTCCACCGCTGACGCGGACCGGCCCCGAACGGGCGGATCGACATGCGTATCGTCGATCCGGCGAGGAGGACCTCGGGGCCGGGCGAGCCGTCCGGCCCCTCGACGCCGCCGATGCGGAGGCGCATCCAGTCCGGAGTGAGTTCTCGCAGTCCGTCGACCGTGGA
Source organism: Halorubrum sp. SP3 (assembly GCF_005435195.1). Lineage (NCBI taxonomy): Archaea > Methanobacteriati > Methanobacteriota > Halobacteria > Halobacteriales > Haloferacaceae > Halorubrum > Halorubrum sp. SP3. The sequence continues at coordinate 258,860 of NZ_SGTU01000002.1, read as the reverse complement.
GTGGAACTCCCACACGTCTTCGATCGGGGCCGGCACCCGGGTCGTCCGCCTGTACGTCGGCATACGTCCGGTAGGGCGCGGGTGGACAAAAAGCCGTCCTCGGCGGCGGTTTGAGACCGAAACCCGCATGCCTGCGCGCACCGTGACTGGAGACGATGGAACGCGGGGCGATCGACGTCGGCGACCTGGCTGGACCGTTCGACTTACAGGCGACCCTCGAGAGCGGCCAGAGCTACCTCTGGAACCGCGCGGACGGCGACACGTACGACGAACTCCACGCTCACGGCGGCGACGCGTGGTACGAGACCGTCGTCGATCCAATCCCTGAGGTGACCGAGGAGCGGGTCGCGGTTCGGGTCCGACAGGAGGGCGGCGTCCACGACGGCACGCTCCGCTGGGAGGCGTCGACTGACGCCGAACCGCTGTTGACCCACCTCCTCCGGCTCGACGACGACCTCGATGAAATCCTCGACGCCACCCCGGACCTCCCTCTCTTGGAGCGCGCGTACGACGCCTACGAGGGGATGCGGCTGACCCGCGACCCGGCCTTCCCCTGCCTGATCTCCTTCATCTGCTCGGCGCAGATGCGGGTCGCTCGCATCCACGGGATGCAGCGGCGACTCCGGGAGACGTACGGCGACGCGGTCGCGCTCGGCGACGGGGCGTACCGCGCTTTCCCCACGCCCGAGCGGTTGGCCGCGCGCACGGAGGACGAACTTCGCGACCTCTCCTTGGGCTACCGCGCCCCCTACGTTCGGCGGACCGCGGAGATGGTCGCGAGCGGTGAGGCCCATCCGCGAGAGGCGGCCGACCTCCCCTACGAGGAGGCCCGCGAGTCGCTCAAGCGATTCGTCGGCGTCGGGGACAAGGTCGCGGACTGCGTGCTGCTGTTCTCGCTCGGTTTCCTCGAGGCGGTCCCGCTGGACACCTGGATCCACACCACCATCGAGGAGTATTACCCCGACTGCGACCGCGGGAGTTACGCGGCGACCTCCCGCGCGATCCGCGAGCGGTTCGGCGGCGAGTACGCCGGCTACGCTCAGACGTACGTGTTCTACTACCTCCGCGCCGGCGGCGAGTGACCGGCGCGATCGTCGGGGACCGACCGGACCGGCCTCCGCGACCCGGCCGCGGCCGAAGTTTGATACTCGCTCGCGTGGTACTCTTGCCCGTGATGGACTGTCGAGTCGTCGTCGAGGCCGCGGTCCCGGTGTACGACGTGGAGACCGCCGACGAGGCGGTCCGGATCGCCATCTCGAAGACCGGAGAGATGCTCAATCCGGACCTCAACTACGTCGAGATAGACACCGGAACGCGGACGTCGCCGAGCGGCGAGGAGCTCGACCCGGCGTTCGTCGCGGCCGACGAGGCGCTCGTCGCCCTGGAGCTTCAGATGGACGTGTTCAACGTCGACCGCGACGAACACGCCAGCCGCGTCGCGCGCAAGGAGATCGGCAAGCGCCTCCGGAACATCCCGCTCACGGTGCTGTCGGTCACCGAGATAGATCCCGAGGAGAGCGACCGGGCCGAGGAATCCGCGACCGCGGACGGACGGTCTGTGACGGGCGACGACGCCGACCGCGACGACGAGCTCCCGTCTCGCGACGGCGAAGAACGCGACGGCGTGGAACGCGATGACGTAGAACGGGGCGACGTAGAACGGGGCGACGTGGAACGCGACGACGGATAGTCGAACGCGGTCGCTGCGCTACGCGCGGATCGGGTCGGTCGACGAGGAGCAGTACGCAGTAGACGTCTCAGTCGGCCGTCGGGGCCAGCGGCTCCGATTCGGACGACTCCATCGGCTCGGTGATTCCCTCGGTCAGCTTGAAAACGGCCGCTTTGTGGTCGGTCTTCGATTTGTGAATCGATGTCGGTTTGACGCCCAGTTCCTCGTAGGCCTCGAGGTCGACATCGTCGTCCCAGAACTCGCACTGTTTTCGTACCTCCGCGAGGAGACCGTGAAGATGGATGAGCTCCTGCTTCTTCATGAGTACCAGTCCTTTGCTACCGGAGGTTTATATTACTATCTTGAGTAACGTTACCACACTGTTCACGTATTCCGTGAGTAGCGGGGCGATAACGCGGTTTCTCGATAGATCGATCGGGATCGTTTTCGAACGTTCCGACGACGCGGGATCGACGATCGCGGCCGACAGACGCTCAAAAACGGCCGACGGACTCTAAGACGCCCGACGGACGCTCAAAAACGGCCGACGGACGCACTAGGAGATCGCCGGACTCGATCCGACGAGATCGGCGGACCGGTTCACTGAAACTGCCTGACGGCTTCGAGGTCGCGCTCCGTCCGCATGAACTCGGTCAAGCGTCGGGTCGCGTGACACGCCGAACAGCTAAAGTTAGACCGAAGGTCCTGAAGGTCGGCGGGATTGTCCTGCCAGTTCTTGCCGCACTCCGGACAGACGAGTCTGACGAACGCGTCAACCATGTCACCCCGTACAGCGGGCCGCGTTAAAAACGTGTGTGGCGGCCGGGGTAGCGAGTCGATTCCGCGCGCCACATCGGTCGTGTGCCGGATCAGGCGTTCACGGTGCCGCTCGCGTCGAGCAGTTCCTTGTACCGGTTCCGGATGGTGACTTCCGAGATGTCGGCCACGTCGGAGACCTGGCTCTGCGTCACCTTCTCGTTGGTGAGCAGCGCGGCGGCGTAGACGGCAGCGGCGGCGAGTCCGACCGGCGACTTGCCGCTCGTAATCCCCGCGCTCGCTGCGTCGTCGAGCAGTTCGCGGGCGCGCCGCTCGGTCTCGTCCGAGAGGTCGAGCCGCGAGACGAACCGGGGAACGTAGCTCGTCGGATCCGCGGGCTGGACGCGCAGGCCCAGTTCGCGGACGACGTAGCGGTACGTCCGCGTGAGTTCCATCTTCTCCACCCGCGAGACCGCCGTGAACTCGTCGAGGCTTCGGGGGTTACCCACCTGCCGGGCGGCGGCGTACAGCGACGCGGTCGCGACGCCCTCAATGGAGCGACCGGGCAGGAGGTTCTCGCCCAGCGCGCGGCGGTAGATGACGCTGGCGGTCTCGCGGACGTTGTCCGGGAGGCCGAGCGCGCTGGCCATGCGGTCGATCTCGCCGAGCGCCTGCTTCAGGTTGCGCTCCTTGGAGTCGCGGGTGCGGAACCGCTCGTTCCAGGTGCGGAGCCGCTGCATCCGGCGTCGCTGTCGCCCCGAGAGCGACTTGCCGTAGGCGTCTTTGTCCTGCCAGCCGATGTTCGTCGAGAGCCCCTTGTCGTGCATCATGTTCGTCGTCGGGGCCCCGACCCGGGACTTGCTGTCCCGCTCGCCGGCGTTGAACGCGCGCCACTCCGGCCCGCGGTCGACCGAGTCCGCCTCGACGACGAGCCCGCAGTCGCTACAGACCGTCTCGCCGTGTTCCGTGTCGGTCGCGAGCTGGCCGCCGCACTCCGGGCAGGTCGTGGTCCGCTCGCTCTCGCCCGTCGTCTCCTCGACGGTCGTCGACTCCTCGCCCGTCCGGTCCGGCTCGGTTCGCGTGCGCTCTCCGCTCGCGGACGCGTCGCTGGGATCCGCTAGCCGCTCTCGTTCCGTCCCGCCGTCGCTGTAGGTGTCTGTTTCTGTCATGAATCTGCTCCGACGATCCCCCGACGAAAATACAGCGAGGTCCGCGAATCGCCAGTCTGTTAACGTGTAGTTAGTCGCGAGAGTATATAAATATATCGTGTACTGATTGACAGAAAACAGACGAGAGCCGCCCGAAAACGGGTTTAGACGGATGAAACGGCCCGTTCGGTGGACCCTCGTGGATCCTCGGAGATCAGAAGCGATCGGAGACGGCAGGCGTACCGTTGTATATATTTCTTCCTCTCGGCTCGTTCCGATACGGCGACGGCGGCTCGCCGTCGGCGGCCGATCACCGATCCGCGACGACCCCTTCTCCGGTCACGACCGCCGCCCGGTCACCGACGCCGACACGGAGCCGATCGACTCGACGGTCGCGCGCACCTCGTCGCCGGGTTCGATCGGCGCCGCGCCCGGGGTCCCGGTGCTGAACAGGTCGCCGGGACGCAGCGTCGCTACCTCGGAGTGGAACGAGACGATCTCGGCGGGCGGAAACAGCATGTTCCGCACCTCGTTTTCGGCCGCGACCTCGCCGTTGACCGTCGTCGTCACCGTCGCGTTCGAGAGGTCGACCGATCCGTCGGGGATCGCGATCGCCGGCCCGACGACGAGGAACGTGTCGTAGCTCTTCGCGCGCGTGAGGAACCTTGGATTCCGTCGGAGCACGTCCTCGGCGGTCATATCAATGACCGGCAGGTAGCCGGCGACGACGTCGCTCACGGTCTCGGTCGCGACGGAGCGGCACTCGCGACCCAGCAGGACCCCCAACTCCGCCTCCGCGGTGACGCGCTCGCTCTGCTCGCTCGGCGGGAGACGTATCGGGCCGCCCGGCCCCGTGAGCGCCGTCGACGGCTTGGTGAAACTCGCCGGCTCGTCCGGCCGCTCCTCGTCGAGGTCGCCGGCGTGGTCGGCGTAGTTGAGACCGATCCCCCACAGCTTCCCGAACCGCTCCAGCGGCGGCCCGAACGTCAGGTTCTCGGTCGGAACGCGCTCGGCGGGCGCGTCGTCGACGCTCGGGAGGTCGCCCGCGGCCGCCAGCGGGAGGGCGTCGCGGACGGTTCCCGCCCTCGGCTCCGCCGCCGCCAGCGGCACGTACCCCTCGTCGTCACCGAGCAGCGGTCGGCCGGTCGCGGAGCGTGCGAGGTACTTCACGCGACGAGTCCCCCGTTCACGATCGGGTCACTCCTCGCGGTCGGTCCAGAAGTCGAACGAGCGTCCGGGCGCGAACACGTCGAGCCCGACCGCCCGCTCGTCGCCGGTATTCTCGACGCGGTGCGGCTCGTTCGGCTCCAGGTAGACGGAGTCGTTCGGGCCGAGCGTCACCGATTCGTCGTCGGTGACGACGGTCAGTTCGCCGTCGAGACAGAGACACACCTGCTCGTTCTCGTGGTCGTGGAGCGGCGAGGAGTGATCCGGCGGCTTCTCGAACCACTCGAACGAGAAGCGGTCGCTGCCCGCCATCGACACCCGTCGCCAGCCCGCCTCCGGCTCGTACGTCTCGGCCTCGTCGAACGGGACCGACTTCATAGGTTCGCGCCCGTGGCGCCGCCGTCGATCGGCAGGGCGGTGCCGTTGATGAACCCAGACTTCGGGGACGAGAGGAACGCGACGGTGTTCCCGAGCTCCATCGGGTCACCGATGCGTTCGAGGGGATTGCCGGCCCACTCGTCGAGCCCCTCTTCGTAGGAGTCGTACTCGCCTCGGTCGACGGCGTCGTTCACGAGATCGCGGATGCGAGACGTCTCGTGTGGCCCGGGTAACACGGCGTTGGCTCGGATCTCGGGCGCGAACTCCTTCGAGAGCGTCTTCTCGAGTCCGATCACGCCCATCCGGACGGCGTTGGACAACACGAGGCTGTCGAGCGCCTCCTTCACGCTCCGAGAGGTGATGTTCACGATGGTGCCGCCGTCGCCCTCGCGGAGGTGCGGCTCGGCCTCGCGCGCGAGTCGGACGACGCTCATCACGAGCAGTTCGTACGCCTCCTCCCAGTCCTCGTCGTCCGTCTCTAAGAACGCTCCCGAGGGCGGGCCGCCCGCGCTCGTGACGAGGTGGTCGAGCCCGCCGAACTCGTCGACGGTCGTCTCGACGAGCGTCTCGACGTCGTCCGGGTCCGTCAGGTCGCCGGACTGGGAGACGACCTCGCCGGTCGCGACCGATTCGATCTCCGATCTGGCGTCCGCCAGCCGCTCCTCGTCGCGGCCGTTGATCACGACGTCGACGCCCTCGCGGCCGAGCGCCTTCGCCGACGCCTTGCCGAGTCCGCTCGACGACGCCGTGACGAGCGCCGCGTTTCCCGCTATCTCGAGGTCCATGTGATAGCTGTGCGCGGTTACCGTGGAAAGCGTTTCCCCGGAGGCAATCCGGCCGCCTTCAGACCCCCTCCGCGGAGGGTTCGCCCGCGGCCGCGACTCACCGACTCCGACTCACCGACTCCGACTCACCGGGAACGCGACGCGGTCCGGATTCTCGTTGAACCGCTCCAGAATCCGTTCGTACAGCCGATTTTTCACGCGCTGCCCGCGTCGCGGGTGCGTGAGGTACCGGACGCGGAGTTCGACCCACGACTCCTCCTGTCGGACGTTGACGCTCGGGCCGTCGTTGACCTCCAGTTCGACGGGCGTCTCCGCGAGCGCCTCGCGGTAGGCGGCGATGCCGTCGGCCATCTCCCGGCCGACCAGGCCCGTCGCCTCCTCGATCATCACCGAGCGCGCGAACTCCAGGTCCGTCTCGTAGGCGACCTGGACCGCGACCTCGTTCCAGACGTACGGCGACCCGCCCCCGCCGAAGTTGACGACGTTCGACGAGAGGACGACGCTGTTCGGGACGGTGACGACCCGTCCCGAGGGCTGGTTCGTCGTCACCAGTTCGCCGTTGATCTCCCACAGCGTCGTCACGAGGAAGTCGACCCCGATCACGTCGCCCTTCGCGTCGTCGATCCGGACCCGGTCACCGACGCCGAACGGCTGCTTGACCGCGATGTACACCCACGCGATCAGCGACAGCAACGGCTGCTGGAGCGCGAAGGTGATCGCGAACCCGATGACGCCGAGCGAGAATAAGAGTCCGAGCCAGTTCTCCGTCGCCACCGCGAGCGTCGCCACCGTCCCGACGACCCCGAACGCCAGCCGGAGCAGGTTCCGGACGTTGTGCGCCCGGCGCTTGTTGGCCGACCGCGTCAGCACCCGGACGGCGAGCAGGTAGCTCCCGTAGACCACTCCCGCCACGGCGACGACGAGCAGCGACCGGCCGACGACGGTCGGCGCGGGGTACCCGCCGATCGGCGGCCAGTTCGCGAGCGCGTCGGTCGTCCCGGCGACGGTGCCGGCGGCCCCCGCCAGCAGCCCGACCGCGAGCGACGCGAGTCCGAGTGGACGTCTCACGCTCGCCGCTCGCGGCCGCCCGGCAAAACGGTTGTGGCGTCCCGGGGAGTCGGGTCGCGCTTCGCCGCGACGCGGTGGTTCTCCCGAGGGCCGCTCCCCTCGTCGACCGTCATCGATCGCCGGCCGCGACGCGCGCGAGCGCCCCGGCGAGCACCTCGGTCGCGGCGGCGCAGTCGCCCCAGTCGGTCCACTCGAGCGGGTTGTGCGAGACCCCGTCGCGCGAGGGGGCGAAAAGCAGCGACGCGTCCGTGACGCGCGCGACCCGCATCGCGTCGTGTGCGGCACCCGAGTGGAGGTCGATCGCCTCGCGTCCGGCCGCCTCGGCGGCCTCGTGGGCGGCCTCGCGCAGGCGGTCGCTCATCGGCGTCGGCGCGACGTCGAACGGACGCTCGAACTCGGTCTCGACCCCCCGGTCGCGCGCCAGCCGCGCCAGCGAGTCGCGCGCGGCGTCGACGATCGTCTCCATCGACTCGGCCTCGACGTCGCGAACGTCCACGCCGGCCTCGACGCGCCCGGGCACGACGTTCGTCGCGTTCGGTGCGACCGACAGCGAGCCGACGGTGCCGACCGCGGAGGGCGACGACGATGCGACGACCTCGTTCGCGGCGGCCTCGACGTCCAGCACGAACTCGCTCGCGGCCGCGAGCGCGTCGGTGCGCTCGTCCATCGGGGTCGCGCCCGCGTGGTTCGCCTCGCCCTCTATCGTCGCCTCGCAGTGGGTGATCCCGGTGATCGTCGTCACGACGCCGGCCGCCGCGCCCGTCGACTCCAGCGTCGTGTCCTGTTCGACGTGAAGCTCGTAGAACGCCGCCCAGGACTCGGGGCCGATCGTCGCCGCCTCGCCGTCCGCGTCGGTCGGCGTGGCGGCGTCGACCGCGCTCCCCCCGCGGTAGCCGATCCGGTCGAGCGCGTCGCCTAGCGTCTCCCCGTCGGCGTTCGACAGCGCGAGCGCGTCGTCGAGCGCCAACTCGCCGGTCGCGACCGCCGAACCGAGCAGTCCGTTCCCGAAGGTGCCGCCCTCCTCCTCGGTGAAGCTGACGACCCCGACCGGGCGGTCCGGCTCGAATCCGTCGTCGCGCATCGCGCGGACCGCCTCCAGCGCGGCGTACACCCCGAGCGGCCCGTCGAAGATGCCCCCTTCGGGGACGCTGTCGAGGTGGCTCCCCGAGACGACCGGCGCCGCGTCCGGATCGGCGCTCTCGGGGGTCCACGTCCCGAGGACGTTTCCGACGGCGTCGACGGTGACGTCGAGGCCGGCGTCCCGGAAGCGCTCGACCAGTCGATCTCTGGCCCGCCGGTTCGCCTCGGTCCCCGTCCGGTTCGTTCGCGCGTGCGCCTTCGGATCGTCCGTCTCGACCCGCCCGAACGCCGCGTTCGCCTCGATGTCCGCGCGGAGTCGCTCCGCGTCGACCGAGAGGTCCATACCGAGACCGGGCGCCGCGGGATCAAAACGGTTCGGTCTCCGGTAGTCGCGCCGGGAGACCGGCCGCGCACGAGCGTCCGGCCGCGGGCGGCCCCCGGTCGGCGGCCGGTTCGCGGGCGTCTCGCCTCGCTCACTCCGCGCGCCGCGCGAACCAATAGCCGGCCGATCCCAGCCCGAGACCGGCCGCGAACCCCCGTCTCGCTGCCGCCTCGTCGACGGAGCGGTCGATCGCGACCCCGAGCGCCGTCCACGCCAGCGCGACGACCAGGCTCCGGCCCGGACCGGCGCGGAACCGCCGACAGCCCGCGACCGCTCGCGCGTGACGATACAGGTAGCCGGCCGCGAACCCGGCCGCGAGCGAGCCGACCCGCACCTCGCCGTCGACGGTCCGCGACAGCGCGAGGAGGGCGCCGCCGAGACACTCGACCCCGGCGCCGACCGCGCGCACCGCGTTGACCATGCGATGCGTTCGCACTAGTCGCGGATATCGGTTTCGTCAGGGGTCGTCGGGGGTCGTCGAAGGTCGTCGGAGGTCGTCGGGGGTCGTCGGAGGTCGTCGGGGGTCGTCGGAGGTCGTCGGGGGTCGTCGGGGTCGATCCCAAAAACACTTGACTGCGGCCGTTGTGGTGTCAGGCGGTATGTCCCCGTTGCTCCTCCAAGGCGCGGCCGCCGGCATCGCTCTCCTGATCGGGCTCGTCTTCTTGGTCGTCCACCTCGCGATGATCGCGTGGACGTACTCGGACGCGGAGTCGCGCAGCGATCACCCGCCGATCCTCTGGGCGCTTATCGTGTTCTTCGCGCCGGTCCTCGGGATCCTCCTGTACTTCGTCATCGGGCGGAACTCCTACTGAACCGGACGACGCCGGTCGCCCGCGGGCGACCGACCGCGCCGGCGCCGCGGGCTCACACGCCCTTGAGTACGCTCGTCGCCCCGACGCTCTCGGCGACGACCCACGCGACGAACAGCCCGTAGGCGACGAGCAGCGCGTACGACTCGCGTTTCTCGAGCGCGAGGCTCGTCCGGAGCGTCACGAAGAGGAGCACGGTCGCGACGGTCAAGACGCCGAGCATCGGCACCGCCGTCGAGAAGTTGACATCGACCTCGCCGACGATCAGCACGCCGAGCGGGATCGCCACGAGCAGGTCGAAGGTGTTCGACCCGAGGACGTTCCCGAGGCTCGTCGCGCCGCGGTTCTCGCGCGCGGTCCGGACGCTCACCAGCGTGTCCGGGAGGCTCGTCGCGGCCGCGACGATCGTGACGCCGGCGAGGAACTCGGGGACCCCGAACGTGGCGCCGAGCGACTCGACCGACGCCACGAGTCGCTCGACCGTGACGACGATGACCGCGAGCCCGGCGAGCAGCTTCGCCCACTCCCGCCCGACGTCGACCCCGTCGCGAACGCGATCCATCTCGGCGTCGTCGACGTCCTGGTACTGAATGAAGAGGTAGAGCGCGTACAGCGCGAGCGGGATGACCGCGAGCGAGCGCGGTATCGTCCCGACGATCGGGTCCGACGAGACGGGGAAGTAGATGGCCGCGAGCGCGAACGTCACGACCAGCACCGAGACGGCGATCATGTAGAACTGCGCCTCCTTGTACACGATCGTCCGGTTGGCCTCCAGTTCGCCCTCGCCGCCGATCCCGGCCGCCGCCGGGATCACGAGGATGTTGAAGATGGCCGAGCCGACGAGCGCGCCCACGCCCATGTCGAAGACGCCGGTGAGGGCGGTGACGATCACGCTCACGAGCTCCGGGAAGCTCGATCCGACCGCGACGACGATGGACCCCTGGACCACCGCCGGAAGCCCGTAGTAGCCGGAGAGGGTCTCGGCGGCCTCCTCTAACCACCCGCTACCGAGCCAGATGAAACCGGTCGCCGCGACGATCGTCACCACGTGGACGATCGGCGCGTCGGGGAGGACTCCCGTCACGGTTCACCGCACGTGCTTGCCCGCCAGCTCCCACAGTTGCTCCGCGATCGCGTCGTCGAGCGCGTCGCGGGTGACTCGCCACTCCCAGTTGCCAGCCAGCGTGCCCGGCTCGTTGAACCGCGCCTCGCTGCCGAGCCCGAGGAGGTCCTGGAGCGTCGTCACCGCCAGGATCGCGTCCGAGGCCCAGACCTCGTCGATGATCGCCCACTCCGGCGGATCGTCGGGCTCCGCGCCGACGTTGTACCGGAAGCAGTCGCGCTGTTCGGCCGGCAGGTCCTCGAAGTAGCCGACCCACGTGTCCGTGTCGTGCGTCGAGGTGTAGCCGACGACGCCCTCGCCGTAGTGCATCGGCTGGTACTCGTTCCCCGCCGCGCACCAGTCGGCGTACTGCGGGACGCGCATGCCGGGGAAGCCGAACTCGGCCATCAGTTCGTCCATCGCCGGCTCCTCGAAGCCGAGGTCCTCGGCGATGAAGGGGGCCTCGCCCAGCTCGCGTTCGACCGCCTCGAACAGGTCGCGCCCCGGCCCCTCGCGCCACTCGCCGTCCGCGGGGTCGTCGCTGTCGGCGGGGATCGCCCAGTACTTCACGAACCCGAGGAAGTGGTCGAGCCGCGCCACGTCCGCGAGCTCGAACAGGCGGCGGAACCGGTCGAGCCACCAGTCGTACCCGGTCTCGGCGAGCCGCTCCCAGTCGTACAGCGGGTTCCCCCAGCGCTGGCCGGTGTCGCCCGCGTTCGGTGGGACGCCCGCGACCGCGGTCGGGCGATTCCCGTCGTCGAGCCGGAACGCCTCCGGGCTCGCCCACACGTCCGCGGAGTCGAGCGCGACGTAAATGGGCACGTCGCCGACGATCGACACCCCCTCATCGGCCGCGACCGCGCGCAGGTCGCGCCACTGGCGGTCGAACGTCCACTGGACGAACTCGCGGAAGCGGACCTCCCTCGCGTGTTCCTCGCGAGCGTCGGCCAGCGCGTCGGGGTCTCGCGTCCGCAGCGCCTCCGGCCAGTCGGTCCAGACGTCCTCCGGCCGCGCGTCGGAGAGCGCCCGGAACAGCGCGTAGTCGGCCAGCCACGGCTCGCGCTCGCGGAACGCGTCCAGGGCCGCGCGGTCGTCCTCGCTCGCTCGCTCCTCGAACCGCTCGAACGCGGTCCGCAACAGCGGGAGCTTGTACTCGCGGACCGCGTCGTAGTCGACCCGGTCGGTCGGGAAATCGGGCACCGGCTCGAGGTCGGCCGCGTCGAGCCAGCCGTCGTCGACGAGGCCGTCGGGGTCGACGAAGAGCGGGTTGCCGGCGAACGCCGACGGCGACTGGTACGGCGACTCCCCGGCGGCGGAGATCGTCGGTCCGATCGGGCAGATCTGCCAGTGGTCGACGCCGGCGTCACCGAGGAACGAGAGGAACTCGCGCGCGCCCTCGCCGAGGTCGCCGATCCCGTACGCCCCCGGCAGCGAGGTGACGTGACAGAAGACGCCGTCGGAGCGGTCGAATCGCATACGCCCCCCTGCGATCCCCACCGACTCAAGCGTTACGTCCGGGCGGATCGCGGCCGAGTGCGACTCCCGGGACGAACGACCGGGGCGAGACGGCCCCTTACTCCCCGGCCACCGGCACCACCGCCACCTCGTCGACGCGGATCCGCTCGGTCCCCTCGGCGTCCTCGACGAGGCACGCCTCGCCCGTGACCAGGTCGCGCTCGCCGTGGTCGACCTCGACCGCGACGCTCGCGGCGTCGGGCGCGAAGTTGAGGACGACCACGAGGTCCTCCTCGCCGTCGCTCCGACGGAACGCGACCACGTCGTCCGGGTGAACGTCGCCGCTGGCGACGACGGGCCGCTCCGAGAGGTCGCCGCTGGCGACGTGGTAGTCAACGCGCGAGAGGTCGCCCGCGGGGCCGAGCGCCGGGTGGTCGCGGCGCGTTTCGAACAGGCGCTCGTAGCGGTCGCGGACGTCTTCGCGCGCGTGGTCCCACGCGATCGCGTCCCGACGGCCGCGCTGGCCGATCTCCTGGCCGGCGTACACCATCGGGACGCCCGGCAGCGTCATGATCGCCGCGCCCGCGGCGGCCGCGGCGGCGTCGCCGCACTCGACGCGGTAGCGGGTCTCGTCGTGGTTCTCGATGTACTGGAGGAACTCCGCGTGGTCCGGGAACCCGATCTCGGCGCGTTGGTCGACCGCGTCGAGGACGGTGCTGGCGGGCTCCGCGCCCCGCCCCACCTGCCGGAGCTGGAAGTACAGCGTCGCGTCGAAGTGGACGTCGAACATCCCCTCGTGGAACCCGGGGATGTACGGGATCGTCTCGTCCATCAGGAGGAACTCCGAATCGATGTCCTTCACGCGGTCGCGAAGCTCGCGCCAGAACGAGTCGGGCACGGCCCACGCCATGTCGCAGCGGAACCCGTCGACCAGCGGCGCCCACTCGTCGATCACGTCGAGCAGGAACCGCCGGACCTCGAGGTTGGCGTGGTTCAGGTTCGCGATCAGCTCCCAGTCGAAGTAGGTGCCCGGCTCGCCCGACGCCTGCCACTCGTAGCGGTCGCGGTACGGGGAGTCGGGGTTCTGATACGCGTCTTGGAACCACTCGTGGTCGCGCGCGGTGTGGTTGGCGACGAAGTCGAATAACACTCGGATCCCGTTGTCGTGCGCCGTCTCGACGAGCGCCTCGAACTCCTCGCGATCGCCGAGGTCGTCCGCGGTGTCGAAGAAGTCGACGATGTTGTAGCCGTGCGGCTTCCCGTCGTGGCCGAGGACCGGCGTGAGCCACAGCGTGTCGACGCCGAGGTCCGCGATCCGCGGGATCCGCTCCGCGATCGCGTCGAACGCGTGTCCCTCCTCGGCGTCCGCGAAGGTGCGGACGAACACCTCGTACACGGAGGCCTCGTTCGTCCACTGCGGCGGATCGTTGAGTCGCCGGGTCTCGAAGTCCGGCGTGTCCGGGGTCAACACGGCCTCGCCGCCGCCGGCCTCGTCGACGGCCGACGGGCCGTCGTCGACCCGCACCACCGCGGCCGCGTCCGCGACGCTGACCCGCGGGTCCTCGCCCGGATCGCGCGCGACCGCGACGGCGTGAACCCGGAGTCGGTCCGGGACCGCGTCGAGCGACACCCGGAGTTCGCGGCCGTCCTCGCTCGCGCGGAGCGCGTCGCGGGGGTTCGTGCGTCCCGCCGCGACGGCGGCCTCGACGTCGCGGTCGTCGACGACGAACCGCACGGCCAGCTCGCCGGCCTCGAGCGTCGAGTCGGGGTTCGGCGTCGGCACCGCGGTGAACACCGCTTCGCCGGCACGCCCTGCGTCCGAATCGTCGGGGCCCTCGCCCGCCGGCGCCGCGTCGGCGTCGAACGCGACGCTCGCGTCCACCCGCACTCGCGGGCGACCGACGCCCTCGTGCTGCTCGCGGGCGGCGTAGTCGATCGGCTCGTCGTCGACGTCGCGGTCGCGGATCGCCGTGCCGCTCCCGCCGGCGACGTCGACGCCCGCGTAGCTCGCGGCGAACGCCCGAACCGTGAGCAGGTGATCGCCGTCCGGAGCGTCCAGCCCGAGCAGGTAGCGCCCGGGTACGTCGGGCGTGAACTCGGTCACGGGCCCGTCTCCGACGGTCGACTCGCTGCCGGGCGGCGCGTCCGCGACGCGCCACGCGTACGCGGCGTCCGGGTCCGGGTCTCTCGGTGCCAGCTCCGTCGTCTCACCGGTCGCGAGGAAACGCGGGGGTCCGGGATGGTGCATGTGACGGTCATCAACGCCCGGGGTCTTCGGTGTTGCTCTTGGTTCGGCCGCGTCCGGCCCGATATCGCCCCCATCTACCCCCGTTCTCGCGCCGCGATCGGTTCCTAGCCGCGGTCGTCAAGGCTTTTACTCCGGCAGTCGCAGAGCGGGTATGCGACTGCGCACCGCCCTTACCGAACACGAACGTCGGCGCGGGGAGCGGTACCCGGCGGAACACTCGATGACCGCCGGCGCGTTCACCGGCGACGACGGACGGCTGGTCCACGTCGGGCCGGACGGGACCGTCCACGACTGTTCGTACTCCCTCTCGGGAGTCGGCGGCGCCGACCGGCTCCGGATGGGGATCACCGCCGGGCGCGGCGTCCGCTGGTTCGACGACCTCGAGACGACCCGCCAGCACTACGACGGCGACACGCCGCTCGTCGAGACCGAGTACGACGCCGGCCGCTACACCATCCACCAGTTCGACCTCGTCGTGAGCGACACGCACCTCACCCACGTCGAGCTCCGCGGTTCGCCGCCGGCCGACGCCGAACTCGTCGCCGCCTACGCGTTCTCGCCCGACATGGTCGAGGGGCGCGTCGGCAACATGGTCCACGAGGCTGCCGGTCCCGCCGACGGCGGCGTCGTCGAGGTGTACCACCGCACGGAACACGACTTCCTCACCGCCTCGACGGGGCTCTCGAACGCCCACGGACAGCGGCTGCGGACGATTCCGGAACTGCTCGGCGAGGCCGACGACGGCTTCCCGCACCGCGGCGAGATCGACCGCCGCGAGGACTCGCGGCTCACCCCGGACGTCGTCGTCCGCGCGCCCTTCGAGCGCGAGGGACGGACCGAGCGCGTCACCCTCGCCGGCCGGGCCGTCGTCGACCGCGGCGGCGCCCGCGACACCGGCGACGACGCGAAGGACGCGCTCACGGACGGCATCGACCGCCAGCGCCGCATCGAGACGGTCTCGAACATCGCCACCGCCTACCCGGACGCCGACGAGCTCCGCGAGGCCGCCGACGGTCGCGGACCCGACGTTCCCGAAGACGCTCCCCGGCGGTCGGTAATCGCGAGCGACCTCCGCGCGCTCGACCTGCTCACGGCCGAGTCCGGCGCGCGGATCGCCGCCCCGGAGTTCGACCCCTTCTACTCTACTTCCGGCGGCTACGGCTACACCTGGTTCCGCGACGAGGCGTCGGTGTCGACCGCGCTGCTCGACGCGAGCGAGGAACTCGGCCTCGACGCCGACGAGGAGCTGCTCGCGACCGCGAGCTTCTTCTGTCGCACCCAAGACGCCGACGGCTCGTGGCCCCACCGCGTGTGGGCCGACTCCGGCAAGGTCGCGCCCGGCTGGGCGAACGCCCGGATCGAGGGCGCGAACGGCACGCCGGGCCCGAACGATCAGCTCGACCAGCCCGCGACGGTCGTCGCCTTCCTCGCGACCCTCCGCCGCGAGGCGGACCTCCCGACCGAGTGGCGCGACCGGATCGACGAGACGATCGCCGACGGCGTCGACTTCCTCTCGGAGACGACCGAGGACGACGGGCTTCCCCGCCGCTGTCAGAACTGCTGGGAGAACGCGCTCGGGCGGTTCACCCACACCGGCGCCGAGTACCTCCGGGCGTTCGCCGCCGTGGCGCGCGCGCCGGTCGACGAGGACCTGCGGGCCGAGGCGGCAGACGCCGCGGAGGCCGCCCTCTCCGGCCTCGACGCCCGTTGGAACCCCGAGACGGAACGGTTCCTCCAGCGCGCCAGCGAGGGGAGCCGGGACGCCCGCGCCGACGCCAGCACCTTCGCGCTCGCCACCGCCGCGGCCGAGTACGCCGCGCTCCTCGACGACGAGACCGCGACCGGCGGCAGCGACTCCGCCGCGACCGACGGCTCCGGCGACTCCGCCGCCATCGACGGTGCGGGCGCCGGATCGATCGAGTCCGTCGCCGCGAGCGAGTTCGACCGCTTCCTCGACCGCGTCAACACCCACGTCCGGCAGTCCATCGACGCGCTTCGGCGCGAGACATCCGCCGTGGAGGGGCTCGTCAGGTTCGCCGGCGACGACTGGCGCACGGCCGAGCAGGGCGCCGCGAAGGTGTGGTCAATCGCGACGCTGTGGGGCGCGACCGCGGCGGCGACGCTCGCGGGCGTCGTCGAGGAGCGCGGCGGCGCGTCGGGGCCGCTGTTCGCCGACGCCCGCGAGCTGTACGCGCTCTGCGAGCCCGACGGTCCGTTCACCAACGAGGCCGGACTGTTCGCGGAGCAGGCGTTCGACGACGGGGACCTCGACAGCGCGACCCCCATCGCGTGGTCGCACGCGCTCCGGATCGACGCCACGGTGACGCTCGCGAGCCACGGGGAGCTCCCGGTCCCGCACGACCGCGAGACCGGGCCCGAGGCGGCGCCCCACTGGACGACCGGTCGGAAGTTCGGCGTCGGAACCCCCGCCGACTACGAGGCCGACGAGCCGGTCCCGGTGTGGTTCACGCTCACCGAGGGGGCGCTCACCGAGGCGCGGTTCCCGCGGATCGACGTGATGAACGTCCGGACGTTCGACTTCCTCGTCGCGGACCCCGACTCCGAGTACGCGGTCCGCACGTTCGACGAGACGGACCACGTCACGGCGACTGAGACGGTCGAGCGCACGACGGAGCCGGCGGCCGACGACGCGCTCGCGTACGTCCAGACGATCCGCGAGACCGGCGACGGCCACGGGCACGGCTGGACGCTCACGGTCGAGTACGCGGTCGACACCGACGGGACCGCGATCCTCGCGGACGTCCGGTTCGAGGGGCGCCGCGAGTACGACGTGTACGCGCTCGTCGACGCGACGGTCGCCAACGTCGGCACCGACGACCGCGCCGAGCGCGTCGCCGGCGACGACGGGGCGCACCTGCTCGCGCGGAAGGACGACCCTGACCGCGACGCGGGCAAGCTCGTCGACGACGACGGCGAGCCGTTCGACGTCGCGCTCGCGCTGGCGAGCGGCGACGGGTTCGACTGGGCGAGCGCGCTCGCGGCCGGCGGCGAGGCGGCCGACGCGCTGTTCGGCGACGGCGACCCCGGCGAGGAATCGACCGCGGCGGTCGGCAACGTCGTCCTCGCCGGGCTCGTCGGCAGCGGCGAGGCGATCGCGGACACGGTCGCGCTCGGGTTCGCGGAGGAGTCGGACACCGCGGCCGCGCTCGGCGAGGCCGAGGGGGCGCTCGCGCGCGGTTTCGACGACGCCGCGGACGCGTACGCCGAGACGTGGCGCGCGTGGCTCGCTGACCGCGACCTCCCCGACTCGGTCGCGGGCGACCCGGAGCTCGCGGCGCAGTACCGGTTCGCGCTGATGACGTTGGCGGCCGTCGAGGACAAGACCCACGACGGCGCGGGGATCGCGAGCCCCTCGGTCCCGTGGGGCGAGACCGAGTACGCCGCGGAGGACCGCGGCTACGGCTACAACTTCGTGTGGTCGCGGGACCTCTATCAGGTGTTCACGGCGCTGATCGAGATCGACGAACTCGACCGCGGCGCCGACGCCTTGGCGTACCTGTACAACACTCAGCAGGACGACGACGGGTTCCTCCCGCAGAACACCTACATCGACGGCCGGACCCGCTGGGGCGGCGAGCAGATGGACAACATCGCGTTCCCCTCGGTGATGGCCTGGCAGCTGTACGAACGCGGTCTGACGCTCGGCGAGGCGGAGTACAGTTACGAACAGGTCAGCCGCTCGCTCGATTACATCGCCGCCAACGGCCCCGAGACGGCACAGGAGCGCTGGGAGGAGGAGGCCGGCTACTCGCCGTCGAGCATCGCGGCCGAAATCGCCGGACTCGTCTCCGGCGCCGCGCTCGCGCTCGCGGAGGCCGACCGGCGTGAGGCGTCCGGGAGCGAGGCCGCCGAATCGCCCGACTCGCTCCGCGCCGACGCGCTCGCGTGGCTGGCGCTCGCGGACGACTGGGCGGCGCGCGTCGAGGAGTGGTGCGCGACCGCGACCGGGACCGACCGCCATCAGGAGACCCCGTACTACCTCCGGATCACGGCCGACGGCGATCCCGAGGCGGGGCGTCCGCGCACCATCGCCAACGACGGGCCGACCTACGACGAGCGGGAGATCGTCGACGGCGGCTTCCTCGAACTGGTCCGTCTGGGGATCAAGCCCGCCGACGACCCGATCGTCCGCAACTCCGTCTCCGTCGTCGACGACTCGATCCGGGTGGACACGCCGCACGGCGCCGCCTGGTATCGGTACGTCGGCGACGCGTACGGCGAGATCGCGGTCGGTGACCCCGGCGCGCCGTGGGCCGGCACCGGCGACGGCCGCGGGCGTCTCTGGCCGATCTTCACCGGGGAGCGCGGCGAGTACGAACTGCGCGCCCGCGCCGACGGTCCCGACGCGTTCGGCGGCACCGACGACGAGGCGCTCGAACCCGAGGCGCTCCTGGAGACGATGGCCGGCTTCGCCAACTCCGGGCGCATGCTCCCCGAGCAGGTGTGGGACCGCGAACACCCGACGAAGTACGGCTGGGAGTTCGGGGAGGGTACCGGGGGGGCGACCCCGCTCGCGTGGTCGATGGCCGGGTTCATTCGGCTGGCCCACGGCGTCGACGCGGGCGAGCCGATCGAGACCCCGACCGCGGTCCGCGACCGGTACGTCGAGCGCGACCGCCCGGAGGGTCCCGACCTGACCGCCACCGCCGATTTCGTCGAAGACGCGGTCGTCGTCGCGGGCGAGACGGACGCCGAGCTCGTGGCGGTCCACACCAGGGAAACGTCGCGCATCGCGACGCCCGACGGCGACGGCGCGTTCGAGGTCGACCTCGACGCCGCGACCGACGTGAGCACCGTCGTGGTCGCGGCCGCGACCGACGACGAGTTCGAGGCCGCCGGCACCGAAGTCGAGCGGTTGCGGCTGTAGCTCGCGCGGTTCGGTTTTCCGGCTCGATTCAGCCGAGCGCGAGGGCTCGATTCAGCCGAGCGCGACCACGTCGACGGCGCGAGCGTCGCCGTCGACCTCGATTTCGACCGTCGAGCCGACGCCCTCGCGGACGCGCTCGCGCCACGACTCGACGGCTTCCGCGTGTCGCTCCCGGCGGGCTTCGAGGTCGGCGTCGGGGTATTCGGTCGCGGTGTCGTCGGGCTCGGGATACGGCGGCACGTCCTCGACCAGGTCCCGCGGGTCGACGTGAAGCGGCGCCGGAACGTCGGATTCACCCGTGTTCTCGGCGTCACCGTCGCCGTCCGTGTCGACCGCGTGGAGCCGAGCGCGCATCCGCCCCGAGAAGGGCGGCGTCGCGCGGAGGACGACATCCCGGTCGCTCCGGAGCGTGGCTTCGAGGGCGTTCGCCACGTCCTCGCGGTGGACCGCGATCGAGCGGATCCGGTCCGGCCCGGGGTCGCTACCGCCCGCCTCCTCAGTCATCGTTCGCCGTCCACTGAGCGTCGGAGAGGGTTCGCTGGACCGCCTCCTCGCCCACGGCACCCGCGAGGTGTTCGAAGCCGGCGCGGACGCCGCGGTCGCTCGCGTTCGCGACGAGACGGGAGACGATGAACTCCGGCGTGGACTTCCCGACGGTCTCGAACCGCGGCTGGTAGTCGACCCGGAGGTCCAGGTCGTTCGTCAGCCCCTCCGCGAAGATGCCGTCGATGCGGGCGGCGTCGGGCAGCGGGCTCAGGTCGTCCGCGAGGTGGGTGACGTACACGCCGAGCGCGCCGCGGTCGACCGTCAGCGTCACCAGGCCGTTCAGCAGGTCGGCGGCGCGCCCCGGCTCCGTGATCGCCTCGAACTCGTCGACGAGCATGAGCGTGCGGCCGTCCGCGACCAGCGGCGGGACGACCGACTTCAGCGTCGACTCCAGCACGCCGGCGTTGAACGAGGCGTGCCGGCGGTGGAAGACGACCCGGTCGAAGGCGCCGACCTCGGCCGCGTCGGCGGGCACGGGCAGCCCCATCGACGCGAGCAGCGAGACCGCACAGAGGGTCTCTAAGAGCGTCGTCTTCCCGCCGGAGTTCGCCCCGGTGAGGACGCTCACGCGGTCGCCCGTCGGCGGGGCGTCCGCGCTCGCGACGCCCGACGCGTCCGCGAGCGAGTGGGAGCCGACCCCGTACGACACCGGCTGGACGTCGCCGGCGAGGAAGGGATTTCGCGCCCCGCGCACGGCGATGCCGTCGTCGACGAGCGTCGGCCGGACGTGGCCGTTCTCTGCCGCGAACCGCCCGAGCGACAGCAGGAACGCGGCGTCCGACACCGCCGCCGCGGCGCGGGCGACGGTGGTGTCGCCGCCCTCTTCCGTCTCCTCGGCGTCGTCGCTCCCGGTTCCCTCGGCGTCGTCGGTCTCCGCCTCGCTCGCGTCGGCCGTCGCGGGCTCGTCGCCCAGTCGCTCGCGGATGTCGGCCGCCACGGCGGCCTCGCGCTCGTCGACCGCGGCCTCCAGTTCGACGACGAGTTCCCGGAGGGTTCCGGAGACGAAGTCGGCCGCGTCGAGCGCCTCGTCGGGCGCCGCGGCCCGCACCGTCGCCGGCTCGACCCCCGTCTCGCGCGCGACGTGGTCGATCGTCGCCGCCTCCAGCGCCTCGAAGTCGCGGAGGCTCCCGTCGCGGACGGACTCGAGCACGTCGAACGCGGAGTCCGCGAGGTCGCGCGCGGCCGACAGCCGCTCGCGCAGGCGGTCCAGCTCCGCGTCGGCGCCGCTCGCGATCTCGATGTCGTCGCCGTCGAGGTCGCCGGCGGGGTCGATCGAGCCCCGAACGTCCGCGAGCGCGTCGGCCGCGTCGCGCAGTCGGTCGCCGTCGAGCGCGCCGACCGCTGCGAAGGGACCGTCAGTCAGCCCCGCCTCGCGGAGCGCGACGGCGGTCTCGACCGCGGCTAGGTCGGAGCCGTCGGCCTCGTCGTACGCGGCGAACGCGTCCTCGACGGCCTCGCGGTCAGCCTCGTCGAGGCCGGTCCACGCGTCGCGGGCGGCGACGACCCGCCCTAACCGCGACTCGACGGCGTCGCGGTCGAGCAGCGGGGTCAACACGCGGATCCGGTCCGCCGCGTGCGCGGTCAGCGCGGCGTCGGCCGCGAGCCCGAGGAGGTCGTCGTACACCGACCGCGCGTCGCCCGTCGCGAGCACCTCCATCCCGGCCTCCCCGTTCGCCCGGCGGAGGATGCGCGTCGCGCGACCGCGGTGGAGCCCGGCGTCGACGAGCGCGCGGACGTCGGCCGACTCGATCGCCTCGATCGCCCGCTCGGTCCCGAGCGCCGCCGTGAGCCGCTCGCTCGTCTTGGGGCCGATCCCCCAGTAGTCCTCCAGTCGCATACCCCGTGGTGTCGCCCCGGCGTCTTGGCGTTTTCGTCGGGCGCACCGTCGACGGCGTCGACTCGGTCCCGGGAGGTCGCGCTCCCTGCGTTCCGCCACGACAGCGTTCATTCCGCTCCGGACCGTACGCACCGACATGGCGACGGAAATCGCGGAGGGCGTCTGGCGGTTCGACTGTCGCGGGGTCAACGCGTACCTCGTTTCCGACGACGTGCCGACCCTCGTCGACGCCGGCACGCCGTGGGACGAGGCGGCGATCCGACGCGGCCTCGACGAGGCCGGCGTCGCGGTCTCCGACATCGGCCGCGTCCTGCTTACCCACTACGACCTCGACCACGTCGGGACGCTGGCGGCGCTGGCGCCCGACCTCGACGCGTCGATCCACGCGTACGGGTTCGACGCCCAGCTCCTCCGCGGCGCGCGGTCGCCGCCGCTCCGGAATCACAAGGGACTGATCCAGCGGCTCGGCGGGCTCCTCACGGATCTCCCCGACCTCGACGTGGTCGGCGTGCGGGACGGGGAGGCGCTCGGCTCGTTCACCGCGTACCACACGCCCGGGCACACGCCGGGCCACGTCGCGTACGTCAGCGAGGAACTCGGGGTCGGACTGCTCGGGGACCTCGTCTCCGAGTCGGACGGCGACCTGAAGCCCTCCGGCTGGGTGATCAGCTACGACACCGACGCGGTCGCGGCGAGCGTGCGCGACCTGGCCGAGCGCGCTCCGGTGTTCGAGGTCGCCTGCGTCGGCCACGGCGAGCCGCTGGCGACCGGCGGCAGTGAGGCGCTGCGGCGGTTGGCGGCGACGCTGTGAGCCGCCCCGGAGTCGCCCTCAGCGCGACTGCCGGTAGATGAGGTTGCGCTGGATGTCGTTGGCGCCCTCGTAGATCACCGGGATGCGCACGTCGCGGTAGACGCGGGCGATCCGGCGGTCGGTGAGGATCGAGCGGCCGCCGTGGAGCTTCATGCCCTGCTCGGCGCAGTCGGTCGCGACCTCCGTGGACTTGGTCTTGGCGAGGGCCGCCCAGTAGCCGGCGTCCTCGTTGTTCGCGACCTTCTCGCAGGCGCGCCAGTTGAGCGCGCGGGCCGACTCGAACCCGATGCGCATGTCGGAGATCGTGTGCTGGACGGCCTGGAACTCGTCGATGGTGCGGCCGAACGCCTCGCGCTCGTCGATGAACGCCTCCGCCTCCTCGATGGCGGCGGCCGCGAGCCCGAGCCCGTGGCCGCCGACGATCACGCGGCCGTGGTTGAAGAAGTCCGCGAGCACGTAGAAGCCGCCGCCCTCGCTGCCGACGACGTTCTCCTCCGGGACGAAGCAGTCCTCGAAGACGATGTGGCCCTGCTTGGACGCGCGCATCCCCATCTTCTCGGGGATGTGTTCGGCCTCGTAGCCGTCGGAGTCGGTCTCGACGATGAACAGCGTGTAGTTGGAGTAGCGGTCGTCGCTCTCGCCGGTCTTGGCGTAGACCGTGAGCCAGTCGGCCTCGACCGCGTTGCCGACCCAGTACTTCTCGCCGGTGAGCTCGTAGCCGCCCTCGACCTTCTCGGCCTCCGTCGTCATGCCCGCGAGGTCGGAGCCGGTCTGCGGTTCGGAGACCGCGAGCCCGGAGATCTGGTCGTTCTCGGCCACCGGCCGGAGGTACTCCTCCTTCTGCTCCTCGGTGCCGTACTGCTCGACCATCTCGGCGCCGAAGCTGGCGAGCTGGAGGGTGAGCGCGATGCCGGCGTCGGCGCGGTAGAACTCCTCCGCGATGGCGAGCACCTGCGCGAGGTCGAACCCCTTCCCGCCGTACTCCTCGCCGATGTCCTGCGCGACGAGCCCGGCGTCCATCCCCGCTTCGAGCACCTCCCAGGGGTACTCGCCCGATTCGTAATACGCCTCGGCGTTCGGGGCAATGTACTCGTCCGCGAACTCGCGGGCCTCCTGTTTGACGTCTCTCGCGCGCGCCGGCACGACGCTGTCGTCGAGCAGTTCCATACCGACCGTGAGGACCGCGCGCTCAAAACGTTCGTGGAACAACGAACAACTTCGTGTGCGTTTACGTCATCCCGTTCTCGGCGTCGCCCTCGTCGCCGGCCGCGTCCGACTCGCCGTCACCGCCGTCGGCACCCGAGTCGTCACCGCCGTCGGTGTCGGCGGCCGAGCCACCGCCGTCGGACCCGGGCTTCGGGTCGCCCGACCCGGTCGTCTCCGTCGATTCCGGATCTTCCGGCGGATCTGCCGGATCGGCCGGCGGATCTACCGAATCTTCCGGCGGA
>NZ_SGTU01000002.1:0-235273 GCF_005435195.1 Halorubrum sp. SP3 | reverse complement strand
ATCTTCCGGCGGATCTGCCGGATCGGCCGGCGGATCTACCGAATCTTCCGGCGGATCTGCCGGATCGGCCGGCGGATCTACCGAATCTTCCGGCGGATCTGCCGGATCGGCCGGCCGGAACCCCGCGGTTTCGAGGTCGGTGTCGGCGCTCTCGCGGGGGTCCGCGCCGCGCTCCCGGAGGACGGCGCGCGTCGCCTCCCGGTCGACCGTTCCCGAGACGGTCCGCGGGAGCTCGTCGACGTACGCGACCGTCTTCGGGATCTTGAACCCGGCCAGCCGCTCGCGGGCGAACGCGACGAACGCTCCCTCGTCGATCGGTGCGGGACCGATGCGGTCGGCTCCGGCGCTCGGATCCGCTATCTCGTCGTCGTCCGCCCCCCCGCCGTTCGCTTCGCGACCGGCGGAACCCGAATCGCTGCCGTCGGAACCGTTGCCCTCCGAGCCGTCGCCTAGCCGATCGCCCGCCGGGGCGGTTCCCTCCGAGGACGGACCGTCGGTGGAGGCGACCGCGCCCGACGGGAACCGGTCGCCGACCGCGACGAGCGCCCCGACGCGTTCGCCCCACACGTCGTCGTCGAGCCCGATCACCGCCACGTCGTCCACCTCGGGGTGTCCGCGGAGCACGTCCGCGACCTCCCCGGGTTCGACGTTCTCGCCGCCGGTGATGATCCGGTCGTCGACGCGGTTGAGCACGTGGAGGAACCCCGACTCGTCGAATCGACCGACGTCGCCGGTCTGGAGTCCGTGCGGGCCGAACTCGGAGCGATCGAGATCCGCCGGATCGATCCCGTTCACCTCGACCGCGTCGGAGGCCGCGGGGTCGCCTTCGTCGACCGTGAGGTATCCCGGCGTGATCGTCGGTCCGCTGACGACGATCTCGCCGGTCTCGCCCGGCTCGACCGGCTCGCCGCCGTCGTCGACGACCGTCACGTCGGTGCCGAAGAGGGGGCGGCCGACCGTCCCGATCCGGTCTCTGGTCTGTCGCGGCGTCGCGGTCGTGATCTGCGAGGCGGCCTCCGTCATCCCGTAGGTCGGGTACACCGGAATCGAGTAGTCGCGACACCGCTCCAACAGCTCGGCCGGCGCGGGCGCGCCCCCGAGCAGGACCGCGCGCAGCGAGTCCGACAGCGTCCCGCGGCGGTCGAGCATCCGCTTGAGCATCGTCGGGACGAGCGAGACCCCGCTCACGTCGTACGCGTCGATGTCGTCTGCGGTGCCGCCCGCGTCGAACCCCTCTCGCAACACGAGAGTGGTCCCGTACAGCACCGACCGATACACCGGTGCCAGCCCGCCCATGTGGTGAAGCGACAGCGACACGAGCCACCGGTCGTCGGGCTCGACGCCCAGGCGGAACGCCGAGGCGACCGCGGAGCTGTACACGTTGCCCGCGGTCAGGGGCACGGGCTTCGGCTCGCCGGTCGTCCCGGAGGTGAACAGCACGCAGAGCGGGTCCGCGAACGACCATCCCGGCGGATCGATCGACGCCGGATCGACGTCGTGAATCCCGGTGACCTCGGCGCTCGCCGGGTCGTCGACGGAGTAGACGGGGACGCCCTCGATCTCCGCCGCCGCGTCGGTCGCCGTCGGCTCGGTCGGCTCCGCGCAGACGACGGCGTCGAGGTCGGTCCGGTCGATCCGCGCGGCGATCTCGCGGGCGGTCAGCTCCTGGCCGAGCGGGACGAACGTCGCCCCGATCCGCATCGTCGCGTGGACGAGGCCGACGGTACCGACGTACGGGGGGGTGAGCACCCCGATCCGGTCGCCCTCGCCCAGCCCGTGCGCGACCAGTCGCCCGGCCGTCTCGTCGACGAGCCGGTCGAGGTCGGTGTAGCTCCACGCCTCGCCGTCCTCGGCGCGGACGAGGGCCGTGTCGTCCGGCGACGAGACCACGCGGTGAGAGAGCCAGTCGCGCATCGGTGTCACCCGCGTTCGCCGGGAGCGGTGCGACTACTCATCCGTGGACTGTCGTACGGTCAACACCGGGACGTCCGAGGTCCGGACGACTCGTTCCGTGACGCTCCCGAGCAGGTAGCGGCCGATCCCCTTCCGTCCGTGCGTCCCCATGACGACGACGTCGATGCCGTGTCCGTCGACGTAGTCGTGGATCGACTGGTACGCCGTCCCGGACGTGACGCTGGTGACGCACTCGATGCCCGCGTCGTCAGCTGCGTCCGCGACGCGCTTCGTCGCCTTCTCGCCCTCCGACTCGAGCGCCTCGACGACGACCTCCGCGCCGGCCTCCAGGCTGGAGTACGCCGCGCCGTCGACGACGTACAGGGCGTGGAGACGGGCGTCGTACCGGTCTGCGAGGCCGATCGCGTGTTCGATCGCGGCGTCCGACGCCGGACTGCCGTCGGTCGGAACGAGGATCTCTGCGTACATCTCGGTCGTGGATACAGCGGGTATCGATTAAAAACCCGATCCAACAGTCGCGTCGCGGACGCCGCGACCGATCGGCGGATTCGACGGGCCGCCCTATCGGAACCCCATCGCTTCGATCTGCTCTTGGTACCGGTTCCGGATGGTGACCTCGGTGACCTGTGCGACGTCCGCCACTTCGCGCTGGGTCTTCTTCTCGTTACAGAGGAGCGAGGCCGCGTAGATCGCGGCGGCCGCGAAGCCCGTCGGGGACTTCCCGGAGAGCAGCCCCTGTTCGGCCGAGACGTCGATGATCTCGGTCGCCTTCGACTGGACCTCCTCGGAGAGTTCGAGCGAGGACGCGAACCGGGGGACGAACTGCTTGGGGTCGACGGGCTTCAGCTCTAAGCCGAGCTCCTGGGAGATGTACCGATACGTCCGGCCGATCTCCTTCTGTGGCACCCGCGAGACGTCCGCGACCTCGTCGAGGCTGCGGGGGATCCCCTCCTGCCGGCAGGCGGCGTACAGCGCGGCGGTGGAGACGCCCTCGATGGAGCGGCCGCGGATCAGGTCCTCGTTGAGCGCGCGTCGATAGATGACGGAGGCCACTTCGCGAACCGACCGCGGGACGCCGAGCGCGCTCGCCATCCGGTCGATCTCCGAGAGCGCGAACTGGAGGTTGCGCTCGCCCGCGTCTTTCGTCCGGATCCGCTCCTGCCACTTGCGGAGGCGGTGCATCTGCGAGCGCTTCTCCGAGGAGAGCGACCGCCCGTACGCGTCCTTGTCCTTCCAGTCGATGGTCGTCGTTAGCCCCTTGTCGTGCATCGTCTCCGTGATGGGGGCGCCGACGCGAGACTTCGACTGCCGCTCCGAGTGGTTGAACGCGCGCCACTCCGGCCCGCGGTCGATGTTGCGCTCGTCCAAGACGAGCCCGCAGTCCTCACAGACGAGTTCCTGGTCGGCGTCGGTGACGATGTTCTCCGAGTCACACTCCGGACAGGAGACCGTCGATTCGTCCGTTTCCTGCTCCGCCTCTCGCTCCTGTTGCCGCTGGCGACTCGGACGTTCCATTAAAAGGTTTCTGGTCGTTTGCGTATTTAACTCTTGCCCACACCCCACGACGACGACGAAAAACTTGGGATCGGTCGAATACGCCTTTAGCTGTACGTAGAACGCTCCTACATTCGGAATTAGAAAACCGTTGCCGGTCCGAACACGGTGTCGACACGCCCCGCCGCCGGCACCGCGACGCACGAAACGTGACCGCGGTTTGAGGCCGGAATCATCCCTCCGGGCTTCCGAGGTCGATCTCGGCGCGTCGTGTGCCAACGGTCGTGAGTCTCCGCGTCGCGCGTCAACGGTCGTGAGTCCCCGGCCCGCGGAGCGTCCGGTCCGTCGTCGCCTCCGCCGTATATTACTACAAAACATCTATAAAGATTTTTGTATAACTAATACATATCAGGGTGTATGAGCACCACCTCCTCGTCCGGCATCGAACGAACGCTCCGCGGCTGTCGCCCCGCCGACGTCGACCCGGTCGTCATCGACGCGTCGGACCTCGACAGCACCGCGCCCGACCACCTCCGCGACCTCAAACAGGGGCTCGCGGCCCGCGGCTACCAGCCCGCCGCGGTCGCGACCGAGGCGGAGTTCGACGCCGAGAGCACGCTCGAACGCCAGCGCGAGGCCGACCGACTCCGCGGACTCGTCCGCGCCGCGTCGTTCCTCGGTGCCGGTCGGATCGAGGTCCGCGTCGACGAAGCGACGTGCGAGGAGGTTCACACCGCGCTCGCGGCGCTCGCAGAACGCGCCGACCGCGAGGGAGTCGAACTCGTCCGCGTCGAGGGCGACGGCGCCGCCTGACCGATGGCGACGAAGCGGTCGCTCGCGACAAAGCTCGGCGTCGTCGCCGGCTTCGAGCGTCCCGACGCCGCCCTCGAACAGTACCCGACGCCGCCCGAGCTGGCGGCCCACGTCGTCCACCTCGCGGACCTCCACGGCGACGTCGAGGGTCGCACCGTGATCGACTTGGGCGCCGGCACCGGGATGCTCGCGCTGGCCGCGGCGCTGCGCGGACCCGCGCGCGTTGTCGGCCTCGAACTCGACGGCGACGCGCTGGCGACCGCCCGCGCCAACGAGCGCCGCGTCGCCGCCAGCGCACCGGTCCACTGGGTCCGCGGCGACGCCACCCGCCCGCCGCTCGCCGTCGCGGAACCCGCCACCGTCGTGATGAATCCCCCGTTCGGCGCCCAAGACGGGAACAGACACGCCGACCGCGCGTTCCTCGCCGTCGCGAGCGACCTCGCTGCCGTCTCCTACTCGATCCACAACGCGGGGAGCCGGCAGTTCGTCGAGTCGTTCGCCGCCGACGAGAGCGGCGAGGTGACGCACGCGTTCGCGGCCGAGTTCCGGATCGACGCGCAGTTCGACCACCACGCCGACGAGGCGCGCGACGTCGACACCGAAGTGTACCGGATCGAGTGGACGTAGCGCCCGCGACGCGCTCCGGTCTCCCTCACGCCGTTCCCGCCTCTCCCGTCTCCTACTGCCGCCCTTCGTATCGCTCCCGCTGCGCGATCCGCACCCGCGTCTCGCCGCGCTCCGCGAACAGGACGTCGCCCTCGCGCACGAGGGTGATCCCCCGGACCGTCACCGACTCGTTCGCGGCCGGAAGCGGCGCCGTGACGTTGGTGCCGCTCCCGCCGATCACCGACAGTTCGAACCCGCCCTGCGTGGCCGCGACGACGACGTTCCGACCGTCGATCCGGGGCTCGGCCCGCGCCGGTTCGCTCGTGAACAGCGTCCGCCTCGTGTCGTCGCGGACCGCGTCGACCCGGTAGGTCGGGCCGCCGTTCGCGGCGACCCAGCCGACCCGCTGGACCCAGACGGTCTCGCGCCACCCCGTCCCCCCGAGATCGATCGCCCGGTACCCCCAGAACGCGAGGTTCCCCTTCGAGACCGCCGTCGTCCAAATTTCCCGATCCGGATGGGTGACGATCACCCCCGACGTGTTGACGGACGTCGAGCGGCCGAACGCCTCCACGTCGACGACGCCCACGAGCTGGTTCTCGACGTTCTCGGCGTACGTCACCCGATACCCCTCCACCTCGATCGGGTCGCCGGGGAGGTCCCCGTCGTCGACGGCGACGAGGTTCGGAACCACCCCCGGCCCCGCGACCGCCGCCAGCGCAGCGACGAGGAGGAGTACGCCGACCCCCGCGGGCGTCGCCGATCGGACTCCGTCTCGGAGCGTCTCCGGCTTCGGAACCGCCCGCGCCGGCCACAACGGCTCGTCGCGAGAGACGGCCGCGACGGCGACGAGCGCGGCCAGGACGGCGAGCAGCCCGAGCCCGACCGCGCGGTACAGCTCGTACTGCTCGTTGCCGAGGTACCAGTACACCGCCCACAGCCGGCGCGACGCGCCGAACAGCAGCAGCGCGCCGAAGACGACGAGCGCCGACCGCTGGGTCGCGTCCGCCCCGAGTCCGTCCCCGTCAGCCGTCGCGAGCGGGTGGTACTTCCATCTGCTCCCCGTCGGGTCTCCGTCACGGCGTTCGTCGCCCGGGCCTCGGGCCCGCCGGCGAGAGAGGAGAACCGCGAGCAGCGCCCCGGCGATCAGCCCGATCGCGTGGCCCTGGATCGCGACGTTCGCCCACCCCGGCGCGCCGTACGAGGGGGACGCCTCCGCGAACGCCACCGGGACTCGGAGGGCGTCGTAGAGGACGCGCACGAGCGTCGTTCCCGCCGTGGCGACGACCGCGGTGACGGGCCGCGAGACGAGCGCGAACCCCCAGTACCCGAACACGACGCCGGAGAAGCCGATCACTGGTCCCAGCGCGAACAGCGCGAACCCGAGGCCGAACGCGACCGCGACGCCGGGGACGATCAGGAACGCCCGAACGTAAGGGTTCGCTCCCGGCGAGTCGACGGCGGCGATCCGGGCCGGCAGCCGTCGCACTCGACCCGGGAGGCGTCGGAAGCGATTCGGAAGGTGCCGGAAGTGATTCGGAAGGTGCCGGAAGTGATTCGGAAGGTGCCGGAGGTGATTCGCAAGGCGTCGGAGGTACTCCGGACGGCGCCGAAACCGGACGATTGGGAACTCCGCGTCGTCGACCTCGCGTCCGCCGGGGAAGTGGCCGTACGCGTACTCCGCGAGGCCGCCCGCGACGAGCGCCGACAGGAGGTTACCGGTGATGTGCCCGCGGCTCGCGTGCGCGAAGCTGGACCAGACCATCCCCTCCGGGTAGAAGTACGACCACGATCGAAACGGGATCACGACCGGTCGGTTCGGGTCGTCGATCCCCGACTGGACGAACAGGTACACGCCGATCACGCCGGCGATCACGACGAGCGTCCCCCACGGAACGCCGAGGAGGAGCCGCGATCGGAGCGCCCGCGTCCAGTCACCGCCGGGGTGATCGACGAGGTACACTGCTGCGAGCGCGACGACGACGCCGATGCCACCGGCGACGAGGTGAACGGCGTCCGATGTCAGCGCTCCCGCGACCATGTCGGGTTGGAGGGGACTGCGCGTACATCAATTCGGGGGTCGGGAGCGGGGCTCGGAAGGAATCGGTCGATCGGGAGTGGGGCTCGGAAGGAATCGGTCGATAGGGAGCGGGGCTCGGAGAGGGAGCGGCGGAGCGTCGAGGGGGCAGTCGCGTCCGCGACCGCCTCCGCTCAGATCTTGTTCTCGGCGTCGTCGGCGAGTTCCTCCATCCGCTTGCCGACGCGGCCGGCGGGCGAGAACTCGTCTTCGCTCATCGCGTTCGCCAGCGCGTTGCCGAGGACGAACACGGCGTGTTTGTGCTCGCTCTTCGATTTGTGGACGTGCGACGGATCGACCTCGAGCTCGTCGTAGGGGTCGAAAAGCGATCCGTCGACCGTCTCCTGCGCGCGGAAGTGCTCCATGATCGTCACCATCTGTTCGTGGAGTTCGAGCAGTTCGTCCTTGTGCATACCCCGAGATACGGGCCGTAGGCCCTTTAAGGGTTGTTGAGGCGGGTACGCACGATTCCGCGCGTTCGGGGACCGTGGGGGAAAATCGGTGCCGGCGCCGGTCAGAAGACGTACTCGTCTTCGTGGCCCATCATTCCCTCGTCTTCGAACCCGTTGGAGTCGTCGTCCTCCCGCGGGCCGCTCGTCTTGTACGCCTTGATGCCCGTCGAGAGCAGCTCCTCGACCGCCTCCTCGCGGTTGAGGAACTCTCCCTCCTCGACCATCTGGGCGATCTGCATTTCCAGATGCTCCGGCACCGTTATCTTCACTCGTGGCATTTGCTGTCCGGCTCTTGTGGGATGGGAAATATAAAGGTGGCGTCGCAGATGCGTATATCTGAAAACTCAGAACTGAGATTTAAAATTATATTTTTGATCGGTAGAACTCTGATTTGGAAAATCCGAACACTCCCGTCGCATTCCGATGGCAAGGAGGCTCACGCGACGAGAGAGCGACATTCATACGTCGGTTCGGGACGTATCCGCCTCCATGACCGAATCCGGCGTCGACGCCGCCGAGGACCTCACCGATCTCTACCGCGAGTACGGCGACGATCGGCTCCCTCCGGGCCAGCGCGAGACGGACGGTTTCCCCGTCCTCTCGAAGAGCGGAACGCCCGCGTGGGATCCGCAGACCTTCGAACTCGAGGTGTGGGGCGCGGTCGAGGAGCCGCTGTCGTTCTCGCTCGACGAGTTCCGCGACCTCCCCGCCGTCACCCAGCGGCAGGACTTCCACTGCGTGACGGGGTGGAGCAAGTTCGACTGCGAGTTCACGGGCGTCTCGTTCGCCGATCTGGCCGAGCGCGCCGGCGTCCGCGACGACGCCGAACACGTCATGTTCCACTCGCTCGACGGCTACACGACCGACCTCCCGCTGGAGGAATGTACGAGGCCGGGCGTCCAGCTCACGTACGGCTACGACGGCGACGATCTCCCGGCCGATCACGGCGGCCCGATCCGCGTCGTCACGCCGCACAAGTACGCCTACAAGGGCGCGAAGTGGGTATCGGGCGTCGAGTTCCTTACCGAGAAGGAGCTCGGCTACTGGGAGAAGCGCGGGTACAGCGACACGGCGAACCCCTGGAACGAGGACCGATACAGCTGACGACCGACGTCTGGTCGCCCGATTTCCTTCGTCCCCCTGCCCGATTTTCCCCGCCTGCTCCGCCCCGATAGTCAGGATAAAGGGTCCCCGTCCCCGATTCGATACGCATGGATCAGGCGCGCTCCCGGTCGTCGCCGCCGCTGGTCAGCCGGACCACAGCTGTCGACGAGCCGGGGTTCGCGGCGGCGTTCGACGCGCTCTCCGCCCCGCGCACGGTCTGGAGCGCCCCCGACGACGCGCTGGTGATCGGCGGCGGCGCGGCGGCGACCCTGACCGCGGCCGGAAGCGACCGGTTCGCGTCGATCCGCGAGGCGGCGACGGAGCTGTTCGAAGCCGGCGACGTCCACGCCGGTACGGAGGCGGCCCGCCCGCGCGTGTTCGGGGGGTTCGCCTTCCACGAGGGGGCCTGCGACGGCGACCCGTGGGGGCCGTTTCCCGAGGCTCGGTTCGTGCTGCCTCGGACCCAACTGACCGTCGCCGACAACGGGACGTGGCTGACCGTCAACGCGGTCGGTGCCGACGCCGACGCGGCAGCAGTCGAGGACCGACTGGCGCGCGAGGTCGAGCGGTTCGCCGCGCTCGGTGACGCCGACCACGGCGCGGTCGACGGCTCCGCGGCCCGCTCGCCCCGCCCGGGAATCAGCGAGAGCCGTCGGACGACGAGCCGCGAGGCGTGGCGCGAGAGCGTCGGCGCCGCGGTCGACCGGATCCGCGACGGCGACCTCCGGAAGGTGGTGTTGGCGCAGGCGCTGGAGGCGGACCTCGCGGCCGACTTCCCCCGCGCGGCGACGCTCGAACGCCTCGCCGAGAAGTACCCCGACTGCCACCGCTACTGGTTCGAGCCGGCCGCCGGGGAGAGCGCCTTCTTCGGCGCCACGCCCGAGCGGCTGGTCTCGCTGCGCGGCCGGACGGTCGAGACGGACGCCCTCGCCGGGACGACCGGACGCGGCGAGACGCCGACCGAAGACGAGTGGCTCGCGCGCGAGCTGCTCGACGACGAGAAGAACGTCCACGAACACGAGCTGGTCGCGGAAACGGTCCGGCACCAGCTCGAGCCGTTCGCGGCGTCGGTCTCCGCGGGCGAGCGCCGCGTCCGGCGGCTCGCGACGGTCCAGCACCTCCACACGCCGATTACCGCCGAGCTCGACGCGGACCGCCACGTCCTCGACCTCGTCGAGGCGCTCCACCCGACGCCCGCGGTCGGCGGGCTCCCGCCGGACCGCGCGCTGGCGACGATCCGCGAGACGGAGCCGTTCGACCGCGGCTGGTACGCCGCCCCGGTGGGCTGGATCGACGCCGCGGGCAACGGCGCGTTCGCGGTCGCGATCCGCTCGGCCGTCGCGAGCCGGCGACGCGCGACGCTGTTCGCGGGCGTCGGCATCGTCTCCGACTCGGACCCCGACCGCGAGTGGGACGAGGTCCAGCTGAAGTACCGGCCGATCCTCGACGAGCTGGAGGCCGACGCCGGAGTCGACTCCGCGGACTGACCCCTACTGAAACATCTTCAGCGGCTCGGCCTGCGAGCTCTCCTCGTTCGCCTGTCGCATCTGCTCCGCCAGCTGCTGTTTCGCCTCGCGGATCTCGGTCGCCTGGTCGACGAGCCCGTCGGTCGGCGTCTCCGTGCCCGCGATCGGGTCGATCCCGTCGAGAATGAGCCGCCGCGCCGCCTCGGGGTCGGGGAACTTCGGATCGGACTCGACGACGAGCCCGACGGCGTCGCGGTCGTGCTCCAGCGCCGCCGCGACCATCGCGCCGGTCGGCCCCGAGACGAGCCCGGACTCCGAGGGGGCCTCCACCTCGGCCCGAGCGAGCGCCTCGCCGCCGTCGCCGGTCGCGATCCCGTACAGCGCCGGCGGCTCGTCGTCCTTCTCGCGGCCGAGTCCGGAGAGGAACACGGGGAACAGCCCCGTCTCGTCGAACCACGAGCCGAGGCACGCGGCGACCTTCGACGCGGCGGCCGGGTTCACCGGCACGTCGCTGCGGAGCGCGACGAGGTCCCGCTCCGGGTCCGCGTAGAGCCGCACCGGCGTCGTCGCCGCGGCGTTGCCCTCGCGGTACACCGCCACCGGCGGCAGCCCGTCGCAGTGGACGTTCGCGTAGTGGATCATCCCGTGAACGTCGATCAGGTGGTCGGTCGCGATCTTGCCGACGAGCCCCACGCCCGGAAACCCCTCGACCAGCGTCGGCTCGTCCAGCGACACGTCCTCGACGGTGGATATACGGGCCATGGCCGGGCGTACGCGGGGCGCGGACCTAAAGGTGGGGCGCGAGCCGGGCCGAGCGAGTCCCGAAACGGTCTAACCGCCCGGGGCGAAAGGTGGGTCATGAACCCGCTCGACCGATACGAGTCGCTCGTCGACGATGTCGACGCGTTCCGGGCGGCGTGCGACCGCCCGCTCCCCTCGGTCGTGCGCACGAATCGGATCGCGGCGACGCCGGCCCGCGTCCGCGAGGCGTTCGACGAGGCGGGCGTCGCCCACGAGCCGGTCGACTGGCACGACGGCCTCTTCCGCCTCCCCGACGGCAACCCCGGCG
Organism: Halorubrum sp. SP3; assembly: GCF_005435195.1. Lineage (NCBI taxonomy): Archaea > Methanobacteriati > Methanobacteriota > Halobacteria > Halobacteriales > Haloferacaceae > Halorubrum > Halorubrum sp. SP3. Next base: position 224,278 of record NZ_SGTU01000002.1, on the reverse strand, counting down.
GTAACTGGCCGTACGTCCACGGTTGGACCCACGGGCAGGAGGAGGTGTCCGTGCTGCCGACGCTCGCGCTCGACCCGCGGCCCGGCGAGCGCGTCTGGGACGCCTGCGCGGCGCCCGGCAGCAAGACGACCCAGATCGCGGACGCGATGGGCGACGAGGGCACCCTCGTCGCCAACGACAACAACCTCGGGCGGCTCTCCGCGCTCCGGCACAACGCCGAGCGACTCGGGATCACGAACGCGGTCGTCACGAACCAGGACGCCCGCAACTTCTCGACGAGGCCGCTCGCGTTCGACGAGTTCGACCGCGCGCTGGTCGACGCGCCCTGCTCCTGCGAGGGCACCTGCCGCAAGAATCCGGACGTCCTCGACGAGTGGACGCTCGACCACGTCCACGCGGTCGCGGGGATCCAGAAGGGTGTCCTGGCGCGAGCCGTCCAGGCGACCAGACCTGGGGGGGTCGTGGTCTACTCCACGTGTACGTTCGCGCCCGAGGAGAACGAGGCCGTCCTCGACCACGTCCTCGCGAACGAGGACTGCGAGCTGGTCGAGTTCGACTTCCCGCTCGAAACCGACCCCGGCGTGACCGAGTGGGACGGCGAGACGTACGACGAGTCCGTGACGCGCGCGAAGCGCATCTACCCGCACCGCAACGACACGGGCGGGTTCTTTTGCGCGAAGCTGCGCGTGGGGGGGAACAAAAATACGGGGGTCGGAGCGTGACCGACGACGCCCCCACCAACGACGGCCAGCGGTTCGACCGCCTCCCCGAGACGCCCGCCGACCGCGAGGTCGAGGGCCGCGCGAGCCGCGCGGAGGTCCTCGACTGGTGGGACGAACGGTTCGAGATCGGCCCGGAGGTGTTCGAAGGATACAGCTTCTGGGAGAAGGGCGCCGGGAAGGTCTGGATCTTCAACGGCGAGGCGACCGACCCGAGCCGGGTGGAGGCGATCGGGATGACCTTCCTCCGGACGCGACAGGAGCACTGGAAGCCGACCGGCCGAGCGGTCTCGCGGTTCGGATCGCGCGCGACGAAGAACGTGATCGAACTGGACCCCAAGCAGGCGTCTCGGTTCGCGGCCGGCGACGATCAGGACCTCCCCGAGTGGGACGGCGACTGGGGCTACCTCATCGCGACCCACGAGGTCGCCGGCGAGTCGGTGCCGATCGGGGTCGGGCTGTATTTATACGACGAACTGCGCTCCGTGGTCCCGAAGGGCAGTCGGGCCGACTTGCCCGTCGTGGAGTGACTGAACAGGTTAGCGAACCGTTTTGTTATTTATGAGTGGTTGATTGCGGCTCTCCGGTGAACACCTCCAAAGCCCCAGCCGCGAGGCCTCCGTACGCTCGTTGCGCCCCTCAGTCGCTCGTTGCGCTCCTCAGTCGCTCGCTTCGCTCGCTCCCTGCGGTGCTTACGTCGCCTACGGCGGCCTCGCGACTGCTCTTTTGAGTCCCACCCGACCGCGACCGCACGACACCTCACGCCTCCCCGGCCTCGTCGCTCGCGGTTAAAAGCGCTGGCGACTCCCTCGCACGCGCTCTCGCCGGCGGCGAAGCCGCCGGCTGTCAGAGAGACCTCCGGTCTCTCGCTACTCGCGCCCGCTGGGCGCTCGGAGGCGCGCGCCACGGCACTTAGTTAAATACGTTATTCCGATTTCTCCCGAACCGTTCCCCCGCCGAGCCCCTCCCATTCGACCCGGTAGCCGAGCCGCGAGAGGGCCGCGCTCGCGTCGTCGATGCCGTGATCGTCGAGGACCGCTTCGGCCGCCGAGAGCGCCATCCCGGCCTCGATCTCGTCGTCGATCGCCGCCAACACCGCCGGCCGCACGAGCGTCCGCCCGATGCGCTCGTGGTCGGGGAACGCCTTGTCAGCTATCGCCTCGACGTTCACGCCGCGCTCGTCCGCGAGGTCGTCGAGTCCGATCGCGTCGGCGTCGGGCGAGAGGGAATCGGGGAGGGCGGCGGCCGCGTCCGCGACGAACTCGTCCTCGTACTCGCGGAGCACGTCGACCACGTCCTTCACGCGCACCGTCCCCGAGTAGGTGACGACGCGGTGGTCGCGCGCGGCTATCTCCTCGCCGACGCCGAGGCTCTCGTCGACGGCCACGAGAAGGTCCACGTCCTCCACGTCCGCGAGCTGGGAGAGCTTCTTTTCGACGTACTCGGGGGTCCAGAAGCCCATCACCTCGAAGAAGAGCCGGAAGTCGGCGTGGGCGTAGTCGAACGCGAAGTCCGGGATCATCACGCTCGCGCCCGTTTCGAGGGGTTCGGGCTCCCGTACCAAGGTCCAGTCGAGGTCGAGCCCGCGGACCCGCCCGGCGAAGTCGGCCTCGACCCCGCTGTCGAAGTCGGGCTCCGCGACGGGCTCGACGTCCGGCACGGTCACGTCGCCGTCCGAGAGGCGCATCGTGCGCTCGCGCCCGCGGTCGTCGATCGTCGCCTCCAGCGACCACTCGGCCGACTCCGCGACCGTTCGGAGCAGCCGCGCGAACGCGGTCCCGTAGCGGCGGGTGCGCGAGAACAGCCGGTCCGGGCCGGTGACGACGAGCTCGCGGCCGTCCGGAGTCTTTTTCACCTCGTACATCAGTCGGAGTCGCTTGATGGCGGAGACGAGCCGCTTCGGGTCGTTCGACCGCACCCGGACCTCAGTGGCGTCGAAGAGCGCGGTCTGGGCGAGCGAAAGATCGTACTGCTCCAGGAGGGCGTCGGGGTCCCAGCGCACGTCGGCGTCGACGAGCACTTGCTCGACGTCGCGGTCGGCGTACAGCGACGCCTCCACCTCGCCCGCGCCGATCCCGAGCGCGTCGGCGGCGCGCTCGACCGCGACCTCCCGGTCCGCCTCGTTCGCGACGCCGACCGCTTCGGCCGCCTCGAACGCGGCCCGCCGGACGCGACGCGGCGGGACCGGCGCGCGCGTCTCGAACTCGCACTCGCGCTCGACGAGCGCCGCGAGCCCGCGGACGAGCTTGAAGTCGCCGTTCCGGGCGGCGGCGTCGGCCTCCAGGTCTGCCAGCGCGTCGTCGAGGTCGCCGCGCCGCTCGCCGACGTGCGACTCGAACGTCCCGAGGACGCGGGCCGCGAGCGGGCGGTGTTCCCGGCCGGTGAACTGCGGGCGGTAGCCGCCGCCCGCCCGGGAGACGCGCAGGAGGTCCTTCCGTAACACGGGGCGGGGTACGCCGCGCCCTGCCTAAAACGAGCGGGTTCGGTTCCATCCCCCGAACGTGCGGTCGCGGTGGCGCGTGCCTGCGAGGCCGCACCGCGGCCGAGCGGCACGCGCGAGGGAGTCAGTCGCCGGAGCAAAGCGACGGCGACTGACGAGGCTGGGGAGGGGAGAGGTGTTGTGCGGTCGTGGTCGGGTGGGACTCGAAGGGGCAGCCGGGAGGCGGGCGCAGGCGAAGTAAGGACCGCAGGGCGGGAGCGAGCGAAGCGAGCGACCAACCGAGGACCGCAGCGAGCGTGCGCCCGCCTCCCGGCTGGGGCTTCGGTGGTGTCGCTCGCCAATTTGTCAGATCTGAAGCCCTCGTATAGCCGAGCGGTCGAGAACTCGAATTTCGTTTCGTCGAGGCGGAAAACGCGGCGTTGAGCGGTCGGAGCCGTGGCGCCGACTCCCGCTCTGCTGCCGACGCGCACCCCTCTCACGAATCGGTGCGACACGCTTAACTCCGAAACCCGTCGATCGGAGCGTAATGAGTACCGACGCGGCGAGTGACGGGGACGCCGGTAGCGAGGGCGACGACGCCGCCGCGGATGCCACCGACTCCGAGGCGTTCGTCCGCACCTGCGAGCACCTCGTCGATCGCATCCTCGACGGCGAGATCGAGCGCGACGACCTCGAACGCGCCAAGCTCGACGCCTGCTCGGAGTTCGGCTCCCCGAAGGTGCCGAAGAACACCGAGATCCTCGACCACGCCCCGTCCGAGGCGCGCGACGACGTGATCGAGGTGGTCCAGCGCAAGCCCGTCCGGACCGCCTCGGGCGTCTCGCCGGTCGCGATCATGACCTCCCCCGAGCTGTGCCCCCACGGGAAGTGCCTCTACTGTCCCGGCGGTCCGGCCTCGGAGTTCTCCTCGGCGCAGTCGTACACGGGCCACGAGCCCGCCGCCGCGCGCGGCGAGCAGAACGACTACGACCCGTACGGGCAGGTCACCCTCCGGCTCGAACAGCTCCGGAAGATCGGCCACCCGGTCGACAAGGTGGAGCTCATCCTGATGGGCGGGACGATGACCGCGCGCTCGCACGACTACCAGGAGTGGTTCGTGAAGCGCGCGCTCCAGGCGATGAACGACTACGACCTCGACAAGGAGCCGGAGCCGGCCGAGGGCGAGTCGTTCGCGCCCGCGCCGGAAGACACCGAGTTCGAGTACCTCGAGGACGTGATCGCGGAAAACGAGACGAACGAGATCCGCAACATCGGCACCACCTTCGAGACGAAACCCGACTGGTGTGACCCCGAGCAGATCGACCGGATGCTCGATCTCGGTGGTACCAAGGTCGAAGTCGGCGTCCAGACCACCTACGAGCGGATCAACCGCGACATGCACCGCGGGCACGGAAACGAGGCCTCCCGCAACGCCAACCGCCGCCTGCGCGACGCCGCGTTCAAGGTCGGCTTCCACATGATGCCGGGCCAGCCGGGAATGACCCGGGAGATGTGTCTGGAGGACTTCCGGCAGCTGTTCGACAATCCCGACTGGCGCCCGGACTACCTGAAGATCTACCCCACGCTCGTCGTCGAGGGAACCCGGGTGTACGACCGCTGGCGCCGAGACGACTTCGACCCGCTCACGAGCGAGGAGGCGGCCGATGTCGTCGCCGAGGTCATGGACCTGATCCCGAAGTACACGCGGCTCCAGCGCGTCCAGCGCGACATCCCCGCGGACTTCATCGACGCCGGCGTCCAGAAGTCCAACCTCCGCCAGCTCGCGGCCCAGCGCGCCGAGGAGAAGGGGATCGTCCAGCACGATATCCGCGCCCGGGAGGTCGGGCACAACGACGCCGACCCGGACCCCGACGACGTCGAACTCGACGTGCTGACCTACGAGGCCGGCGGCGGCACGGAGCACTTCATCTCCTTCGAGGACCCCGTCCGCGACCTCCTCGTCGGCTTCTGTCGCCTGCGATTCCCCTCGTTCGCCCCCGACCAGCCGGGCGCGGCGGGCACCGAGGGCGACCCGATCCGCCGCGAACTCGAGGACGCCGCGCTGGTCCGCGAGCTCCACGTGTACGGCAACGAGGTCGGCATCGGCGGCGACGGCGACTGGCAGCACCAGGGGTACGGGACGCGACTCCTCGAACGCGCCGAGGAACTGTCACGCGAGGCCGGGTACGGGAAAATCGCCGTCATCTCCGGCATCGGCGCCCGCGAGTACTACCGGAACAAGCTCGGCTACCGGCAGGACGGGCCGTACGTGTCGAAGCGGTTGTAGCGCCCGCCGCGTCGCCCTTCGTCGTCCACGCAACGAGTATAATACTCTACCTGTGACGTTAAAACAACTACTCGGTAGCCAAATTATTTAAATGAGTTCGGTCCGTGGCACGGCATACCCCGCACGGGGATAGTTACCATGTTACTCGACAGACGGACGCTGTTGAAAGGTATCGGCGCGGCGGGCGCCTCGGTCTCGGTCGCCGGCCTCGCCTCGGCGAGCGACGGGTCGGTGGAGTACGTCGTCACCGGGAAGGGGAACGGCGTCTCGGACGCGGTCGCGGACGCCGGGTTCGAGGTGTTCCGCACCGTCGCGGACGGAGAGATCCTCGGCGTTCGTGGACCGGCGGACGCCGAGAGCGACCTCTCGGGCGTCGCGGGCGTGTCCGCGGTCTCACGGGACGTCAGGCTCGACTTCACCGAGCCCGTCGACCGCCAGGTGGTTGACCCGGACGAGACCGACGAAGAGCCCGCATTCGCCGAACTCCAGTGGGACAACCGTCGGATCGACGCCGGCGAGGCGCGGGAGTTCGCGACCGGCGAGGGCACGAGCGTGGCGGTCGTCGACACGGGGATCGACTTCGATCACCCCGACCTCGGCAACGTGAACGAGGACCTCGCGGCGACGTTCATCCCCGAGGACGCCAGCGCCACCGACGGCGCGGACGACGAGGTGCGCGGCCACGGGACGGCCGTCGCCGGTGTCGTCGGCGCGACCGGTGACCAAGGGATCGTCGGCGTCGCACCCGACACCGAGTTGATCCCGGTCCGCGTGTTCCCGGACGAGGGCGGTGCGCGCTTCATCGACATATTCGCCGGGATCGACTACGCCGCGGCGGTCGGCGCCGACGTCGCGAACTTCAGCCTCGGCGTTCCAGGCGTTCTTCCGCCTCAAGCTAACCAGGGCGGTATCCGCGCCGCGATCCAGACCGTGTTCCAGAGCGCGGTGCGCCGCGGGACCGTGGTTACAGCCAGCGCCGGCAACGCGGGAGGTAACCTCCAGCAGGGCGGCGGGTTCAGCCTCCCGAACAGCGTCCCGGCGGCGTTCAGCGTGAGCGCGACCGGACCGAACGACGAACTGGTGTTCTACTCGAACTTCGGCACGAACGAAATCGACGTTGCGGCGCCGGGCGGCGGCTACGAGACGCTCGAAAAGACGCTCTCGACGGACACGCCGTTCCCGTTCCCCACGAACCTCGTGTTCACCACCTACCCGCTGGAGCGGGGTGCGTACGTGTACATCGCCGGCACGTCGTTCTCGGCGCCGCAGGTCGCAGGGCTCGCAGCTTTGGTCCGCGAACTCGAACCGAACGCGGGTTCGAGTCAGGTCGAGCAGGCGATCCAGCAGGGCGCGGAGCTTGTGAACGGCAAGAGCGACCCCGAGCTCGGCGCCGGTCGCATCAACGCCCTGAACACCGTCGAGTCGCTGGCGAAGAAGAACGGGAAGAACAAGAAAAAAAAAGAAGTAACTGCGGGGATACGACGAAACGCGACTCGTCCCCACAACGACACGCCTTTTTCCGGCCCGCCGGTTGCGTTGGAGTATGGACCAGAAGCGGGAGCTGTCGAGCATCGACCTCGCCGCGCTCGTCACCGAGCTCAATCGGTACGAGGGCGCGAAGGTCGACAAGGCGTACCTCTACGACGACGACCTGCTCCGGCTGAAGCTCCGCGACTTCGACCGCGGCCGCGTCGAGCTCATGATCGAGGTGGGCGACGTGAAGCGCGCGCACGCCGCGGACCCGGACCACGTCGCGGACGCGCCGGGTCGCCCGCCGAACTTCGCGAAGATGCTGCGCAACCGGATGGCCGGCGCCGACTTCGCGGGCGTCGAGCAGTACGAGTTCGACCGCATCCTCACCTTCGAGTTCGAGCGCGAGGACCAGAACACCACGCTCGTCGCCGAGCTGTTCGGTCAGGGGAACGTCGCCGCGCTCGACGAGACGGGCGAGGTGGTGGGGTCGCTCTCGACCGTCCGGCTCAAGTCTCGGACCGTCGCGCCCGGCTCGCAGTACGAGTACCCGGCCTCCCGGCTGAACCCGCTCGACGTGAGCTACGGCGGGTTCGAGCGCCACATGCGCGAGTCGGACAGCGACGTGGTGCGCACGCTCGCGACCCAGCTGAACCTCGGCGGCCTGTACGCCGAGGAGGTGTGTACCCGGGCCGGCGTCGAGAAGGAGACGCCGATCGAGGCGGTGACCGACGACCAGCTCGGCGCGCTCCACGACGCGCTCGCACGGATCGACGAGCGGCTCCGCTCGGGCGACGTCGACCCCCGCGTGTACGAGGAGTCGGTCGACGGCGGGGGAGGCGAGGCGGGAGACGACGGGTCGGATCCCCGCGTCGTCGACGTGACGCCCTTCCCGCTCGCGGAACACGAGGGCCTGCCGAGCGTCGGGTTCGACTCCTTCAACGCCGCCGTCGACGAGTATTTCTATCGGCTCGGGAACGAGGCTAGCGAGGAGGGCGAGGCGCCCGCCGACGCGGGCGCGTCCCGCCCGGACTTCGAGGAGGAGATCGCCAAACAGGAACGGATCATCGAACAGCAGGAGGGCGCGATCGAGGGGTTCGAGGAGCAGGCGCAGGCGGAACGAGAGCGCGCGGAGCTGCTGTACGCCCACTACGACCTCGTCGACGAGGTGCTCTCGACCGTCCGAGAGGCACGCGAGAACGAGGTGCCGTGGGCGGAGATCGCAGAGACGCTCGACGCCGGCGCGGAGCGGGGCATTCCGGCTGCTGAGGCCGTCGTCGACGTCGACGGCGGCGAGGGGACGGTGACCGTCGAGCTCGACGAGGCGGACGCCGAGGCGGACGACGCCGACGGCGGCACGACCCGCGTCGAACTCGACGCGAGCGAGGGCGTGGAGGTCAACGCCGACCGCCTCTACCGGGAGGCGAAGCGCGTCGAGGAGAAGAAGGAGGGCGCGATGGCGGCCATCGAATCGACCCGCGAGGAGCTGGAAGCGGTCAGGGAACGGAAGCGGGAGTGGGCGGAGCAGCAGGCCGACGACGAGAGCGGCGGCGACGGCGGCGAGGGCGCGGACGGGGAGGGCGACGACGAGGCGTACGAGACCGACTGGCTCTCGCGCTCCTCGATCCCGATCCGGAGCCCGGACGACTGGTTCGAGCGGTTCCGCTGGTTCCGCACGTCCACGGGCTACCTCGTCATCGGCGGGCGCAACGCCGACCAGAACGAGGAGCTGGTGAAGAAGTACATGAGCAAACACGACCGGTTCTTCCACACGCAGGCGCACGGGGGGCCGGTGACGATCCTCAAGGCGTCCGGCCCGTCGGAGTCGGCCGACCCCGTCGACTTCTCCGAGGAGACGCTGCGCGAGGCCGCGCAGTTCGCCGTCTCCTACTCGTCGGACTGGAAGGACGGCCGCGGCGCGGGCGACGCGTACATGGTCGAGCCGGACCAGGTGTCGAAGACCCCCGAGAGCGGCGAGTACATCGAGAAGGGGAGCTTCGTGATCCGCGGCGACCGCACCTACTTCGAGGACGTGCCCTGCCGGATCGCCGTCGGCGTCCAGTGCGAGCCGGTCACCCGGGCAATCGGCGGGCCGCCCTCGGCCGTCGTCGACCGCGCGGCCGCGCACGTCACCTTCGAGCCGGGGATGTACGCGCAGAACGACGCCGCGATGATGGCCTACCGGAACCTCAAAGAGCGGTTCACCGACCAGTCGTTCGTCCGCAAGGTCGCCAGCGCGGACCAGCTCCAGGAGTTCCTCCCGCCCGGCGGGTCGGACATCGTGGATTGAACGGGCCGAACTGACTGACGGCAAAGCCGATCGCCCGAGCGCGACGTTTTCAAGCCTCCGCGACCGAGGGGGCGTCATGGCCTTCGAATCGCTGCCGGAGGGGTGGCGGCTGTGGAACGAGGAGCCCAGCGGGCGGGCGATCCTCGTCTACCGCCCCGACGTCTTCGGGAGCGGCGACCTCCCCGACGAGTGTCTCCCGACCATCTACCTGACGAACGGCGCCCGGAACGCCCGGCCCGGATCGGGCCAGTACGCGACCGAGGAGTGGCACGTCGTCCTGTTCTTAGAGCCCGAGATCGAGGCGGTCGCGGAGACCTACGGGAGCCGTGAGGACGGTGCCGCCGGCGCGGTCGACGTCGCGGAGCGGTTCGTCGCGGGCGAGGTGGATTACCGGGGTGCGTACCAGGTGCCCCGAGAGGACTACTTCGCGCGCCTCGACGAGTTCGTCGGCGGCGAGGAGACGCCCTGACCGCCGTCTCCCGGACCGCGTGACCGCGCCGCGACTATCCCTTGATTATACACGTTCGCGCATAGTTCGAAGCGAAAAGCGGGGGGATACGCCACGAACACGAGGATTTTTATCGCCGCCCGCCCGACCCTCGCGTACATGAACGCCGGTGGGGACTACGGCGGCGACGAACCGCGGGAGAAGTGCGGCGTCGTCGGCGTCTCGCTCGCGGACCGGGAGGCCGCGCGACCGCTGTACTACGCGCTGTACGCGCTCCAACACCGCGGCCAGGAGTCGGCCGGGATCGTCACGCACGACGGGTTCCAACAGCACAGCCACGTCGAGCGCGGCCTCGTCGGCGACGCGTTCGAGGAGGGGGATCTCGCGTCGCTGTCGGGCGGCACCGGTATCGGCCACGTGCGCTACCCGACCGCCGGCAGCCTCGACAAGAGCTGCGCGCAGCCGTTCTCCGTCTCCTTCAAATCCGGCTCGCTCGGCCTGTCGCACAACGGCAACCTCGTGAACGCCGACGGGGTGCGCGAGGAGCTGGCGGCGGCGGGCCACGCGTTCACCTCCGACGGTGACACCGAGGTGATCGCCCACGACCTCGCGCGTAACCTCCTCGAAGAGGACCTCGTGCGGGCGGTCAAGCACACGATGAACCGCATCCACGGCTCCTACTCGCTGGCGATCACCCACGACGACACCGTGCTGGGCGTCCGCGACCCGCTCGGTAACCGCCCGCTGTGTCTCGGGAAAATCGACGGCGGTTACGTGCTCGCCAGCGAGTCGGCCGCCATCGACACGCTCGACGGCGAACTGATCCGCGACGTCCGCCCCGGCGAGCTCGTCGTCTTAGACCCCGACGGAACCGGCTACGACACGTATCAGCTGGTCGAGCGCGACGCGACCGCCCACTGCTTCTTCGAACACGTCTACTTCGCGCGCCCCGACTCCGTCATCGACGAGAGCCTCGTGTACGAGGTGCGCCGGAAGCTCGGCCGGAAGCTCTGGGAGGAGTCCGGCGTCGAGTCCGACGTGGTGATGCCGGTGCCCGACTCCGGGCGCGCGTTCGCCTCCGGCTACGCCGACGCCGCGGGCGAGACCACGGCCGACGGCGAGCCGCGGGCGGCAGACGACGGCGGCGTGGAGTTCGCCGAGGGGCTGATGAAGAACCGGTACGTGGGCCGGACGTTCATCATGCCCACGCAGGACGAGCGGGAGCGCGCGGTCCGGCTGAAGCTGAACCCGATCCGCTCGACGGTGGAGGGGAAGTCGGTCACGATCATCGACGACTCCATCGTCCGCGGGACGACCTCGACCCAGCTCGTCGAGCTGGTGCGCGAGGCGGGTGCCGAGGAGGTCCACCTCCGGATCGGCGCGCCGCCGATCCTCGCGCCCTGCTACTTCGGCATCGACATGGCGACGCGCGACGAGCTGATCGCCGCCGACGCCTCGACCGAGGAGATCCGTCAGGAGGTCGGCGCCGACTCGCTGTCGTACCTCTCGATCGACGCGGTCGCGGAGGCGCTCGGCGAGAGCCGCGCGGACTTGTGCCTCGGCTGCGTCACCGGCGAGTACCCCTTCGACGTGGAGGGAGAGGCGACCGACCGCGACGTCGACGCGCCGGTCTCAGGGGCGACGCCGGCGGACGATTAACTCCCGAACGCCGGCGGACGATTCGGAGCCCCCTCGGACGCGACCCCGCACACGTTCGGCGCCGCTCCGACCGCTCGGGACGTATCGGGGGCTTAAATACGCTCACGGTCAGACGTGGGGACATGACACGGAACGCCGACGCCGCCGAGGACGCCGCCGCGTCGATGAGCCGCCGCGGGTTCTTCCGCGCCGGGGCCGCCGGGGCGGCGGTCACCGCGGGAGTCGCCGCCGGCAGCGGGACCGCGGCCGCCCAGTACGGTGGCTGGCTCGACGGCGTCAGCAACTACGACGGTACCCACGACTACCGCGGGCAGGACGAGGTCACCGTTCAGGTCGGCGCGGGCGAGAACGGACTCCGGTTCGGTCCCGCCGCCATCCTCATCGACCCGGGCGCGACCGTGGTCTGGGAGTGGACCGGCCAGGGCGGCGGTCACAACGTCGTCGCGCAAGACGGCACCTTCGACAGCGGGTCGGCGGTCTCCGAGCAGGGGGCGACCTTCGAATACACGTTCGACAACGCCGCGGACGGCGACACGTTCAACTACTACTGCGGCCCGCACCGGGCGATCGGGATGAAGGGCGCCGTCGCGGTCGGCTCCGTCGACGACGAGCTCGTCGACCCGCAAGCGGGGGGTAGCGGCGGGTCAGGCGGGTCAGGCGGGTCGGGCGGATCCGGCGGCGAACCGGCCGGATACGGGGACTGGTTCGCGAACGTCGGCAACTACGAGGGGACGCGCGACCTCCGCGGGCAGAGCGAGGTCACCGTCTCGGTCGGCGCGGGCGAGAACGGCCTGCGGTTCGACCCGCCCGCGATTCTGGTCGACCCCGGAACGACGGTGATCTGGGAGTGGACCGGACAGGGCGGCGGCCACAACGTCGTCGAGGAGAACGGTACCTTCGACAGCGGGGAGCCGGTCTCGGAGGCGGGAGCGACCTTCGAGTACACGTTCGCGGACGCCGGCGAGGGCGACGTGTTCCGCTACGTCTGCGAGCCCCACCGGGCGGTCGGGATGAAGGGGGCCGTCGCGGTCGGCGCCGTCGCCGACGACCTCATCGGCGGCGACGGCGGTGACGGCGGCTCTGGCGGCGGGGGCGGCGGGGGCGGCGGGAGCGGCCTCTCCGCGAGCGACATCGGCACGCTGGCGCTCGGCTTCGGCTTCGCCGGCGCGCTCCTCGTCCCGCTGTTCTACGCTGCACACAAGAAGGCCGAGCGGAACCGGACCGCGTAGCCGACCGAACCGAACCGTTCTCGTCGTTCAGTACAGGTGATACAGCATCAGGTACACGCCGATCCCCATCGTAAAGGAGATCAGCCAGAGGACCGCCCCGACGAGTCCGACCTGCGAGTGGCGGGTGTGGTAGATCTCCTCGTACGGCCGGGTCGCGGCGAGGAAGAGCGCGTGGAAGACGAACGGGACGCAGACGATGGCGAGCAGGATGTGGATCGCCAGGAAGGGGAGGTAGACGTACGAGTAGACGAGCTCCGGCCCGGGGAACTCGGTCGTCCCGACGTGGACCAGCCGGTAGAGGTACGCGCCGAGGAACGCGGCGAACAGCGCGAACGAGGTCACCATAAAGTTCCGGTGGCGCTCGATGTTCCCCCGGGAGATGGCACGCCAGCCGAGCAGGATCGTCGCGATGGCGGTGAGGGAGACGGCGGCGTTGAAGTGCGGGATCGCGGCGAGGACGGCGTCGCTCGCGCGCGGGAGGAGCGAACTCGGGATCGCGCCCCCGACCGCGCCGAAGACGAGCGCGAGCGCGACGACGGAGGCGACGGCGGTCAGGACGGAGACGTTCTCGCGGGCCCAGTCGGACATACTCGTGGGGTGGAACGCGACCCCCAAACGCGTGCCGGTTGCGGTCGAGGCGGTTCGGGTGTGGTCGCCGAGCTGCGGCCGGCCGCGGCGCTCGACCTCGGTCTGCGAAACCCCGCCACGGTCCCGCCGAATGGAAGGGCTTTTAATTAGGGGAGAGGTACGTGGAGACGCGACAGAACACTGCGAGCGTGGGTAGCCAAGCCAGGCCAACGGCGCAGCGTTGAGGGCGCTGTCCTGTAGAGGTCCGCCGGTTCAAATCCGGTCCCACGCATCGCACGGGGTACACCCCCACGATGCACGGTGTTGTCTACACGACAGCACCCACGCACAATTCCTTTCGACCGCTACGCGACGAGCGACAGCTACGATCGGAATGCCGTGGTCCTGAACACCGCCAAAGCTCCAGCCGTTCGCTTATAAATTGTTGCTCGCAGATCGGCGGCGAACACCGCCAAAGCTCCAGTCAGTCGTTTATAAACTCCTGCCCGCGGATCGGTGGCGAACACCGCCAAAGCCCCAGCCGGGAGGGCGGCGCACACTCGTTGCGCTCCTCGCTCGCGCTGCTCGCTGTGGTGCTTACGTCGTCTGCGCCGCCCTCCCGGCTGCCCCTTTGCGTCCCACCCCGCACCGCACAGCACCGCGGCCTCACGCCTCCCCAGCCTCGTCGGTGGCCCTCCGCTTCGCTCCGGACCACCGACTCCCTCGCGCGTGCTACTCGCGGCCTGTCGGCCGCTCGCAGGCACGCGCCACCGCACCTGTGGTTTATAAATAGTATCGACGGTCCGGATCCTATGTCGTTCGCGCGAACTGCCACCCTTTTAGTCGCGCGCCGTCGGAGTGTGGCGTAATGAGTACGGACGCGACCCCCGAGTACGACTACGAGGAGCTGGGGCTCGTCGCCGGGCTGGAGATCCACCAGCAGCTCGACACCGAGACCAAGCTGTTCTGCGACTCCCCGACTGTCGAGCGCGACCCCGAGGAGTCCGACCGGTCGATCACCCGGCGGCTCCACCCGACGAAGAGCGAGTTGGGCGAGCTCGACGACGCCGCGATGGAGGAGAGCCGCGTCGACCGCGAGTTCACCTACCTCGCGTACGATACCACCTGCCTCGTCGAGGAGGACGACGAGCCGCCGCGGCGCGTCGACGGCGAGGCGCTCTCCGTGGCGCTCCAGATCGCCGACCTGCTCGACCTCTCGGTCGTCGACCAGGCGCACGTCATGCGGAAGCTCGTCATCGACGGCTCGAACACCTCCGGCTTCCAGCGCTCGATCCTCCTCGGGCAGGACGGCGAGATCGAGACGGAGTCGGGGTCCGTGTCCGTCGTCGACCTCATGCTCGAAGAGGAGTCCGCGAAGCGCGTCGAGGAGACCGACGACGGCGTCGTCTACTCGCTCGACCGCCTCGGCGTCCCCCTGGTCGAAATCGGGACGGGCCCGGACATCCGGAGCCCCGAGGGCGCGCGCCAGGCCGCCGAGCGCATCGGGATGCTGCTGCGCTCGACGGGGGCGGTGAAGCGCGGCCTCGGCACGATCCGCCAGGACGTGAACGTCTCCATCGCGGAGGGCGCCCGCGTCGAGGTGAAGGGCGTCCAGGACCTCCAGGGGATCGAGGACATCGTCCGCGGCGAGGTCGGGCGGCAGGCGGAGCTGCTCGAAATCCGCGACGAGCTCCGTGAGCGCGACGCGAGCGTCGGCGACGTCGCCGACGTGACCGATGTCTTCGCCGACACGGAGTCGGGGGTCATCCGCGGCGCGCTCGACGCCGGCGGGAAGGTGACCGCGGCCCCGCTGTTCGGCTTCGACGGGCTCGTCGGCCGCGAGATTCAGCCGGACCGCCGGCTCGGGACCGAGCTCTCGGACCACGCGAAGCGCCACGGCGCGGGCGGCATCTTCCACACCGACGAGCTGCCGGCGTACGGCGTCACCGAGGCGGAGGTCGACGCGCTCCGCGACGCGGTCGGCGCGGGCGAGGGCGACGCGGTCGCCATCGTCGCGGCCGACCCCGAGACCGCCGACCTCGCGATCGAGGCGGCCGCCGAGCGCGCCGAGACCGCCATCGAGGGCGTCCCCGAGGAGACCCGCGGCGCGAACGACGACGGGACCACGCGCTACCTTCGGCCGCTGCCGGGCGCCGCGCGGATGTACCCCGAGACGGACGTGCCGCCGGTCGAGCCCGACCCCTCGGACGTGGAGACGCCGGAACTGCTCGACGAGAAGGCGGCGCGGTACGCCGACGAGTTCGGCCTCGACGCGGGCCTCGCCGAGCAGGTCGCGTTCGGCCAGCGGTTCCCGCTGTTCGAGGCGGCGGTCGAGCGCGGCGTCGACCCCACCTTCGCGGCGTCGACGCTGGCGTCGACGACGACCGAGATACGGCGCGACGGCGCGCCCGTGGAGGCGCTCAGCGACGACCACTTCCTGGCCCTGTTCGACCTCGTCGAGGACGGCGACCTCGCGAAGGAGGGGGTCCCCGAGGTGCTGACGACGCTCGCGGAGGACCCCGAGCTGTCCGCCGCGGAGGCCGTCGAGGAGGCGGGCCTCTCGGGCGTGAGCGAGGACGAGGTCCGCGAGGCGGTCGCGGAGGTCGTCGAGCGCAACGCCGACCAGATCGAGGCCGAGGGGATGGGCGCGTTCTCCGGGCTGATGGGCGAGGCGATGGGCGCGCTCCGCGGGAAGGCCGACGGCGAGGTCGTCTCCGACGTGTTGCGCGAGGAGATAGGCAAGCGCTCGTAGCGTGCGCTGGGTCGGTTAGGCCCGCTCTTTACGTGTCGGGAGGACCTGCTTCGCCACGAGGGAATCCAGATGGCAGACTCGCCCCCGGCCGACCCGCCGGACGACCCGTCCTCGCCGGACCGGACGCCCGACCCATCCGTCGCGAAGGCGCGCGGCGACCGCGTCTCCGCCGCGACGAACCGCTTCATCCACGGCGTCGAACTGGCCGCGGCGGCGCTTTTCGCCCTCCTCTTCGGCATCGGCGTCGTCGATCTCGCGATCCAGATCGCCGAGTCCGTCCCCACCGGCGCGATCACCGACCCGAACACGGTTGTCGGCTTCATCGAGACCGGCCTGCTGCTGCTCATCATCGTCGAGGTGTACGAGACGGTCGTCGCTTACATCGAACAGAGCGACACTCGACGGATCGTCAGGCTGGTGATATACACCGGCGTCATCGCGATGGTCCGGAAGGTGATCATCTTCCGCACCTCCGAGTACGCCTCGACCGAGGGGGCGCTGTTCGCAGCGGTGTCGTACACCGTCATCATCCTCGGGCTGGTGGCGCTCTTATACGTCGAGCGCTCCGTCGGGTCCTCGTTGGTTCCGGACCCGGAGTGAGCTCGGCCGTCAGCCCGTCAGCGCCTCGGTCGGCGTGTCGAGGTCGGACAGGCCTTCTCGATGACTCCCCCCTCGCGGGGGTCGTTCGGCTCCAACGGTCGGCGCGTTTCGAACCCCCTGAGCCGAATCGTGCGCCCTCGTTCACCCCTCGATGTCCTGACTCAGCCCCGCACGGAGGTCGCGACCGAAGTAGTGCCCGAGCAGCGCGAGTACCAATCCGACGCCCCCGCCGACCGCGAGGAGCGGGAGCCCCCACTGCGAGAGGTAGTCGATGCCGATCGGGAGGAACCCGACGCCGAGGACGCTCGTCACCGCGCTCGCCGCGCCCGCCGCGGCCCCGGCGATCCCCGTCTCGACGTACCGGCGCGTCGACAGGGCGAGGCCGAGCAGGAACGCGGCGAGGAACACGCCCCCCGCGGTGCCTATCGTCCCGCCGATGAGCGGGATCAGGCCGCCGATGAACACCCCGATCGCGACCGCGACGAGCGCGAGCGCGAAGGCCTTCCCCGAGAACCAGCGCCCGGAGACGCCGATCCGGCCGGAGCCACCGGTACTCCCGGTGCCCCGCGCGGTCTCGCTGCCCGTGTCGGTCGCCGCGGCGCCGCCGGAATCGGCGCCGGACTCCCCCTCGCCGCCCGCGAGGTCGTCGTCGAGGAGGTCGTCGAGATCGTCCATCGGGTCGTCGGACGACTCGCGCTCCTTGGAGGGTTGCATACCGGACGGTTCGGGCCCGCGGACTTGGCTTTTGTGCCGCGGCGGGCGCCCGTGTCGCCTCGCGCCGCAGTAGACGCCAGTGCCGCCCGTCGCCGCGCGGTCGCGTGTGACGCGCTACCGTTCGCCGTTTCACCGGAAACGAGGTGTGGGGGCCCTCGGCTCGCCGCGCTCAACCCCCTTCGTCCGAGTCCTCTCTCTCGGCCCGCGTGTCGGCTCGCCGCCCGCCCCACACGCGCTTGTCGACGAGCCCGACCGTCATCGGTCGGTCGACCGAAATCTGACAGGAGAGCCGTGGGTAACCGAACCGGTCGGCGAGGCGGTCGTGCCAGTGATCGGCCGGCGGTCCCTCGCGAACGCGGACGCCGCAGGTGGCGCAGAGCCCCCGTCCGCCGCAGTTGAGGCGGCGCGTCGCGGGCGCGTACGGCGACAGGCCGGCGTCGAGGAGGACCCGGCGGAGGGTGCGACCGCGCTCGGCGTCGATCTCGACGCGGTCGTCGCCGTCGACGACGGTGAGCCGGACCGTCTCGGCCCCGTCGGTCGGCCGGTCGTCGCCGCCACCGCCGCCGTCGCGGTCGGTCATCACGGCCCCTTCGCGCGCCGGACACAAAGCGTCCGGGGCCCGACCGAGTCTCCGGGGCCCGACCGAGTCTCCGGGGCCCGACTGAGCCTCCGGGGCCCGACTGAGCCTCCGAGACCCGGAACGGCTTTCGGCGCGGGCGTCGGAACGGGCGGTATGGACACGCGGCGCGCGCTGTTGGACGCCCTCGCGGCCGACGACGGTCCGGTCTCCGGCCCCGCCCTCGCCGACTCGCTCGGCGTCTCACGGGCGGCCGTCTGGAAGGCGGTCGAGGGGCTCCGCGAGGAGGGGTTCGCGATCGGGTCGACGCCGGACGGGTACGTGCCCCCCGACGATCCTGGCTACTCCGGGCCGGGCATCGCGTTCGGACTCGACGCCCCCTACTCGGTGGAGTACCGCGATCGGATCGCGTCGACGAACGAGCGGGCCCGCGAACTCGCGGGAGCGGGGGCCGCCGACGTCGCCGTGGTCGCCGACGAGCAGACCGGCGGGCGGGGGCGCCTCGACCGCGAGTGGGTGGCGCCGAGCGGCGGCGTCTGGCTGTCGGTCCTGACCCGCCCCGACGTGCCGACCGCGCGGGCGCCGCTGTTCACCCTCGCGGCCGCGGTCGCGACGACCGACGCCGCCCGCGAGGCCGGCGTCGACGCGCACATCAAGTGGCCGAACGACGTGCTCGTCGGCGGCGAGGAGGACGCTGAGGGTGACGTTGGCGAGGGACACGACGGCGCCGACCCGGAGGCGACCGGGCGCGGTGGTCGAAAGCTGGCGGGGATCCTCACGGAGATGGAGGGGGAGGCCGACCGCGTCGGCTGGCTCGTCGTCGGCGTCGGGGTCAACGCGAACATCGTTCCGGAGACGCTGCCCGCGGGCGCGGCGTCGCTGTCGGCGGAGCGCGGGGAACCGATCGACCGGCGGCGGTTCGCCGCGACGCTGCTCGAACGCTACGCGGCGCTGACGGCGTCGCCCGCGGCGCTCGACGGGGTCCTCCCGGCGTGGCGCGAGCGGGCGAGCACGCTCGGGCGGCGCGTCCGCGTCGAGGCCGCGGACGGGGTCGTGGAGGGAACCGCGGTCGACGTCGCGGGGCCGGGCGCGCTCGTGGTCGACACCGACGAGGGGCGGCGGCGCGTCCACGCGGGCGACTGCGAACACCTCCGCGACGCGGAGTGACTCGGGACGGCGGAGGCGCCGGCCGCTGCGTCCGCCTACCCGGTTTCCGTCGCGTCGGAGACCGAGCCGTCCGCGTCGGTCCCGGCGGCGCCCGTCTCGCCCGCGCTCGTCCCGCTCGCGGTCGCGGACTCCTCGTCGCCCGCGGAGCCGCTCGTGTTCGCCGATTCGGTCGCGCTCTCCGATTCGGCGGCGCTCGGCGGCTCCTCCCCGTCGCCGATCCGGACGGTCAACACCGGGACCGACGAACCGCGGACGACCTTCTCCGCGACGCTGCCGAGGAGCAGCCTGTCGATCCCACCTCTCCCGTGGGTCCCCATCACGACGAGGTCGCAGTCCGCCTCCTCGGCCTGCGTGATGATCTCGCGGCTCGGCGACCCCTCGACGACGGCGGTCTCGACGTCGACGTCGCGGTCCGCGGCCAGTTCCCGCACCGTTTCGAGGGCGGCCTCTCCGTCGTCGTACAGCAGGTCGCCGACGCCTTCCCACGTCGTTTCCATCGGCATTCCGGCGTACCGCGCGGTGTCGACCACGTAGATGGCGCGGACCGACGCCCCGTGGACCGCGGCGAGGTCGAGCGCGTGGCACACCGCCAGCTCCCCCTCCGAGGAGCCGTCGGTCGGAACCAGGATTCGGTCGTATAGGGGCATGTTCACATGTGACGTGTCACCGACAGCGGATAACTCTTTACAGTTTTTGCTGGTTCCTCGCCGGTATCCGTCGAAGCGGTACCAGGGCGCGCGTTTATGCCTCGTCCCGCCGAGGGGACTGTATGTCCGACGAGATCAACCTCTCCCGGCTCGAACCGACGCTCGAGGATCACGCGTACCCCGCCGACCGGGAGGCGCTCGCCGAGTCGTTCGCCGGCACGACGGTGCTGTTCGCCGACGGCGACGCCGACCTCGGTGACCTGCTCGCGGACGTCGACCAGGACACCTTCGAGAGCGCCGCCGACGCGCACGCCGCGCTCCAGAACGTCCTCCCGATCGAGGCGCTCGGCGAACCGGGACAGTCCGACGGCGACGCGTAACGGCGCTCGACCGGTCCTCGAATCTCGCCCCTCGTCACCGCTCCCCACGCCACGGCGCGTCTCGCATCGCTTTTTACCGCGGATCGCGCACTGGTGGTAATGAGCTACCGGATCGGACTCGTCGGCAAGCCCTCGGTGGGGAAGTCGACGTTCTTCAACGCCGCGACCATGAACGACGTGCCGGAGGGCGCGTACCCGTTCACCACCATCGACCCGACCGTCGGCGAGGCGTACGTCCGCGTCGACTGCGCAGCGCCCGAGTTCGACGAGACGTGTACGCCGAGCGTCGGCGTCTGCCGCGAGGGGACGCGGTTCGTCCCCGTGAAGCTCGTCGACGTCGCCGGGCTGGTCCCGGGCGCCCACGAGGGCCGCGGGCTCGGCAACCAGTTCCTCACCGACCTCAACGAGACCGACGTGCTGATCCACGTCGTCGACTTCTCGGGGAAGACCGACATCGAGGGCGAGGCGACCGAGGGCCACGACCCCCGCGAGGACATCGACTTCTTGGAGGCGGAGCTCGACGCCTGGTACCTCGACGTGTTGGAGAAGGGCGTAGAGAAGTTCGAGACGCGCTACCACGGCGCGGACGCCGCCATCGAGGCCGAGCTCGCCGACCAGATGTCCGCGTTCGGCATCGACAAGGACCGGATGAAGCGCGTCATCCTCGCCGAGGGGCTCGAACTCGATCCGGAGACGTGGGACGACGCCGACAAGGCCGACCTCGCCCGCGAGATCCGCAAGCGGACGAAGCCGATGGTCGTCGCCGCCAACAAGATGGACACGCCGGAGGCGCAGGCGAACTGGGAGGAGATAACGACGGACCCCGACTACGACCACCTATCCTTCGTCCCCTCCAGCGCCCACGCGGAGAAGGCCCTCAAAAACGCGGACGAGGCCGGCGTCGTCGACTACACCCCCGGCGAGAGCGGCTTCGACGTCGTCGGCGACGTCTCCGGCGAGCAGGAAGCGGGCCTCGATCAGATCGCGGAGTTCGTCGGTGAGTACGACGGGACCGGCGTTCAGGGCGCGCTCGAAGCGGCCGTCTTCGACGTGCTGGGCTGTATCGCGGTCTTCCCCGGCTCCGCGAACGGGAGCAAAGACGAGAAGGGGGTCTTCCGCGACTGCTTCATCCTCCCGGCGGGGTCGACCACGGAGGACTTCGCGTACCACATCCACTCCGACATCGGCGAGGGGCTCCTCCACGGTACCGACTGCCGGAGCGGCAGGCAGGTCGGGACCGACCGCGAGCTCTCCCACCGCGACGTGATCGAGCTGGTCTCGACGAAGCAGGCGGCGCCCTGAGTGGCGGCCCGTCCGCTCGCTCTCGCTCCCCGGCCCTCGTAGCCGAGTCCCCGGAGACCCCGATCAGCTATTACCCGCCGGGGTCCAACCCGTCCCTATGGAACGGACCGTCACGGTCGAACCCGAGGCCGGCCTCCACGCCCGACCCGCCTCGAAGCTGGTACAGACGGCGAACCGATTCGACGCCGACGTGTCGATCGGGCGCGACGACGACGGCGACGACGGCCTCGTCCGCGCCGACAGCATGCTCTCCGTCAGCGGGCTGAACGTCGAGCACGGCGAGTCGGTCCGCGTGGTCGCCGAGGGCCCCGACGCCGAGGCGGCCCTGGACGCGGTCTGCGATCTGCTCACGAGCCCGGTCGAGGACGCGGCGGAGGAGGATGACGAGACCGACGGCGAGGACGAAACCGACGGCGGCGACGAGACGGAGGGCGCGCCGTGAGGACGTTCGACGGCGTCGGCAGCACGCCGCGCTCGGGGGTCGGGACGGCGCGCTGGTACCGCCCCGACGCCGACCTGACGCTCCCCGACCGACCCGACCCCGAGTCGGTCGACGTCCACGCCGAACTGGACCGATACGAGGCGGCCCGGGACGCCGTGCGGGAGGCCCTGCGTAACGCCCGCGACCGGACGGCCGAGCGCGTGGGCGAGGAGGAGGCGGCGGTGTTCGAGGCCCACGAGGGGTTCCTCGACGATCCGACGATAGTCGAGGACGTGGAGGCCGCGGTCCGCGGCGGGACGCCCGCGGCGCACGCCGTCGCGGACCGGTTCGACGAGGCGGTCTCGCAGTTCGAGGGGATGGAGGGCCGGATGGCCGAGCGCGCCGACGACCTGCGCGATGTCCGCGACCGGCTGCTCCGCGCGCTCCTCGACCGCGAATCCGGCGGGTCGACCGCCGCCGACCTCGCCGCGCTCCCCGAGGGGACGGTCCTGCTGGCGGAGCGGCTCACGCCGAGCGACACCGCCGCGCTCGACCCCGACGCGGTCGCCGGGATCGCGACGGTCGAGGGGGGCCGCACCTCTCACGCCGCGATCATCGCGCGGTCGCTGGCGATCCCCGCGGTCGTCGGCGTCGGCGAGGCGCTCGAATCGGTCGCGGACGGGGAGACGGTCCTCGTCGACGGTGAGGCCGGCGAGGTCGTCGTCGACCCGGACGAGGCGCGCCGCGACGCGGTGCGGGAGGCGGGTCCGGACGCGATCTGCGAGCGCGTCGAGACGGCCGACGGCCGGCCGGTCGAGGTCGCCGCCAACGTCGGCGGCGAGGCCGAGCTGGGGCCGGCGACCGAGCGCGGCGCGGACGGGATCGGGCTGTTCCGGAGCGAGTTCCTCTTCGTCGACCGCGAGGCGCCGCCGAGCGAGGCGGAGCAGTACGAGGCCGTGAGGGCCTCGCTGTCGGCGTTCCCCGACGACCGCGTCGTCGTGCGGACGCTCGACGTCGGCGGCGACAAGCCGATTCCCTACCTGGAGCTCCCCGACGAGCCGAACCCGTTCCTCGGGCGGCGGGGGATCCGGCTGTCGCTCGACGAGCACGACGACCTCTTCGAGACGCAGCTCCGGGCGCTGCTGCGCGCCGCGGCGACCGACGCCGGCGACGGGCTCGCGGTGATGTTCCCGCTGGTCACCCGCGTCGAGGAGGTCGAGCGCGCGGTCGCGACCGTCGAGTCGGTCGCCGACGACCTTGCGAGCGAGGGCGTCGACCACGCGGTCCCCGAGCTGGGCGCGATGGTCGAGACGCCGGCGGCGGCGTTTCTCGCGGACGCGCTCGCCGAGCGGCTCGACTTCCTGAGCGTCGGGACGAACGACCTCGCGGGGTACGTGATGGCGGCCGACCGCGGCAACGACGCGGTGGCAGAGTACCACGATCCGCTCCACCCGGCGGTGTTGCGCGCGCTCGACCGGACGACCGCGGCCGTCGAGGGGACCGACGCGTGGGCCGGGATGTGCGGCGAGATGGCCGGCGACCCGGCGCTGACGGAGCTGCTCGTCGGGCTCGGCTTCGACGAGCTCAGCATGAGCGCGGTGACGGTGCCGGACGTGAAACGCCGGGTTCGCGAGGTCGAGTTCGACGACGCCCGGTCGCTCGCGGCCGACGCGGTCGCCTGCGAGACGCGCGGCGAGGTGCTGGACGTGCTTGGCCTCGACGACCGCGAATCGTAGGTCGAACGGAAGCGACGAAGGGTCGCGGCCTACAGCTTCTCCATATCGCGCGCCGCCTCGGCCTGCTCGCGAACGGACTCCATCGTGGCCGACGGGTCGGTGGCCGCGACCGCCGCGTTGACCGCGCCCTCGAGGACGGGCGCGTCCGCGATGACCGCCTCCGCCTCGCTCAGCTCGACGGCGACGTCCGCGTTCATCACCGCGCTGCCCAGGTCGACGAGGACGACGACCGGGTCAGGGTCGCCGTCGCCTCCGTCGGGCTCCGCCGCCTCGTCGTCCCCGACGCCGGCCGCGGCGTCGACGGCGTCTTCGATCGCGTCGGGGACGGTGCCGATACCTCCCTTGCCGTCGCCCCCGACAGGCTCGATCCGGGTGTCGCCGGCCATCTCGGCGGCGATTTCCGCGATCCCCTCCGCGGCGCGCTCGCTGTGCGAGACGACGACGATCCCGACCATCAGTCGTCCTCCGAGGCCGCCGCGGAGCCGTCCTCTGCCGCCTCGTCGGGGTCCTCGTCCGGGATCGTCGGCGAGGCGGCGTCCGTCTCCGGGGGGTCGACGCCGAGCCGCTCCGCGGCGACGGCCAGCAGCTCTTCGAGGATGAACAGGGTGCTGGTCGCCCCCGGGTCCTGGTGGCCGACCGAGCGCCAGCCGAGATACGAGGCCCGGCCCTTCCGAGCCCGGATCGGGACCGTGAACGCGACGCCGCGCTCGGCGGCGTCGACCGCCTTCGCGAGCGCCTCGATCGGGGGGAGGTCGTCGACCTCGACCGACTTCTTGAACGCGTGGACCGCGGGCGTCAGCGCGTCCACCATCGTCTGGTCGCCGACGCGCGCGTCGCCCCGGTCCTCGACCTTCTCCAGGTACGTCTCCGCGAACGCGACCGCGGTCTCGGGGGTGACACCCTCCTCGAGCTCGCCCGCCGCGAACACGAGCGACCCGCCGAACAGCGGGCCGGAGGCGCCGCCGACCTCGGCCATCAGCGTCTTGCCGACCGTCTTCGCGACGGTCTCGGCGTCCGGGTCGTCGAGGTCGCGCGCGGCGTCGGCCGCCGCGGCCCAGCCGCGCGCCATGTTCCCGCCGTGGTCGGCGTCGCCGATCGCGGAGTCGAGCTGGGTCAGGTGGTCCCGCTCGTTCTCGATGCGCTCGGCGATCGCCTCGACGGCCGCGACGACCGCCGCGCCGTCGTCGCTCATTTGACGGTCAGCGCCGGCGTGTCGGCCGGCGCGTCGAACAGCTCCTTCAGCTCGTCGTCGACCGCGCACACCGTGATCGACGCCCCGGCCATGTCCAGCGATGTCATGTAGTCGCCGACCCAGGCGTCGTACGTCTCCAGGCCGCGCTCGCCGAGCAGCTCCTGAAGCCGGCGGTTGAGGACGAACAGCTCCATCTGTGGCGTGGCGCCCATCCCGTTGACGACCGTGAGCACCTCCTGTCCCTCGTCGAGGTCGAGGTCGTCGAGGACCGCCTCGGTGAGGTGTTCGGTCACCTCGTCCGCGGGCATCGCTTCGGTGCGCTCGGTGCCCGGCTCGCCGTGGATCCCGATGCCGAGCTCGATCTCGTCGTCGCCGAGGTCGAAGGTTGGCTCGCCCTTCTCCGGGGTGACGCAGGAGGTGAGCGCGGTGCCCATCGTGCCGACGTTGTCGACCACCTTCTCGGCGACGCGCTTGACCTCCGAGAGGTCGGCGCCCTGTGCGGCCTTCGCGCCCGCGGCCTTGTGGACGAGGATGGTCCCGCAGACGCCGCGGCGGCCGGAGGTGTACAGCGAGTCCTCGACGGCCACGTCGTCGTTCACCACGACGCTCTCGACCTCGACGCCCTCCATCTCCGCGAGCTCGATGGCGGTCTCGAAGTTCATCACGTCGCCCTCGTAGTTCTTGATTATCGCGAGGACGCCGTCGCCCGCGTCGCAGGCGCCGATCAGTTCCTCGAACTCGTCGGCGGTCGGCGAGGAGAACACGTCGCCCGCGGCCGCCCCGTCGAGCATGCCGTCGCCGATGTACCCTGCGTGCGTCGGCTCGTGGCCGCTGCCGCCCCCGGTCACCAGCGCCACCTTGTCGTCGACCGGACCGTCGTCGCGCACGAGCACCTGCGTGTCCGGCAGCCGCCGCAGGCGGTCGGGATGCGCCGCGGTCATCCCGTCGAGCATCTCGTCGACGACGTCGTCCGGATCGTTGATCAGCTTCTTCATGATCGTTGGTAACATCTCGTCCGGACCGGTTAAACGTAGTGGCACCCCCCCGGAGTCGTCGCCGCTTTCTCCCGAGGGTCGTCACGCCTGACATCGGGGTCAGCACACAGCCACGTTGAGCGGGAGGGTATGGAACAGACGGACAACGTCGAACGAACGCGGACCGACGCTGCCGGCGAGTCGCAAACGGACGACCTCTGGGGTTCGCCGGCTTTGACATCCTCGCCGCGCTAAAGCGCGGGGCTTTCGCCTCGAATTTTCCGTATCACCGGCCGTGGATTTTCACGGAGCATTTTCGGCTGAATACTAATTACGGATATAGAGCAGTCATGAGCCGGACGTTGCTCACTTACTAAATATTAAACGAAACGCCACTGAGCGTGGTCGTGTGAAACGCGACTATTCCAGGCGGGCAGTACTCGGTACTACAGGTGGCCTGTCGTTGACTGCTCTGGTCGGAACTCGAGCGTTTCAACGGGGCCCGCCGGAGAGAGACGAGGACTCTCACAATGACGTCGAGGGAGTCAGTCTCCGGCGTGTAGGGCGCTATGAGACGGGCGAGTTTGACGGGGGCGCAGAGATCGTCGCCTACGACGCATCACGGTCCCGGCTGTTTGTTGTGAACTCTGGCGCCGGGCAGATCGAAGTGCTCGATGTCACGGACCCCGCTGCGCCGGAGCAGGCCGCCGTTCTTGACGCCGCTGCGGATGTCGATAACGGCGGCGGGGCAAACAGCGTCGACGTAGTGGGCGATCTCGTCGCGGTGGCAGTCGAAAACGAGAACCCACAAGCAGCCGGATTCGTCGCCCTCTACGACCCGAGCGAACTCGAGCTGCTGGCCGTGGCAGATGTTGGAGCGTTGCCCGACAAGGTGACCATCACGCCTGACGGTCAGTACGTTCTTTCGGCGAACGAAGGCGAGCCCGCCTTCGACGAGTCTCCGGGGAGTCGGACCGACCCCCGAGGCTCGATCAGCATTATCGACGTCACGCGGAGAGATGCTCCGCGGGTTGAAACCCTCGATTTCACCCCGTTTGACGACGACATCGATGCGCTCCGTGCGGAGGGCGTCCGCGTGTACGGGGCAAGCGCAGCGGTCGAGGACCCTCGCCCTTCGACAGACTTCGAACCGGAATTTGTCACGGTAACGCCCGACTCCGGAACGGCGTACGTGAGTCTCCAAGAGAACAACGCCGTTGCGAGAGTCGATATTCAACGCGCCGAGATTGCGGAGATATCCGGGCTCGGATTCAAGGACTTCTCGCTTCCGGGCAATGAGCTCGACACGAGCGACGCCGACGCCGGTGACGAAGACGTGATCAGTTTCCAGAACTGGCCGGTCAAAGGCATGTACCAGCCCGATGGGATTCGGGCGTACGAAGTCGCCGGGCGCCAGTATCTCATCACCGCGAATGAAGGTGATTCGCGCGATTACGAGGTGTCAACCGTGAGCGATCTGTCGTTGGCGGACGACGCTTTCGCGCCCCGGCTCTCAGAGAACCCGTTTGTCGATAGCGTTGAAGCGCTCAAACGCCCCGAAAACTTGGGCAATCTCGAGGTAACGAACCAGCTTGGCGACCACGATAACGACGGCCAGTTCGAAGAGTTGTATCTGTTCGGAACCCGCTCATTCGCCATCTGGGAGGCCACTGACAACGGCTTACAATTAGTGTTCGAAAGCGGCAACGAGTTACCAAAGCGGTACGCCGAGCAGTTCCCGGCCGGGTTCCAAGGGGCCACTTCGGGCGGTCCACAGACAGAAGGCATCGAAATCGGACAGGTCGGCGACCGGACGTTCGCGTTCGTCGGTATCGAGCGCGGATCTGGGATATTCGTCTACGACGTGACCACGCCCGCGAACCCGCGCTACATCCAAACAGTAGTCAACCGCGACTTCTCGATCGGATTCGGTGATCTCGCTGAAAACCCTGAGAGTCCGGGCCGCGGTGGAGATTTCAGCCCGGAAGGCTTGGAGTTCATTTCCGCCGACGGTAGTCCGACGAACAACCCACTGTTCGCTGCCGGATACGAAGTTAGTGGGACCGTCGCCCTGTTCGAGGTAACCCCGTTACCGGAGGACGCGGCTGCGGCGGAAAATGGACCCGGCGTGGGACGCGGACGGGGCAACGACGCTGACGACAGCGAAGACGAAGACTAGCCACTTTTTTTCACACCCTCTCGTCCACAGGTCGGACAGGCAGCACCTTCCTTCACGGCTCGATCTGGTGGTCCGACGCTACGCTCTGTCCCCGAAGTCTCACCGTACGCGTCGGGGTGATCCTCCTCGGCGTGGTCTTTCAGTTCGTCCGCGCGGTCGCGTCGGTCGCGCGCGTCGCCCGTGTCCACGACGCCCCCATCCTCGTGACGCGCTGCCGGGACGACGAGTTCTCGCAGCCGCTCCGCCGCGCCGCCGAGACGCACCTCCCGTGCCGCGCGACCGATCTCCCGAGCGATCACCCGCCGGGCCACGACACCGCGTCGCGGACCGCGGCGGGAACGTCCGCCCGATCGACCTCCCTGACCGACGAGGTGTCGGCGTAATCTAGAATCACCGCTTCCGGGAGGTCCGCGGTGTCGATCCCCTTGAGGATCGGGAGTGCGTCCCCGTGTGCGCTGTCCCGACGGTACGCCGCCGCGAAGAGAACGCTCGTGTCGACGAGTGCCCGGGGCATCTACTCGGGGTCGACGCCCCACGCGTCGTGTTCGCTCTCGACATCGGTCTCCCGGTCGCCGTCGTATCCGTCGAAGTCGCTGAACGTCCCGCTGCGCTGTTGGACGACCCGCACGCGGAGCGTCCCGTCGTCCTCGATCTGCCAGCGGAGCTTGTCACCGTCGTCGATCTCCATCTCTCGACGGATGTGCGCGGGAATGTTCGCCTGGTTTCCCGAGACCTTGCTTTCGGAATCAACGCTCTCGCTGCTCATGCTCGGGAGTATGAGACCGCTCTCAATAAACTTAGTGTGCTCATACACTACTGTTGAAGACACGGCGACGAACAGGTCTACTCAGGACTGTGGTGTCGGCGTAGTGTGATCGACGCCGACGAGGTCGCGAGAGATCTGTTCGAGGACCGCGTTCCGCGTGTAGTCCTGCCAGCAGTTCACGTAGGCGTAGGGGACTTCGAGGACTTCCTGCCGGAGCTCGCGAACGGCGGCCTTCGCGACGGTCGTCTTCCCGACGCCGGAGGGACCGAACAGGAAGCAGTTCTCGGCACGGACGTCCTCTTGAATCGGTGCGAGCGCGTCCGTTACCTCGTTCATGTGCCGATTCCGGCCAACAATGGTGGAGGGGAGGTGGTCGTCGTCGAACACCGTTCCGTCGCGTATCACGTCTTACCCGGTCACGGCGTGGGGATATAAGCCGACGGCAGAGTGTTCCGGATGGTTCCGAATGCCCAGCGCTGACGCCATTACCGATCCTGTTCGTCCCCGGTTACCAGCTTCATCGAACGATTCGCGGATGTTCGCCTACGTCGACCATAGTGAACTGTTACTGATGATGTGACCAAGTGAGAGAGAATGTGAGCCGGGTGAAGAGTTCTCTTGGATATCTGTCACAGGGGTCCAACAGGCCCAAAAAAACCTATATATCAGGTCTCGGTCAATCTCGTGACAAGTGAGTAAGTGACTAAACTATGGAAGAGTCTCAGACAAGGCATGCGGAGGATACTGACACGTTGAACGGTCAATTGTGGATCACGGAATGGATTGAGCGTGGAAAGCGGCGCGTGAAGTCATACGCTGGGGCGAGCGCATTGCTTTTCGGTCTCCCACCGAGTATTGTACTAGCCGCTTATTTGGCGCTTCGCTGGCAGTACATGACCCTTAGTTACCTCTTCAGCTTCGCCGCAGTGTTCCTCATTCTGCTTGTGGCCCCGTACCTGATCTGGTACTACGAGGCGGAACTCCTCCCGACGTTCCGCGACGATGTAACCGGAATTGTGGCCTCCTCGGACCGAACCCAAGCACAGAGTTTGGTAGATCGATACAGCAGTCTGATCGATCGGTACTGGTGGATGACAGCCATCCTCGCGTCAACCCCTATCCCGATTCTGATGGCCCGGGGAGGTCCGTTTCTCCGGGAATATGGCCTCTTCGGTGTCACTGATCCACTGTTTTGGGCGGTATCTGTCGTTCTGCTCTGGATAGGAGCGATTGTGGGTATCGGGTTTTTGTTGGTCGTCGTGACGGTCCTTACTATTCGGAACATCGCTTCCTTAGAACTCCGCATCGATCCCATGTATCCGGACGGACTAGGGGGAATGAGCATCATCGGAAGGTATGCGATTCGAACTACTGGGTTGTTCTCCATCGGCTCGCTACTGCTTCCACTTCAACTACAGTACGCCGCGGTGGTCGGACCACCCGCAGGATCCCTCATCTACGTGATGGGCAGTCTGTACGCCGTTTTCATTGGATTATCGTTTCTCTACCCGACAATCAGGATCAGTCAGCGGGCCAATGAGATTCGTCAGCGGATCCTCGAGAACATACGGGATCAATACGAGGAGCTGAAGCGGACGGCTGGCGAACCACGAGCGGGTGCAGATCTCGCGAACACGGACCCCGTCACCGAACAGAAACTTACCCGACTCAGGAATGAGTATCAGACGTACCAACAGGTGCGGTTGTATCCGCTCCGAGTGTCTATCATCGCCCGGTTGATCGGATCGATAATTCTCCCCCTCCTCTTGATGACGATCGAGTTCTTTCTCCAAACCACAATAATGGGTTAACTGCTGAGTGCTGTCGTGTAGCTACCACGACGATATGATATTCTCACGATTTTCCAGTGGTACAGCAGATCTACGTTGAACGCATCGGGATTACGGGGCAGTTGAACGATCGGTTTGACAAGGTCGACTGAAAGAGACACGATAGTCAGAACATGCCGGCCTATGGAGACTAGTACGTTGTCGGCGAAACGTATCGCAGCTCCTCGGATCCACAAAAGGACGACTTCCACGGGTGGTGCGAGTGGATCGACGAGCATCGCTGATTCCCATCTTGACGACTACTAGAACACCACGCCAGAACACTTTTCACCGGTTCCGCGCCTGATTACACGTAATGGCGACCACTTCCGAGAACGACCGTGCCGACGGGGTGGAGTTCACCTACGAGGGCGATCTCGTGACGGCGCGTGACGTCGAGTCGGGCGTCGCCGCGTCGGGGGAGTCGAAGCCGGTCGCACTCTCTCGGCTCGCGGACGCGCTGACCCTCCACGCCGGCGGCGGCGAGCCGATCGACGACGAGGAGGCGTTCCTGGAGGAGATCGGCGTTGACCCAGACGAGGTCGAGGATGCTGGCGAGCCGCCGTGGGAGTAGTCCGGGATGGTCTATGCGAATTTTGACGGTCGGGAGATCGTGAAGGCACTCCGATCGATGCGGTACCAACCGGTCGGCCGCGAGGGGAGTCACGTGAAGCTCCGGTACGAGCACCCGGAGTCGGACGAGGTTCGCGTGGTGAGTGTTCCGCTCACCGACAGCGACCAGATCTCACAGGACACGTACCGGTCGATCGCCGACCAGTGCGGTGCCGACGACTTTGAGGCGTGGTGTGAGTGGATCGACGAGCTTCTGTGACGGCCGGGAGTGACGGCCGACTTCTAGAACAAGTCGTCAACGAACCCCCTGATTCCGCCCCGATCACGCCGAGGACCTCGTCGGTTCTGCCGTACTAAGTGCTATCTTCCTTTGGAAGTTCGTATGCGATTAGAGGCGACCGGCAAAGAGAACCAGTACAAGTGCTGGCTGACAGACGACGACCTCGAGGCGCTCCGTCGCGCCGCCGGGAGTCACCGCGACGACCTCGTGATACAGCTCGGCGGATTCGTCGGCCTCCGCGCCTTCGAGACCCCCCAGGTCACGCCGAAGCACGTGAATCGGACTCCCGACGGCGACCACTTCCGGCTCCGCGTCCCTAAGGGGAAGGACACGACCGGGAGCGGCGGGAAGCCTCGCGACGCCTACCTCCCGCGGGAGGTCGAGGGCGATCTCCATCGGTACGTCCGCTCGGAGGATGTCGGCCGCCACGAGCCGATCGTCGACCTCTCCGAGAGCGGCGTCCGGGCGGTGGTCAAGCGCACGGCCGAGCGCGCGGCCGAAGCGACGGGCGACGAGGACTTCCGCCACGTGTCGAGCCACGATCTCCGGCGCCGGTTCGCGCAGCGGCTCCTCGTCGATCGGCAGATGGACCCGCGCGTCGTCATGACGGTCGGCGGGTGGGACTCGTTTCAGGCGATCGAGCCATATCTTAATTCACCAACGCCAGATATTGTCAACACTGCGTTTGACGAAGCTGGATTTAGATAAAATTATATAATAATATATAATTTAATCAAGTAGTGTAATAGAAAAGACTTACTTAAATTAGACTACATAATATCACACATGGTTGTCGGTGAAACCTTAACTGGGGGAGCGATATCGGTTGGCGCAGCTATAGCACATGATTCGCGCACCGCTGTACGGCGTCGGGGCGCGCTTAGGAACCTAGTGGAATGACGATTTTAGACCCCATTCTCAGGAGCGTTAGAATACCGAAATTGGGTGGCTGGGGAGTCCCAGCCCACCAATCTCGCCCGGTCGGAGACCGAGCGGGCAGTAGGTGGGCCAACACGGATTTGAACCGCGGACCTCCCGGTTATCAGCCGAGCGCTCAACCTGACTGAGCTATTGGCCCAGGTGAGCGCATTCAATCGTTGCGCGGGTAGGATTTTAAGGGTTTCCTTTCGGCAGCCGGCCGCAGTGTGGCGGTTTCACGGACCGTCGCGACGCCCGTGCGGTCAGTCGGTTCCCTTCCGTTCCTCCTCTTCGACGGTGAAGTCCACGTCGACGACGTCGTCGTCCGTCGACGCGCCGCCGGTGTTCGCGTTCCCCCCGGCGCTCCCGTCGGCGTCGACTGCGTCGCCGCCGTCGAATCCGTCGGGACCGCCCCCGGGTCCGCCGGGGAACCCGCCGCCGCCCATCGAGAAGCCGCCCTCGCCGTCATTCGGGAAGCCGCCGATGTAGACGTTGCCCGAGAAGAAGCCGTCCGTCTCGCGTTCGATGTAGGGAACGACGACGTACTTCTTCAGGGCCATCCGGATCGGGACCCGCGAGAGGGGGAGCGCGAGCAGGAAGCCGACCGCGTCGGTGACGAGCCCCGGCGTGAGCAGGAACGCGCCCGCGGCGATGAGCAGCCCGCCGTCGAGCAGCTCGTCGGTCGGGGGCGTCCCCTGCGCCGCCTTCCGTTGGATGCGCGCGAGGGTGGCGCGCCCCTCGGCGCGCAATAGGAGCATCCCGAGGACGGCCGTCAACACGACCAAGGCGACCGTCGCCGGCCACCCGAGCCGCGTCGCGACCACGATCAGGAACAGCGCGTCCACGAGGGGGACGACGAGCAGCAGCGCGAGCAGCGTTCGCGGGCGCATACCCCCGCCTTCCCGCCGGGCGCCCATAGCCCTTTTCGTCGCGGCCGCCGGTCGGGCGACGTTTCGCGGTCGCTCGTCCCGCGTTCGCCTCCCCCGGCGCCGGTCGCGCCCGCCGCGACCGCCACGGCTTTGCCCGCCCGGTCCGACCCGGCGGTATGGACATCGTCGGCGCGCTCGGCCGCGACCCGCCGGACCGCGAGTCGCTCCCGCGGTGGGTCGCGCCGCTCCCGAAGCGGCTGGAAGACATCGCCTTCCGGTTCGCGTGGGTCATCGTCGCCATCAACCTCGTCGGCACCGCCTTCGGCTTCTGGTACTACCGGTTCCAGTTCCGAGCCCTCCCGACCGAGATGTGGGTATTCATTCCGGACAGCCCCGGAGCGACGCTGCTTATCGCGCTCGCGCTCGGCGCGTGGGCGCTCGGGCGGTCGAGCGACACGCTCGCGACGCTCGCCTTCTTCGGCAACGTCAAACTCGGGCTGTGGACCCCGTACGTCCTCGTCGTCTTCTGGCCGGAGTTCCTCGCGGTCAACGGCCCGGCGCTGTACGCGTTCCTCCTCTTCAGCCACCTCGCGATGGTCGTTCAGGCGCTCGTCCTCCATCGAATCACCGACTTCCCGCTCCGCGCGGTCGCGGTCGCGACCGCGTGGTACACCGCGGACCTGCTGATGGACTACTTCGTCCCCGTGATCGGCAACGTGACTCACACCTCGCTGCCGTACGCCGACGGCGAGCCGTGGTTCACCACGACCGTCCTCCAGGTCGCGGCCGCGGGCGCCGTCGTTCTCACCGTGGTCCCGCTGTTCTGGACGCTCGGCACCCGGATCGCGACCCTCCGAGGCCGCGCGAGCGACCCGGGGACGTAGTCGGGCCGAGACGTATTCGGGTCGCCCCCGACGCCGCGCTCACCGATTTAAGTGACCGGGCCGCCTCGGATCGGTCATGAGCCACTACGATCGGATCGCGGACCTGTCGGTGACGATCGAGTCGGTCGGTCGCCGGCGACACACCGCGAACACGACGAGCGGGTTCGAGCGGACGACCACGGAGTACCGCCTCTCCGGCGACGGCGTCGTCGGTCGGGGCGAGGACGTGACCTACGAGACCGCCGACCACGACGCGCTCGCCGGGACCGACCCGATCGATATCGAGGGAGAGTGGACGATCGACGCGCTGTCGGACCGGCTCGACGAGATCGACCTCTTTCACGGAACCCCGCCGGAGAACGAGACGTCGCGAAACTACCGCCGGTGGGCGGTCGAGAGCGCCGCGCTCGACTTAGCGCTCCGCCAGCGCGAGGAGTCGCTTGGCGACCGGCTCGGCGTCGACCCGGAGCCGGTCAGGTTCGTCGTCTCGACGCGGCTGGGCGACCCGCCCTCGACCGACCGCGTCGAGGCGCTGCTCTCGCGCGACCCCGACCTGGAGTTCAAGCTCGACCCCACCCCGGAGTGGCCCGAGGCGGCGTTCGAGACGCTGCGCGAGACCGACGCCGTGCGCATCCTCGACCTGAAGGGGTGGTACGAGGGGACCGACGTCGACGTCGAGCCCGACCCGGAGCTGTACCGCGACGTGTTCGCGGCGTTCCCGGCCGCGGTCGTTGAGGACCCCGCGTTCACGCCCGCGACGAGCGCGCTCGTCGAGCCGCAGGCCGACCGGCTCTCCTTCGACTACCCGGTCGACGGCGTCGAGAGCCTCGAATCCCTCCCGATCGAGCCGGGTTGGTGTAACATCAAACCGTCGCGGTTCGGCACGCTCGAATCGCTGTTCGAGACGATCGCCCACTGCGAACGGGAGGGGATCGAGCTGTACGGCGGCGGCCAGTTCGAGCTCGCGAGCGGGCGCACGGCGATTCAGACGCTCGCCGCGCTCTGTTACCCGAACGGGCCGAACGACGTGGCGCCGCGGGCGTTCAACGACCCCGACGCCGAGCCGCCGTACCCGAAGAGCCCGCTCCGTCCGAGTCGCGACGCCGTCGGGTTCGAGTTCTGACGGACGCGGCCTCGGCCGGCTTCCGGGATCACTGAGTTACAGCTCGAAGACCAACGAGTCCCCGACTTCGACGCCGTGACGGTCGGTCCACTCGTAGGGAAGTTCGAGCACGTACTGGCCCGAGCCGGGATACCGCTGCGCTTCGCCGTCCTCGTTCGGACCCGGCTCGGGCGCGTTGTGAATTCGCGTAATCGTCCGGTCGCCGTCGACGTAGACGATGTCGATCCCGAAGCTCATCCGACGCATCACGTAGGTGAGCGAGTCTCGGGGCGCGTCGTACACGAACAGCATGCCGCCGTCTTCGGGCAGCGATTCGGCGTCGCTGAGACCCAGAATGCGCTTGTCCCCGGTGTCCGCGATCGCGGCGGTCACCGATCCCCGAGAGTCGCCCTCGGGGCTCTCGACGGTCACGGTCGTCGTCTCGTAGTCGGCGTACGTTCCGGTGGGCCATGCGGTGTCGCCGCCGCCGCCGTCGCCGGTCCCGAGGCAGCCCGCGGCGGCGCCGAGCGTGGCGGCCGCGGTCAGCCCGAGGAGTCGCCGCCGTCTCATGGCCGCGACGAGGGACGCCGGGTACATAAGCGACCGCGTCGGGGTCGCGCCGGGGCGGACCTCGCGGGCGCCCGGCTCGGTCTCTCCGACGCGGCGCAGCTGTCGCCCTCGTGCCGGGAAGGACGCGCTTTTATCGCCGCCGGAGCGTAGCCTGGGACATGGCGAAAGTGAGCATCGGCCTCCGCGGGTGGCGCTTCGAGGAGGACGAGATATTCACCGACGACGAGGAGCTGAAGCCCCTCGACGAGATCCCGGAGGACCCGCGAGAGCGACTCCTGCGGCTCGTCGGCCTCGTCGAGGAGCCCTGCGACGTCTGTTACCTCGACTACGGCGAAGACGAGATCCACCGCTGTAACGAGGCCGAAATCGTCTACGGCGAGCCGGACGGCGAGGTACTCCTCTGTCCCGAGCACGAGCGCGAGCTGCTCTACTGGTTCCGCGAGGCGGGCGGCAGCGACCACAAGGGATCGGTCGAGTTCGCGGACCGCTTCCACGAGTGGGTCGCCGCCGGCAACGAGGCGCCCGAGGGGTACGGCTCCGTCGAGCACGTCGAGGAAGACCCGGACGGGCTGCCGGACCTCCCGGACCAACAGGAGGTCCAGGACCGGCTCGATGAGGGGTTCGACGGCGACCGGATCGACATCCTCGAACTCGCCGGCGAGGAGGACCCCGAGCGCGAGGAACTGACCGAGGCGGACCTCACGGAGTCCGACCTCGACCTCTCGACCGACTACCCGTCGGACCGATGAGCGACGGCGAGGACGGAGACGCGGGCGAGGAAGGAGGCGAGGAAGCGACCGAGGCCGCGGCGGCAGCGAGAGCCGCGGAAACCGCAGAGACGGTGGCCGATCGCCGCAAGCCCGTCGTCGTCGTCGTCGAACCGGAGACGCCGGGGAACGTCGGCACGATCGCACGAGCGATGAAGAACTTCGGCCTCACGGATCTCAAGCTCGTGGATCCGCCCGAGATCGAGGAGGACGGCGAGGCGTACGGCTTCGCCGGCCACGCCCGCGAGGACGTGCTCCCGAACGCCGAGGAGGTCACCTTCGAGGAGGTGGTCGCGAACTACCACACCGTCGGCACCACGGCGATCACCGGCGAGGACGACCGCAGCCACGAGCGGTTCCCGTTCAAGACGCCCGTCGAACTGCGCGAGTCGCTGAAGGCGGTCGACGCCCCCACCGCCATCGTCTTCGGCCGCGAGGGGCGCGGGCTCAACAACGAGGAGCTCTCGCGGCTCGACGAAGTGTGCTCGATCCCGGCCGACGACGACTACCCCGTCTTGAACCTCGGGCAGGCCGCGACGGTCCTCCTGTACGAACTGCGCGATCTCACCGTCGACGAGACCCAGTTACCCGACACCGAGGTGACCCGCGCCCCCGAGGCCGACGTCGAGCGCTTCCACGACTTTTTCGACGAGTTCCTCGCGGCGACCGGGCAACGGGAACACGTCCGCGAGAAGAACGCGCTGCTGATGCGCCGGCTGCTCGGCCGCGCGCACCCCACGGAACGCGAGGTCCACTCGCTGCTCGGCACCTTCCGCAAGGCGAACGCGAAGCTGGAGCACGCCGACCACCTCGCGGCGAAGTACGACGAGCCCCCGTATCCGAAGGAGCAATAGCCGTGTCCCGGTCCGTTCTCGACGAGGACCTGCTGGCCGGCGTACGGGACGTGTCGCCGCTAATGTTAGGGATCGCGCCGTTCGCGCTCGTCGCCGGTATCGCGACGGTCGACGCCGGACTCGGCCTCGCGGAGGCCGTCGGGATGTCCGTGATCGTGTTCGCGGGCGCCTCCCAGCTGGCGGCGCTGGACCTGCTCGGCGAGAACGCGCCCCTCGCGGTCGTCGTCGGCACGGCCGTCGTGATCAACCTCAGAATGCTGATGTACTCGGCGTCTATCGCGCCGCACTTCGCGGAGTACGGGCGGCGGCTCCGAGCGGGGCTCGCGTACCTCCTCACCGACCAGGCGTACGCGCTCTCGGTCGCCGAGTTCGACGAGAACCCCGAGCGCAGTCGGTGGCGCTACTACCTCGGCGCGGCCGCGTCGCTGTGGGTCGTCTGGCAGATCGGCACCGTCGCGGGCGTCGTCCTCGGCGCCGGCGTTCCGGACGCGTGGGGTCTCACCTTCGCGGTCCCGCTCGTGTTCCTCGCGCTACTCGTCCCCGCGATGAAGGATCGCCCGACGACCGTCGCGGGCGTCGCCGGCGGCGCGACGGCGGTCGTCGCAGTCGGCCTCCCGCTCAACCTCGGCCTGCTCGTCGGGGCGCTGTCCGGGATCGCGGCCGGGCTCGTGACGGAGGTGACGGCCTCGTGACCGACGCGGTCGACTCGGGGGCGGTCGCGTCGTGACGGGCGCCCTCGGCGCGGCCGTCGCCTCCCCGCGCGCCTGGGTCGCCATCGTCGCGATCGGCGTCGTCACCTACGCGATCCGGCTCTCCTTCATCCACCTGTTCGGGCGGATCGACGGGGTCCCGGCGCGCGTCCAGCGACCGCTACGGTACGTCCCGCCCGCGGTCCTCGCTGCGCTCGTCCTCCCCGACCTCGTGACGCTGCGCCCGTCGGTCGCCGCGACCCTCCTCGACGAGCGGCTGATCGCCGGCGCCGTCGCCGGCGCGGTCGCGTGGCGGACGGAGAACGTGTTCGCGACCATCGCGACCGGGATGGGAACGCTGTGGCTGTTCCGGTTCGTCGTGTTCGCGTGAGGTGCTGCGGGGCTTCCGACCTCTGGC
Organism: Halorubrum sp. SP3; assembly: GCF_005435195.1. Classification (NCBI taxonomy): domain Archaea; kingdom Methanobacteriati; phylum Methanobacteriota; class Halobacteria; order Halobacteriales; family Haloferacaceae; genus Halorubrum; species Halorubrum sp. SP3. Next base: position 186,030 of record NZ_SGTU01000002.1, on the reverse strand, counting down.
CAGTCGAACCGGTCCGGTCGGCGCCTCGCGATCGCGAAGGCGGCGACGCCGACGAGGAGCGCGACGGCGAGGGCGCTCTCGACGCTCACGAACCCCCGGACCGACGAGATCGCGTACGAGGCGGCCGCGAGGGCGACGACGGCGTAGCCGACCGCCGCGGCGCCGAGCAGCGCGGGGCGAGCGCCCGGAGCGTTCCAGAGTCGGAGCCACGTCGCCGTCGCGGACGCGCCGCCGACGAGGATGCCGACCGGGAGCCCGACGAGCGCCGAGAACTCGATCCGCAGCGCGAGTAGTTCCGTGACGGCGGCGACCGTGAGCAGGAACGCGCTCACGCCGACACCCACCGTCGCGACGAGTCGCCAGTTCATGCCCTCCTATCGCAGCGCGCGGAGATAAAGCGTCGCGCCGAGACTCGCGGGAGCCGAGATCGGTCGGCTTCGCCGTCGACCCGGGCGGTTCGGTCAGCGCTCGCGCTCGGTCGCCCGCTCTCCGGAGCGCTCGCGCGTCTCGGCGGCGTCGCGGTCGACGGGACGGTCGAACCGCGCCTCGCCGTCGCCTCGGGCCTCGCGCTCGCGGGCGTCCGCCATCCGCTGAGCGCCGTCGGCGAGCGAGTCGAGCGCGGCGAACAGCCGGTACGAGAGGTACGGCCCGACCGAGAGCGCGAGGACGACGACGACGCCGAGCAGGATCTGCGCGGCGATCACGAGCGAGTAAACGAACACGAGCAGGCTCACCGCCGCGAGGACGGCACCGAGCGGCGTGCGGAGGGCCTCGGAGGGCGAGAGCGGGTCGTGCGGCATGGGCCACGCTACCGGCGGCGTTCACTTAAAAATAAACGGACCGTGCGGATGGGCCGCGAGCGCGAACCGGGTCGCGCCCGCGACGCAGGACCGATCAGTCGTCGGCCGGGGCCGCGGAATCGCCGGACGAGACGCCGGTTCCGGGCCCGATATCGATGCCGAGTTCGCCGAGCTTCTCGTCGGGCACGACGCCGTCGACCCAGTCGCGGGTCTCGTAGTACTCGGCCTTCAGCTGGTCGAGCTCGACGAGTTCGCCCTCGCTGGCACCCGTGCCGGGAACCGCGTCCGGGTGCCCCTCGACGAACCGGTTCGGCAGCGTGTCGTCCGCGCCGTCGAAGCCGACGAGGTTGTTGTAGTAGCGTTCGAGGTTGTAGACGCGCTCGCCGGCCTCGAAGAGGTCGTCCTCCGAGAGGTCGCGGCCGGTCATGCCGTTGTACTGGAGCACGTACTCCTCGATCCCCTCCGCGAACGCGCTGAACTTACAGATGTCGAACGAGTCCGACACCGCGTGGAGGTTCTGGAAGGTGGCGGTGAGCTCGCCTTTGCCCTCCCACTCGTACGGGTCGACCTTCTCCGGGATCCCGAGGATCTCGGCGGCCGGCGTGTAGCCGCGCAGGTGGCAGGCGCCGCGGTTGGAGGTCGCGTACGCGATCCCCATGCCCTTCATACAGCGCGGGTCGTACGCGGCCATCGTCTGGCCCTTCACGGAGAGCTTGTTGCCGTGCGCGTCCTTCGCGTCGGCGACGCGCTCCGGCCCCTCCGCGAGGAGGTCGCCGAGGTCCGACGAGCGGTGACCGATCTCGTCGATGAGGTCGATCATCGTCTCGGAGTCGCCCCAGTCGAGGTGGCCGACGCCGTCGAGTTTGCCCTCCTCGCTCATCTCCATCGCCATCGCCATCATGTTGCCGGCCTCGATGGTGTCGATGCCGAGATCGTTACACCGCTGGAGCATCACGGCGATCTCGTCGCGGTCGGAGTGACCCGAGTTCGGGCCCAGCGCCCACGCGGACTCGTACTCGTACGACTCCGTGCGGACGTTCATGTCCTGACCCTTGTGGGTGACGTCGACCTCGACCTCCTTCTTACACGCCACCGGGCAGGAGTGACACGTCGGCTCGTCGACGAGGATGTTCTCGCGGACGTTCTCGCCGGAGACGCGCTCGGCCTCGATGTCGACGCCCTCGGTCTCGTTGTACGCCTCCGTCGAGGTGTACTTCGCGTTCTTCGTCGGGAGCCCGTCCATCTCCTCGGTCGCGTTCATCAGGACGTTGGTCCCGTACATCGAGAGCCCGCCCTCGTTGGGCGCGGTGACGTCGGACTCGCGGATGACCTCCATCGCCTGCTGGTAGCCCTCCTGGAACGTCTCGGGGTCGGCGGGCTTGGGCATGTCGGTGCCCGACTTCACGACGACCGCCTTCACGTTCTTCGCGCCCATCACGGCGCCGGTGCCGCCGCGGCCCGAGGCGCGGTCGTCCTCGTTGATCACGCAGCCGTACCGCACCTGGTTCTCGCCGCCCTGTCCGATCGCCATCACGGAGACGTTGCGACCGACCTTCCCGTCGACCTCCTCGCCGATCTGGTCGATCGTGTCGTGGACGCCCTGGCCCCAGAGGTGGGAGGCGTCGCGTACCTCGACGTCGCCGTCCTCGACGAACAGGTAGACCGGCTCGTCGCTCTCGCCGTCGAGCAGGATACCGTCGAGCCCGGCCCACTTGAGCCGCGCGCCGGACCAGCCGCCGTGATGCGAGTCGGTGACGGTCCCCGTCAGCGGGGACTTCGTCACTAAGGCGATCCGGCCGCTCATCACGGTCTGGGTCCCCGTGAGCGGCCCGGTCATGAACGCGAGTCTGTTCTCCGGTCCCAGCGGGTCCACGTCGGGCCCCTTGTCGAAGACGTACTTGACGCCAAGCCCGCGCGCGCCGATGTACTTCTCCGCGTCCTCGTCGTCGATCCCGCGGTAGCTGACCTCGCCACCGCCGAGATCGACTTGTGCCACTCGGTCTCTGTAGCCGCCCATTTCAGTCATGTAATGCTCGTTCATTATAGAGGGACCACAGCGTGTTATGTGTTCACCCCTCGATGAAACCGATACCCATTACGCGATCGGACGAGGTCGGCGGCGACGTTCGGCCGCGGAACGACCTGGGCGGCACCGGGTTCTCAACGCGGTCGATACTCGATACCCGTTGACCCGCCGGCCGGTTAGACGATCCGAACGCCTCCGGTCACCGTGCCCGTCTCGGCGCGTCGGATCGGGGACGGGTCGACCTCGAGTGACCGCCGAAGCCGCCCGTCTGTGACCGGATCCGCTTGATCGGCGAGCCCGATCGCGGTCGGCGTCTCGTGTCGAGCGCGCCGCCGTCACCCGAGGCAATCGGCCCCGTCGGAGTCACCGAACCGGGGTAATCGGCCCCGTCGGAGTCACCGAACCGGGGTAATCGGGACCGCCGAGATGGCCGGTTAGCCCGACGCGCGAAAGGTCCGCGTGGTGTCCCTGTCGCCCCGGACGATGTCGACCTCGACGAGGCCGAGCGAGGTGAAGATGCGGCTCCAGTCCCGGTAGTACAGCGGCGTGTCGCCGTCGACGTAGTTCACGTCCGGTTCGGACGACGACCCGCGGACCGGCCCCTCGATCTCGCCCGTGACGAGGACGTCGTCGGTGATTCGGGCGATCTCCTCGAACACCCACTCGACGTCGGGATGGAGGTGTTGGAGCGTTTCGACCGAGTAGACCGCGTCGAACTGTCCGTCGTCGAACTCCCCGACGAGGTCCTCTACCGGGGCGCAGTAGAAGGTTCCGTCGGCTGCGAGGTCGGGGTAGGTCTCCCGCATCGTGTCGAACGCCTCGGCGTTGATGTCGACGCCCGAGAGGTCCTCGAAGCCGTGGTCGGCCAAGTGTTCGAGGTGGCGACCGGAACCGCACCCGAGTTCGAGGATCGCCGCGTCGCGGTCGAGGAACTCGTCGAGGCTCTCGCGGATCACCGCGCTCGTCTCGTTCGGCCCGTAATGGGCGTAGTACGCCGGTGAGTATTCGCCCGCCCGGTTCGTCCACGTGTCTCGGACGGAGTCTGGTTCCACGTGTGTGAACGGACGCAAAGATGTAAAACGCCGTCGACAGCCTCCGATCGGAGAACTGACATCTCCCTCTCGGTCCCGCCGCCTCGCGTCGGCCGGTCAGGACGTGGACCGACGTATCGCTGAAGCCGGCGTCTGTCGGGGAGAGACGCCTTCGAAGACGTCTCCACCCGATCTTCGAATTCCCCGGAGTCGTGACGCATAATTGCCCGCGAGTCGAACCGACGGCGTGAGCGATCCGAACGGTCGAAGCCGACCGACCCGACGCGACCGGGAGATCCGACGCGACCGAGCGAGAGCGCTCGCGGTGTCGCTCGCGCTGTTCGTCGGATCGGTGGTCCCGGTCCCTCTGGAATCGCCCGGGGGAGGCGGAGGCGCTTTCGACCGGATTCTCGACGCTCTCCCCGCCGGAGTCGGCCTCACCGATCCGTTTCACCTCGTCGGGTACGCGGTCCTCGCCGCCCTGCTCGTTCCGGTGACGCGAGGGAGGCGGCTCGCGGGTGTCCTCGCGGTGGTCGGCGCGGTCGCGTTCGGCTTCGGGATCGAACTCGTTCAGGCGCCGATCCCGTGGCGCTCGTTCGCGTGGCGCGACGCCGGTGTCAACGCGGTCGGGGCGGTGGGCGGGGGAGTGATCGCGGTCGTTCGCCGGAGCGTGTCATCGACGAACGACCGCGACGGCGATCGCTAGCGGGGTCGGTGTGTACTCCTCGCCGGCGTCAGTTGCCCGGCGGACCGACACGACCGCGACCGCGCCCTCGGCCACGTTCTCGCACGGTCGCCGTCACGTCGGCGTTGAGCCGAGAGCGCTCGAAGTAGATGTGGTCGAACTCGCTCGACTCGTACTCGGCGTAGAGGTTAAGCGGGATCTCGTCGCCGTCGTCCGCGTCTTCGATCGTGTCCGCCAAGTCGCCGTCGTCGACACGGACGACGAGGGTCTCGTCGCCCTCGCCGAAGGCGACGTGCTCCGCGTCGAGGTGGTCACCCTCCGGCGTCCACACGGCGACGGTGTCCTCGGCGACCGACCGGACGTCGTCGGGCGCGTCGAACTGCGTGACCACCTTGCCGTTCCCGTCGACGGTCACCGACGCGTCGGGGAGGTCTCGGTCGACGCGCTGCATCCGGCCTTCGACGGTCGGCGCGATCGTCTCCCGGGGTTCTAGGTAGTCGACGACGGTCGTCGCCTGAAGTTCGCCCGTGTCGTCGATCACGGGCTTGTCCTCCAGCGGGTACCCGCTCCCGCCGTTGGCGATGAAGCTGTTGACGGCGACCTCGTACGTCTCGTCGAGGTCGAGCGGCTCGCCGCCGACGTACACGTCACGGATCAGTTCGTCGGCGTCCTCGTGGGGCACCCACTCGAAGCGAAGGCCGCTGGTCTGCTGGGAGATCTCCTCGCCGAAGCTCTGTCCGGTGGCGCTCTCCAGCGTGACGACCTGGCTCTCCAGCGTCTCGACGAGCTCCTCGCCGGTGAGCTCCAGCGAAACGACAGTGTTCGGGAACGGAAGGGTGTTGAAGATGTCCCCGCCGGTAATCTCGCCGGGGCCGTACACCGAGTCCGAGCGGATGCCGCCCGCGTTCGTGATCGCGACGTCGGCGTCGGTCCGCTCGCGCATCGCGTCGGTGATCAGGTTGCCGTAGTTGGTCTCGCGGTGGTAGTTCGAGGAGAACGTGGCGTCGAGTGGCACCGCCGATTCCACGACCGGCGAGTCGAGGCTCACCTCCGCGCGGTACTCGTTGATGATCCGCGAGGCGTCGGGGTCCTTCTCGATGTCGTCCGTGACCTCGAGTAGATCCCCCTCCCACGAGGTCACCGACCCGTCTTCGACCGTCAGCTCGATCTCGCTGAGGTAGTTCGCCCGTGCCTCCGCCTCCGAGACGATCGTCCCGCTCTGTTCCGTGGGCCGGTACACGATTTCGTCGTCCCCGACCACGAGGACGTCGATGTCGTCGTCGGTGTCGGCCTCGGCGAGCGCCTCAGCGTCGGGGACGCCCGTGTGCGCGAGCGCGACGACGACATCGACGCCCTCCTCCTCTCTGAGTCGCTTCGCCTCGGCCGGACCGGTCTCGGTGTAGTCCTCGATGGTGATTCCCTCTGCCTCGAAGTCGATGTTCGTCTTGCCGGTCGTCGCGCCCTTGTCGGCGAGTCCGATGATACCGACCCTGACGCCGCCGCGCTCAACGATGTGATTCGACTTCGTCCCGTCGAAGGCCTCGCCGGTCTCGCTGTCCACGAGGTTCGTCGCCAGCCAGGGGAACTTAGAGTCGGCCGTGACGTCCGAGATGGCGTCGAGCCCGTAGTCGAACTCGTGGTTACCGATCACGTCCGCGTCGGGCTGAACGCCGTTGAGTACGTCGACCGGCGCGCGCCACTGCGAGATGGGGCTGAGAGCGTGCGGGCCGATCTGATCGCCGCCGCCGACCACGACGACCGGGCCGTCGGCCGCCGCCCGGCGCTGTTCGATGAGCGTCACCAGCCGCGGGAAGTCCTTGTCCTCTGCGGCGGCCGTCTGAACGTCGTTGTACGATAGCAGCGTCAGCGTCGTCGGTCCGTCGTCGTCTGCGGCCGTCGTAGACCCCGAGACCAGCGATCCGCCGAGAACGATTCCACCCGCACGCAGCACCTCACGCCGTCCGTAGTCACGGTCTCGTGACATCGATTTCTTTGACTTAGCGATACTTATAAAATCTTTCTGTGAATCGGTATGTATTTATCAATATATCTCTCTTGAGAAGGTTTCCCGAACGGTCGGTCCGGGTTCCGCGGGTGAGGCTCTGGCGTCCTAGTCGCCGGATCCCGCTGGCGAGCGACCCCGCGATGACGACACGGCTTTACGCGCTCGCCCGCTCCTCTCAACAATGAGCCGGACGAGCCCCGAGGCGTACGAGCAGGGGCGCGGGATGGACGCGCACAACGCCGTGATGCGCGACATCCGCGCCGAGCGCTCGGAGACGTACGACCCGACGGAGCCCACCCGCGTCTGGATCGACGAGGACAACACGCCCGACGGCGTCGTGAACTCCCTCACGATCATCCTGAACACCGGCGGCTGCCGGTGGGCCCGCGCCGGCGGCTGTACGATGTGCGGCTACGTCGCCGAGTCGGTCGAGGGCGGCAGCGTCGCCCACGAGGACCTCATGACGCAGGTCGACGCGTGTCTCGACCACGAGGCCGAGGAGACCGACGAGCCGGCCGATCTGATCAAGATCTACACGTCCGGCTCCTTCCTTGACGAGCGCGAGGTGCCGGCGGAGACCCGCCGGGCGATCGCGGAGACGTTCGCGGACCGCGACCGGATTGTCGTCGAGTCCCTGCCGGACTTCGTCGACCGCGAGAAGGTCGCGGACTTCGCGGACCACGGGATCGCCACCGACGTGGCGGTCGGGTTAGAGACCGCGACCGACCGCGTCCGTCACGACTGCGTGAACAAGTACTTCGACTTCGCAGACTTCGAGGACGCCTGCGCCGAGGCGGCCGCCGCGGACGACGAGTTCGACGCCGACGTGGGGATCAAGGCGTACCTGCTCATGAAGCCGCCCTTCCTCGCGGAGCCGGAGGCGGCCGCCGACATGGTCGACTCGATCCGCCGCTGCGCCGACGTCGACGGCTGCCACACCGTCTCGATGAACCCCACGAACGTCCAGCGGTACACGATGGTCGACGAGCTGTTCTTCGAGGGGGGCTACCGCCCGCCGTGGCTCTGGTCGGTCGCCCACGTCCTGGAATCGACCGCCGACGTCGACGCCATCGTCGTCTCCGATCCCGTCGGCCACGGCTCCGACCGCGGCGCGCACAACTGCGGCGAGTGCGACGACCGCGTCCAGACCGCGATCAAGGACTTCGATAAACGGCAGGACCCGAGCGTCTTCGAGCAGGTGTCCTGCGAGTGCGAGGCCACCTGGGAGCACGTGATGGACGAGGAGACGAGCTACAACATGCCGCTGGCGCGGTAGCTCCCGTTCGACGGAAACGCCGAGGAAAACAGCCGGATCCACCGGAAACGATCCAGCCGAATTCCGATCACCATTTTTCTACTTTTAGAAACGAATGATCCGTTTTGTCCCGATTCGCGTGACGAGTACGCGTGACACTCCCGAACATACTGAACGATCAGGTCGAAAAAGACCCTTATAGCTCCGGGCCCTCCCTTCGAACATGAACGCAGACGCCAGCGGTTCCCCGCCCTCCCGCGGGAAGTCGGTCCTCTTCTGTGCGGAGTGTCGCTTCGAGAGCGCCCTGTCGGACGGGTGGCTCGTCGTCAGCGACGGCGACGAGCGCACCGTCGTCTGTCCGGAGTGCGGCCACGTGGCCGACCACCGACCCGAGCGGTCCGCGCCGGCGCCGCAGCACGCCGACTAGTCGCCGTCGACCACGCGGACCGACCCGCCCCGTCACGTCTATCCGGCCCAATTACCACCTGTCGCGGCGATATCGGGCCGCCGTCCCCTGCTGACCGTAGACGATACAACTTTCACTCGAGACTGAATCATATCCGTCATAATGGGTCACGGGACGAGAGTCGGATTTGTCTGTCGCGGTGCGCCGTCGGACGAACAGCGGGCGGCGCTGGCGTGGCTAGAGGCGCAGTCGTTCGAGACGGTGCGTGTCTCCCCCGCCGAGGTCGGCGCGGCGACGGACGGATGCGACGTGCTGTGGTGGCACCGCGACGCGCCGCTCGGGGACGACGTCCTCTCACCGGGTTCCGTGGAGGCCTTCGAAGCCTTTCTCGAAGACGGCGGCGGGCTACTGCTCACGCTTCGGGCGATGGGCGCCGTCGATGACCTCGGGATCGATCCCGTCGCGCCGGACGTGGTCGGGACCCAGAGCGTCGCCGAGCCGACCGGCGTGCTCTGGCGGACGCTCTACGACGACCATCCCGCGATAGCGGCGTTCGATTCGATCCGGATCCCGATCTGCGACAGGGGAGCGGTTCCGACGGCCCGTTACGAGAGCGCGGTGCCGACGCACGGCGAGGTGCTCGCGTCGACCGTCCGCGGTGGTCGGGACGTGCCGAACGAAATGACCGTCGTTTCGTGGGACCGTGGCGGCGGCGTCATCGGTATCGGTGCGCCGTTAGCGTTCGACGAGCCCGCGGACGAGTCCGTCGCCGACGCGCGCTCCGACCTGGCTTCGGGGTGTCTGTCCGCGGCCGGCAGCGGCGACCAGCCCGCCCGGCCGAAAACGGCCGACGAGTTGTCAGCGATGCGAGAGGCGTTCGCGGGCGATCCCGCTCGGCCACGCTATCACTTCACCCCGCCGGCGAACTGGCTGAACGATCCGAACGGGCTGATCCGCTGGAACGGGCGGTATCATCTGTTCTACCAGTACAACCCCGCGGGGCCGTTTCACAACGCCATCCACTGGGGTCACGCCGTCAGCGACGACCTGCTTCACTGGACGGACGAACCGATCGCGCTTGCGCCGTCGCCGGACGGTCCCGACCGCGACGGGTGTTGGTCGGGGTGTGCGGTCGACGACGACGGGACGCCGACGATCCTCTACACGGGCGGCGACGGGCGCTGGCAGCTCCCGTGTCTCGCCACGAGCGCGGACCCGGACCTCCGGAGCTGGGAGAAGGACCCGGGCAATCCCGTCATCGAAGAGCCGCCCTCCGATCTCGATCTACTGTCCACGGAACACTGGGAGATAGAGTTCCGCGACCACGCGGTCTGGCGGGACGACGGCACGTGGTATCAGGTCATCGGCAGCGGCATCTCCGATCGAGGCGGGACGGCACTCCTGTACGCCTCACCGGATCTCCGCGAATGGGAGTACAGAGGCCCCCTGCTGACCGGTGACGACGGCCACGGGGCCGTCTGGGAGTGTCCGGAACTGTTGGATCTCGGCGATCGATCCCTCCTCCACGTCTCCAACTACGAGGACGTCGTGTATTTCATCGGTGGGGTCGACGACGGGGAGTTCGACGTCGCCCACCGGGGCGTGCTCGACCACGGCGATTTCTACGCCCCGCAGTCGCTCCGGGACGGCGATCGGTATCTGACCTGGGGGTGGCTTCCGGAAACACGCGGGACGGCCGCTCAGTGGGACGCCGGCTGGTCCGGAGCCCTGTCGCTACCGCGGGTGCTCTCGCTCGGTGCGGACGGGCGACTCCGGCAACGGCCCGCCGCGGAGGTGGATCGACTCCGCCAGCGCCGACTGTCGACCGCGGTCCCGTCCGTCCTCGACGAGGCCCGTCACGCGCTCGAGGCGGGCGGCCGAACGCTGGAGATCGAACTGGAGGTGTCGCTGGAGGACGCCTCGGCGTTCGAGCTCTCGGTGTTCGAGTCGGCCGACCGCGAGGAGCGGACCGCGGTCCGATACACGCGCGAGAACGAGCTGATAGTCGACCGCTCGGAGTCCAGTCGGGAGGGGGTCGGCGCGACGGACGCCCAGCGGATGCCCGTGACGCCGTACGACGAGCCGCTGTCCCTCCGGGCGTTCCTCGACGGGTCCGTGATCGAACTGTACGCCAACGACCGGCACTGCCTGACCAGCCGGGTGTATCCCGCCGCGAACAGCACGGGAGTATCGGTGGCGGCTGAAGGCGGACGAGCGACCGTCTCCGCCTTCGAGGCTCGGGAACTCGAATCCGCGATCACGCCCGCGACGCGACCCGCCTCGGCGGCGGCCGGCACGGAGTCTCAGTAGCCGCCCCGTCGGTCACCGACGACGGAAGCCGCAGGCTTCCGCCCTCGGGATCAGCGTGAGTACCCGCCGGTCTGGTGCCGGTCCATCCGGGAGTTCGGCCGGCCGTCGTAGCCGTCGTCGGAGCCGACGTCTTCGGGGGGCTGATACCCGTCAGTGTTCGGGAGGCCCTCTTCCGACGTGGGGATGTGCCAGTGAGCGAGCCGGCCGTGGATACGCGTCCGATCGCCCCCCACGTCGAGTCTGAGCGTCGGACTCAGCGTCCCGCCGAACAGGTGGCGCTGTTCCGATTCGGAGAGGTCCGCGATGCCGTCGAGCGAATCGCCGGCAAACTCGCGGTAGTTGTAGAAGCTCTGAACGAGTATCTCGTCCCGGTAGGGAAACGCCATCCAGGAGTACGCCTGGAAGGGAACGCTCGCGGGGTTAGTCACGACCAGCCCGGAGCCGTTCAGCGGGTCGTACTCCCCGCGGAGCGAGTCGGCGACGAACCCGTAGAGACCGTCGAAACCGCGAAGGTCGGGCGAAAAGGTGTGCATATGGCTCGAGAAGAAGAGGTAGTATCGCTCGTCGTGGATCACGATGTGGGGACGTTCGAGTTCCTGGTTGACGCAGACGCCGTCGAGGAGCGGCGGTTCGAGTTCCCATTCGAGCGGGTCGCCGCTGTGTGACGTGGCGACGCCGACGCTCCCGTTGAACTCCTGTCGGGCCTCGTCGCCGTCACACCGGTCGCTGTCGGTCGAGACCGGCGTGTTCGCCTCGAACAGGAGGTTCGTCTCACCGGTCTCCGGATCCTCGAAGAACCAGGGATCGCGGAACGTGTAGATCATCCCGCGCGACTGGTCCTCGCTCTCGTACCACCTCCCGTCGGGTTCGAGGATGGTCTCGTGGGTCCAGGGCCCCTCGCTCCACACGCCGTCGTCATCGGCCTCGAAACGGCCGCCGTGGGCGACCGCGATGCGTTGGGTGTAGTTCAGTTCGTCGACGGACTCGTCCCCGGCAGCGGTGTAGTACAGGTACAGGTCGCCGTCGTCGTACAGCGCGGAGCCGGCCCACTGGCGCTGGCCGAGAGCCTCGGCTTCGAAGACGGGTTCGCCGCCGTGCCACTCGGTTCCGTTCCGGGAGTAAAAGAAGCGGATCTCCGCGACGTCGTGGCGCTTTCCCGGGAGCAGTTCCTCCGGAGCGGTCAGCGAGAAGAGCACCCGCCAGCCGTCGATCTCGGCGATCTCCCCGTGGCGGTCCCGGAGCAACCACGTGTCCCAGATGTGGAGATCCGCGGCGGGATCCTCGGAAGGCGGTTCGATGACCGGCGCCACGGTCTCGGGCGTGCGTTCGATCCGCATCGCCTGGGACCTCGTCCACCGCGGCGGGCGCCCGCCCTCCGGGTTCCGGCGGTCGCCGACGTTGTTCTCAGTCATTTTGGGTTACGGGCTCATCTGTCGCAAATTCACTTATTCGTCCCGGTCCGCGTGTTGGCGGCCACGCGTCGGTCTCCCCCGGCTCGAAGTCGACTCTCTCACAACGGTTAGTACGGGACGGCAGTGAACACAACTTTCAGTCCAACTATGCGTGAACGCAATTGGTGGACCGAGACCGTCGTCTACCAGGTCTCCCCGCGGAGCTTCAGCGACTCGGACGGCGACGGTCTCGGAGCCGTCCCGGGCATTACGGAAGACCCGAGGCGAAAGCCTCGCCCTTCAGGGCGAGGACGAAGCCGACCGACGGTATTCGACCGCCGACGAACCGGGGAAGTCGCTGGATCCGCGCCCCTACGAGACGCGCCTGTCCGCGCAGTCGCGCCGAGACTAATCGAAGGTGTATATCCGCGCCTCGCACTCTCGACAGACGAGCGTCTCGGACGGCTCGTCCCCGGAACCGGTGTGACCGCCGCAACACGACATGTCCGTCCCCCGTTCCAGCGGGGTCCCGCAGTCGGGACACGAGTCGAGGAACAGCCGATTCGTCCGCGCGGCCGCCAGCCGGGTCTCGTCGTCGGAGAGGAACGACTCGGCCGCGCGGTAGCCGGCGATCTCGGCGATCGCCACCGGACGGCTGAGCCAGGTCTCGTCCACCACGCCGGCGTCCTCGGGGGAGAGCGCGACCCACTCGTCTTCGATGGGCCTCGCCTCGGCCGCCGGCGAGACCGCGAGCGCGGCGCGGGCCAGTTCCTCCGTGGTGCTGTCCCGGAGGCGGTCCATCTCCGCGTGCCACCGTTCGTCGAACGCCGCCGTGGGAGCGACGGTGTCGCCGTCGACCTCGAGGACGCCGCTCTCGACGAGGCGGCCGAGCAGGTCCTCGGGGTCGCCCGGAGCGTTCTCGGTGCCCAGCGACCCGCCCCCGTCCGGCGGCCCGTTCTCACCCGCCGGGGGCTCGTCGAAGAGCGCCGCTCCACCGGGGACGGCGGCGACCAGCCCGGGGGCGAACCGCGGCGTGCCCGGGATCAGATACCCCCGGAGCCAGACCAGCGTCAGGCCGCCCACCGCGGCGGCGACGCCGATCGCCGGCGTGCTGACGGCTCCGAGCGCCACACTACCGGCACCGACGAGCGCGACGTTGACGAGCGTACACGGCCAACAGCGGTCGTCGCCGGTGTGTTCCGACCGGCGGAGTCCGGAACTGTATGACGGGGGCATCCCGACCAGATACCCGCTACCACGGCATCAACTTTCCGCCGACACCGTTCGGCGTCGGCGGTCGGAACCGACGGTCGTCCGCGCGATCCGCTCGGCGTAGTTTTTTGTCGCCCGCTTCGGTATCACGAGCGATGACCGAGATGGAGTACACCACGCTGGGCGAGACGGGGATGGAGGTGTCGCGGCTGGCGCTCGGGTGTATGAACTTCGGGACGGAAGCGCCCTGGATGATCCACGAGGAGTCGGATTCCCGGGCGATCATCGACCGTGCGTTGGAGCTCGGGATCAACTTCCTCGACACGGCCAACGTCTACTCGCGAGGTGAGAGCGAGGAGATCGTCGGTCGAGCGATCGAGGGGTACGACCGCTCGGAGCTGGTCATCGCGACGAAGGTGTACAACCGGATGCGCGAGGGGCCGAACGGACAGGGGCTCTCGCGGAAGCATATCCTCGATCAGGCCGAGGCGTCGCTCGACCGGCTCGGGACCGACTACATCGACCTCTATCAGATCCACCGCTGGGACGACGACACGCCCGTCGAAGAGGTCCTCTCGGCGCTGGATCACCTCGTGACCGAGGGGGTAGTCCGCTACGTCGGGGCGAGCACGATGCCGGCTTGGAAGTTCACTCGGGCGCTGTACGCCGCCGACGTCGAGAACCGCGAGCGGTTCGTCTCGATGCAGCCGGAGTACAACGCCGTCGACAGGCACGAGGAGGCCAACGTGTTACCGGTGTGCGCCGCCGAGGGGATCGGCGTCCTTCCGTGGTCCCCGCTCGCGGGCGGGTTCCTGACGGGGAAGTACTCACGGGGCGAGGACCCCGAATCGGGGAGGGCAGCGAGCGACGACTACACCGCACAGCGGTTCACCGACGAGAACTGGGCGGTGCTAGAGGAGATCCGCGACATCGCCGACGCGAACGGGGCGACGCCCGCGCAGGTGAGTATCGCGTGGCTGCTCCACAAAGACGTCGTTGACGCGCCAATCATCGGACCGAGGAGCGTCGAGCACCTCGAGGAGAACGTCGGGGCGCTCGGCGTCGAGCTGACCGACGAGGAGCTGCCGCGGATCGAGGCTCCTCTCACGCCGCAGTGGCCCGCCCTCGGGAAAGACTGATAGAGGACCTCGGTGCGTTCCGGTACCCCGCGTGGGTTCGCGCGCGGTCGGGTAGACGGTCGGACCCCGATGCTTGCCGCCGATTCTCGCGAGAGATCTCATTTACAACACCGGTAGTACACTGCCGTAACTATATTAATGATTGTTCCTTATACCCGGATGATGTCAGAAGATAGCACACCGAACGGCGTCTCGAGACGGCAGTATCTCGCGGCAACGGGCGCAGTGGGGGCGGCCGGTCTCGCGGGCTGTTCCGGCGGGGGCGGAAACGGCGGGACCTCGTCGGGCTCGTCGGGCGACGGGGAGATCGGCGGTACGGTCACGGTCTTCTCCGGACCGCAGTTCGTGGATGCCGGGTTCCCCGAAGTCCTGCACGAGGCGGGCGTGCCCGACTCGATCACCATCGAGATGACTCGGCCCCCCCAAGACACCGGCAGCAAACAGCAGCAGCTCCGGACCGCGATCAACGCGGAGGAGTCCAACCCGGACCTGGTGTTGACCGACAACGGGTGGACGATCCCGTTCATCGTCCGCGGCGACCTGGTCAACCTCGAACAGGAGATGGACGACGCGTTCATCTCCCGGGTCAAAGAGGAGGGCGTCCAGTCGATGCTCAACACGGGGACACACCCGGAGACCGGCGACCTGTACTCGGTCCCGGTGTTCCCCGACTTCCCGACGATCACGTACCGCAAGGACCTGCTCCGGGACGCGGGCTACGGCGACTCGGACTTCGATACGTGGCGGGGAGACCCGCCGACGTGGGGCGAGTTCTCACAGATCGTCACCGAGGCCATGGGCGGGGCCGACGTCGAGTACGGTCACCTCTGGCAGGGGAACAACTACGCCGGGCTGGCGTGTTGTACGTTCAACGAGTTCCTCACGAGCATGGGCGGCGCCTTCTTCGGCGGCCGGGACAACCTCTTCGGGCCGATCGGTGACCGGCCCGTCACCCTCGATTCGGAGGAGTCCATCGACGGGATCGAGGCCGCGGTCGACACCATCCACGGCACGGGCAGCGCCCCGATGGATATCGCGAGCATCTCGCCCCAGGAGGTTGCCGGCTGGGCCGAACCGGACACGAAGAGCGTCTTCGAGGACGGCAGCGCGGTCACCCAGCGCAACTGGACCTACTCCATCGGCGGGGCCTTGACCGCCTTCGAAGGGACGGACATGGAACTCGGCGTGATGCCACTGCCGAAGGGACCGAACGGGTCCTGGCACGCGCAGGGCGGGTGGATCATGTCGATGAACCCCTACACCGACAACATGGCGTCCGCGAAGGAAGTGATCAAGGCGTGGTGGGAGGACTCGGTGCTCAAGTACCAGTTCGACACGGCGAACTTCATGCCGCCGAAGCCGTCGCTGTACAGCTACGTCGAGCAGAGCGACACGTACGGACCGTACTTCGAAGCGCTCCAGTACTCGGCGGAGAACCTGATCCCCCGTCCGACGACGTCGGTGTGGCCGAGTCAGCGTAGTATCGTCGCCGACGAGGTCAACGCGGCGCTCCGTCAGGAGCAGACGCCACAGGAGGCGGCGACGGCGATGCAACAGCAGATCTCCGCCATCGAGGAGCAGTCGGGGTGACGGAGTCCAACTGACGGTCCCTCCCTGAGGGCGTCTCGGGTCCACCGAATTCGAACGATATGTAAAACAAACAATAATGATAAATATTCGTAATAAAAACACGTGGTCGATGTTCGTACCACAACAGCGGGCGGTCGCACAGGGAGGTGTCAGCCACCATGGCCGTTGAACAGGCGGGCCCGGAGGTGTCCGACGGGATACTGACACGGATCGCGACGCGGACGGAGAATTTGAGCGAGCAGGCGTACGCGTACCTGCTGTTGGTGCCGGCGTTCCTCGTCCTGCTTCTGTTCGCGTTCTGGCCGCTGGCGTCGGCGATCAGGATGTCGTTTTTCGCGGACGTGATCACCGGCGGTAACCTGGGAGGGTTCGTCGGGGTGGAAAACTACGTCCGGTTGCTCACGAACAGCAACGCGTTGGCACCGGCGGCGTTCATCGACCCGTCGTTCCAGACGCCGATCTTGGAACAGGCGCTGTTCATGACGATCCTGTTCGCCGTGTTGAGCGTCACGGGCGAGACGCTGCTCGGCTTCCTCTACGCCATGCTGATGAAAGCCGAGTACAAGGGGCGGCGGCTCGTTCGGTTGCTCATCATCCTGCCGTGGGCGATCCCCATCGTCATCCAGGGGATGATCTTCTTCCTGCTGTTCCGACCCGGTTACGGGCTGTTGACCGAGCCGCTTCAGCAGCTCGGGATCTTCTCTTCGCTTCCCCTCAACACGACGTTCGACAGCTTCGTCATCGTGACGGTCGCGGACATCTGGAAGACCTCGGCGTTCATGGCCCTGCTGATCCTCGCGGGCTTGGAGAGCGTCAACCAGGACCTCTACGAGGTGGCCGACGTGATGGGCGCCTCCCGGTGGCAGCGGTTCCGCTACATCACGTTCCCGCTGGTGTTCCCGGTGTTGATGGTCGCGATGCTGTTCCGGACGATGGGCGCGCTGCGGGTGTACGGCATCATCGAATCGACCTCTGTCGGCTGTTCGACGGTTCCGTCGATGACCTGTCTCGTCACCCAACTGATGTTCGGCTCCGCGACGCTGTACGGGTCCGCGGCCGCCGTGAGCGTACTCATCGCCATCGTCGTGGGGCTGTTCATCATGGTGTACCTCCTGTTCATCCGACAAAGCAACCAGAGCCTGGGGTTAGCCTGACATGAGCATCGACGCACGCAACCACGACGACGCGGAAACGTTCGACGGATCGGGCGACGACACCGGTGACGACGGGGAGAACAAGTCCCGCGTCGCGCGGTGGGCGGACGACTGGATCAGGAACCCGGAGAAGGCGTACGCCGTGATGTTAGTGTTCCTCGGCGGCGTCCTGTTGACCACGTCGCTGTTCCCGTTGTACTGGCTGTTCAACGTCGCGATGGCGCCGCCCGGACAGCCCGACATCCCGCTCGTTCCGGCGAGCATAGACCTGTCCGTGTTCGTTCAGGTGTTCCGGCAGGTCCCGTTCGCGCGGTTCATGTTCAACAGCCTGTTTTACGCGTTCACGGTGACGGTGTTCGTGCTCCTCGTCGGGAGCCTCGCCGGGTACGCGTTCGGTCGCCTGGAGTTCCGCGGGAAGACGCCGCTTCTGTTCTCGCTTCTGGTGCTCAGCTTCTTCCCCCCGGCGACGCTGTTCATCCCGCTGTTCCGGGCGTTCAACCAGCAGGTCCCGATGCTCGGCCTGTTCACCCTCCCGGTGGAGGTGTACGGGACGCCGGCCGCGGTCGTCACGCCGCTCAGCGCGTTCACTATGCCGTTGGCGATCTTCATACTGACCACGTTCTACGGCCAGATCCCGGACGGACTCGAAGACGCAGCGAGAGTCGAGGGGACGACCCGGATCGGCGCGCTGTTCCGCGTGATCATGCCGCTGTCGGCGCCCGGCGTCGCGACCGCCGGCATTCTCACTTTCATCACGGTGTACACGGAGTTCTTCTTCTCGTACCTGATGACCGGAAACAGCGCCGCGGACTGGGCGCCGGTGGTCGACGGCGTCCTCGCGTTCCAGACGCAGTACACCGTCCGGTACGACCTCCAAGCGGCGGCGAGCCTGATCGCGATCGTCCCGGTCGCGATCCTCGTCGTCATCGCACAGGACAAGATCATCAGCGGCCTCACGCAGGGTGCCCTCAAGGAGTAACCATGTCACGAGTCAAACTCACGGACGTCACGAAACAGTACGACGACGTAACGGCGGTCGACAACATGAACCTCGACCTGAACGACGGCGAGTTCATCTGCCTCGTCGGTCCGTCGGGCTGCGGGAAGTCCACGACGCTCGAAACGATCGCGGGACTCACCAAGCCCACCTCGGGCGAGATCCTGATCGGCGACCGAGAGGTGACGAACCTCCCGCCGAAGGACCGCGGGATCGCGATGGTGTTCCAGAACATCGCGCTGTTCCCGCACATGGACGTGTACGACAACATCTCCTTCGGGCTCCGGCTGCGGAGCTTCCCCCAAGACGAGATGGACGAGCGCGTCGAGGAGGCCGCGCGGATCGTCCGGATGGAGGGGATGCTCGACCGGATGCCGAGCGAGATGTCCGGCGGGCAGCGCCAGCGCGTCGCGATCGCGCGGGCCATCGTTCGCGACCCGGAGGTGTTCCTGATGGACGAGCCGCTGGCGAACTTGGACGCCAAGCTGCGCGTCAACATGCGGACCGAGCTACAGCGGCTCCACAAGCAGTTAGACACGACGATCATCTACGTCACGCACAACCAGGCGGAAGCGATGACGATGTCGGACCGCATCGCCGTGCTCAACAAGGGCGAACTCCAGCAGATCGCGCCGCCGCTGACCTGCTACAACCAGCCGGCGAACAGGTTCGTCGCCGGTTTCATCGGGTCGCCCTCGATGAACTTCTTCGACGCCACCGTCGGCGACGACACGCTCGACGCGAACGGCTACTCCATCTCCTTCGACGCCACGGCGATCGACGGCGTGGCGAGCGGCGACGCGGTAGACGTCGGCATCCGTCCGGAGGACCTCTACCTCACGACCAATAGCGCCGAGGCCAGGGACCCGAGCGCAACGTTCGCGGTCGAGACGGACGTGCTCGAGCCGATGGGCGACGAGATCTTCGTCTACCTGAAGCCGATTCT
The DNA here is from genome assembly GCF_005435195.1 of Halorubrum sp. SP3. Taxonomy (NCBI): domain Archaea; kingdom Methanobacteriati; phylum Methanobacteriota; class Halobacteria; order Halobacteriales; family Haloferacaceae; genus Halorubrum; species Halorubrum sp. SP3. Next base: position 167,083 of record NZ_SGTU01000002.1, on the reverse strand, counting down.
CGATCCCGACGACGGCGGGGAAGCGGCCGACTTCGAGGAGCGACAGGGGCTGCTGATGAGCGTCGACCCGGCGACCGACATCGGCGAGGACGAGGACGTCGAGATCGTCTTCGACCGCGCGCAGATTCACCTGTTCGACGACAGGACCGGCGACGCGATCTCGCACGGCGTCGTCGCAGACGCGAACGTCGAAGCCGTCGACGACGGCGTCCAAGCCGACTGAGCCGCTCGCCCGTCGCCGACTCTTTTCAGATTTGGTACACGGCGGCCTCGTACGGCCGGAACGCACTGCTCATCGGGTCGGTCGGCGACTCGTCGTAGTTCCCCGCGAGCGTCTCGACGTCGGCCGGTTCGATCGCTTCCGGTTCGATCGCTTCCGGTTCGAAAGTTGCGGCGGCGTCGGACCAGTTGAGCACGACCAACAGGCGGTCGCCGCCGAGGGTTCGGGTGTACGCGTAGACGCTGGGGTGGTCCGGCAGGAGGAGGTCGTACTCGCCGTACACGAGGGCGTCCGTATCGTGTCTGAGCTCGATCAGTCGGCGGTAGTAGTGCCAGACGGAGTCCTCGCGGCTCCGCTCTTTCTCGACGTTGATCTCGCCGTAGTTGTCGTTCACCGGGAACCACGGGTCGCCGTCCGTGAAGCCGGCGTGCGCCTCGTCGGACCACTGCATCGGCGTCCGGGCGTGGTCCCGGCTCCAGTAGTTCACGAGGTGCGCGACGTCCGCGAAGGAGTCGACGCCGTCGCGGCGGGTGAGCGCCTCGACCGCCCCGATCGTCTCGACGTCGTCGATCTCGTCCAGGCTCTCGAACGCCGCGTTCGTCATCCCGATCTCGTCGCCCTGGTACACGTACGGCGTGCCACTCAGGGTCAGCAGGAACGTCGCCAGGAGCGTCGCGCTCTCCCGTCGGTACTCGCCGTCGTCGCCGAACCGGGAGACGATCCGCGGCTGGTCGTGGTTCCCGAGGAAGACGGCGTTCCACCCGCGGCCCCGCAGCCCCTCCTGCCAGCGGTCCATCACGCGCTTGAACGTCGGCAGATCGAACTCCCGCGGGCCGCTCGGGTCCCAGATCCCGTCCGGGCCGGCGTCGACCTCCATGTGCGCCGACTGGAAGAGCATCCCCAGCCCGACCCCGTCGTCGCCGAGGTAGCTCGCCGCGGTGTCGACGTCCGTGTGCGACATCTCGGCGACGGTCATCGCGTCGCGTCCGGACGTCGTCTCGACGATCTCGCTGAGGTACTCCTCCAGCCGCGGCCCGTTGAAGAACTGTTCCTCGCCGACGACGTCGCCGTCGGGATACCACGCCGGCTTCGAGAGGAGGTTCAGGGCGTCCATCCGGAAGCCGTCGACGTCCTTGTCCAGCCACCACCGGATCAGCTCCGTGACGGACTCGCGGACCCGAGGGTTCCGCCAGTTCAGGTCCGGCTGGTTCCCGTGGAAAAGGTGGAGGTACCACGCGCCGCGGGTCTCGTCGTAGCTCCACGCCGAGCCGCCGAAGAACGACTCCCAGTTGTTCGGCGGTTCGTCGGGGGAGCCCTCCACCCAGTGGTAGTAGTCCTCGTACCCCGCTTCCTCGCGTCGCGACCGCCGGAACCACTCGTGTTCCGCGGAAGTGTGGTTGACGACGAGGTCCATCACGAGGCGGACGTCGCGGTCGTGAAGCGCGTCTCGAAGCGCTTCCCAGTCGGCCATCGTGCCGAACTCCGGGTCGATCGCGCGGTAGTCTCGAATGTCATAGCCGTTGTCCTCCTGCGGCGAGTCGTACACCGGACAGAGCCAGACGACGTCGATTCCCAGCTCGTCGAGGTAGTCGGCCTTCTGCGTGATCCCACGGAGGTCGCCGATCCCGTCGCCGTCAAAATCGTTGAAGCTCCGCGGGTAGATCTGGTAGACGACGCTCTCCTTCCACCAGGACCGATCCGGGTCTGCGGCGTCCCCTCCGGAGGTCATCGGCGGGGAGACGCGCCGCGATGACTCGGTGTGGATCGCTCCTCGCGCGAAGCCGGCGTGTGGTCGACGGTGCGACGTCGGAGAGAACACATACAACTCACATCCGAGTATATTTGTAAAAACATACCGGTCGCGGGGGGAGCGCCCCCGGACCGTCCCGATCGCGACCGTGCCCGAATTTTTATTATTTTCATACTCCTGACTCCGAGTATGGTGGCGCATGACGCGTGACGTCCTTGTCGCCGGCGAGACCCTGATCGATTTCATTCCTGACCGCCCCGGACCGCTCGCGGACGTGGAGTCGTTCTCCAAGCGAGCGGGCGGAGCGCCGGCCAACGTGGCGGTCGGGCTGGCGCGGCTCGACCGGACGCCGTGGTTCTGTACCGCGCTCGCCGACGACCCGTTCGGCTCGCATCTCGCGCGGGTGCTCGACCGCGAGGGCGTTCCGGACGACTTCGTCACGGAGGTTCCGGACAGCCGGACGGCGCTGGCGTTCGTCTCGCACGGTCCCGACGCCGATCGAGAGTTCACCTTTTATCGCTCGAACACGGCGGACAGACACCTCGACACGAGCGTCGTCGGCGACGACACCCTCGAGTCAGTCGATATCGTCGTCGTGGGAGGCGTCACTCTGACCGTCGAGCCGGCGCGGTCAGCGACCTTCGATCTCGTCGAGCGGGCCCGCGACCGCGGCTGCCGCGTCGTTTTCGATCCGAACGTTCGCCCCGAACTGTGGGAGACGGAGCCGACACCCACGATCGAGCGGATGCTCTCCGAGACGGACGTTCTCAAGGCCACCCGCGAGGACCTCGAGGGGGCCGGCCTCCCGACGACGCCACCGGACATCCTCGCGGCCGGACCGGACGCGATCCTCCTGACCGAGGGGAGTTCCGGCGCGCGTCTGATCACCGACAGCAACGCCCGATGGGGGGCCGGTGAGTGGCACCACCCCGGATACGACGTCGACGACGTCGTCGATACGACCGGCGCCGGTGACGCCTTCGCCGCGGGGGCGGTCGCGGGGCTCGTCGCCGGCGACGAACCGAACGCCATCCTCGCGTTTGCCAACGCGGTCGCCGCCGCGTCGACGACGCGCCGCGGCGCGATGGCTGCGCTCCCCGACCGGCGGACCGTCGCGAACGTACGCGACGGGTCGTGACCCGTTCCGGGCAGCGGGTCCGCGGAACGCTCGTGGTTCGTGATCACTCGGCGGGTTCCGTCCCCGCGCGCAACGACGGATAGCTATCGACGTCCGCGACGTCGGTAACGACGATCCGCGTCGCCTCCACGTCTTCGACCACGGCGTTCCATCCGCCGATACGGACCCGTTCGTGACCGGTATCGACGATCAGCGTCACCTGTCCGGCGATCTGCGGATCCGATTCTTCACCCCCCACGACGGACTGGACGCCCTCGACGGTGCCCGTGACCGTCCGCGGTTCGCCGGTGGCGAGATTGGTCCCTTCGACCCGGACCGTCACCGTCGCCTCGGACTCGAACAGCGGTCGTGCCTCGCGTATGAACTGCCGGATATCGACGTACTCGATCGGCAGGGTCTCCTGCCGCTCGGAATATATCGGCGTTCCGTGCGCCCATAGACACGTCATAAAGAACCAGTGGAAGACGAAGGTGTACTCCTCATCGTTGACGAGGACGCCGTACTGGTTGACCGCGTCCGGGTGGTGGGAAAAGCAGGCGCTCTGTCGGTCGACCGACGCGACGAACGGGGCCGGAAGTCCGCGGTACCGAGCCTCGTGACAGATTCCGGACACCGATTCGGCCGTCGGCGGATCGCCGGCCGATTCCGTGTAGACGAGTACGTGGACGGCGACGCCGCGCTCGTGTGCCCGTTTCAGCGGTTCACGGAGCTGTTCGAGCTGTTCGGGCGTCACGGAGACGTACACGCGTGTCTCCGCCTGTTCGATAAACAGCCGCGCGCGGTCGATGACCGTCTGGAACTGCTTGACGATGCTGGCCGTGGATTTTTCGAGCGGCGGCTGTTCCCACCGGTCTTCGATTTCGTCGGCCGCCGATTCGAGTCGATCGGCCCTGTCTCGGAGGTCGTCGAGCACCACGGCAGGGCTGTGTGCCCGCGCTTTGAGCGTGCCCTGCTCGTACTTCTCGATGTACTCTCGTTCGGCTAAGGCGTCAATCACGTCATAGACGCGCGCATTCGGGATGTCGCTCGCGTCGGCGACCGAGGTCGCCGACGCGGTCCCCAGATCGAGGAGCGCGACGTACACCGCCGCTTGGTACGGCGACAGGCCCGCGTCTTCGAGCGTACTTATCAGAGCGTCCGTCTCCATAGCCGCCCCTTACGCAGGTAGTGAATAAGTATTGTCGTGCCGGAACGGCCCGGTGGGCGGGCGCTTCACGACTGCCGCCAGCGCCGCGGCCACGCCTTATCGGACTGAGACGCCGATCTCCGCGACGATGTCACGCGCAGAGCGGCCGACGAAGAGCGCGTTCTCCCCCGATGCGAGAGTCCAGCCGGTCTGTTCGTCGTAGTACTCGAACTCCGAACGCGCAACCGACACCTCCGGCGTCCGCCGTTCGCCCGCTTCAAGCGTCGTCGCCTCGAACCCGACGAGTTCGCGCTCCGGCGTTGGGACCGGCGCAGCGGCCTTCTGAGCGTACACCTGTACGACGGTTTTGCCCCGACGATCCCCCGTGTTCTCCACCGGGACTGCCACGGCGAATCCGTCGCCGTCCTCGGTCACCGACGGCTGCCCGTACGCGAACGAGGTGTAAGAGAGGCCGTGTCCGAAGGGGAACGCGGGGCGAACGTCGCGTTCGTCGAAGTACCGATAGCCGACGAAGACGCCCTCGTCGTATCGGGCCACGTCGTTGACCCCGGGGAACGCCGTCTCATCGCTCGCGGGATAGTCGGCCGCACTGCGTCCGAAGGTCGTCGGGAGGCGCCCGCCGGGCTCGGCGTCACCGAAGAGCAGGTCGGCGAGCGCGTCGCCGTCGGCCTGCCCGGGGTACCACGTTTCGAGCACGGCGTCGACCGCGTCCAGCCACGGCATCTCGACGGGTCCGCTCGTCCGGAGTACGACGACTGTCCGGTCGGCGACACCGGCAACCGCTTCGACCAGATCGTCCTGCCGGCCGGGGAGGCCGAGATCCGGGCGGTCCCGGAACTCCGTCGCGTCGTCTTGGACGACAACGACGGCGCAGTCAGCGGCTGCGGCCGCGTCGACTGCGTCGTCGATGCTCGGATCGGGGCCCTCCTCGTCCGACTCCGCGCCGAACATCCGCGACTCCGAGACGGGGGGGACCCCGCGTTCGACGGTGACGGAAACCTCCCTCGCCTCGAGCCCCTCGACGGGCGAGGTCCGGGTGAACGGCGAGACCTCCGAGGAGCCGCCACCGCCCAGTTTGGCGCGGTCCGCGTTCGGGCCGATCACCGCGAGTGAACCGACGTCCCCCAGCGGGAGCGTGCCGTCGTTCCGCAGGAGGACCGCGCCCTCCGTGGCGATTTCCCGTGCGAGTTCCCGGTGTGCCGCCGCGTCGAGTTCGCCCGCCGGCTCCTCGTCGAAACGGTCGATCGAAGCCGTGCCCCGCAGGACGCGCGCGACCTTCTCGTCGACGACGGCCTCGTCGAGTTCGCCGGACTCGACCGCCTCTCGGAGGGGGTCACCGAACAACGCCGGAACGTCCGGAACCGGTGGCATCGCCTCGGGAACGTCGTCGACGTCGATGTCGGTGGGGACGAACTCCTCGGGGTCGATCCCGGGCATTTCGACGTCGAGACCGGCACGGGCCGCCGCGACGGTGCTACGAGTGCCCCACCAGTCCGAGACGACGAAGCCGTCGAAGCCCCACTCGCCCTTCAGAACGTCCGAGAGGAGGTACCCGTGGTCGCTCATATGCGTCCCGTTGACCCGGTTGTAGGCGGTCATCACCGACGTCACGTCCGCCTCCTCGACCGCCGCGCGGAACGCCGGCAGGTAGATCTCGCGGAGCGCTCGCTCGCTGACCGCCGCGCTGACGTCGTAGCGGTTCGTCTCCTGATTGTTCGCGACGAAGTGTTTGACCGTCGCGGCGACGCCTTCCGACTCGAGGCCGTCGATCACGGCGACGCCGGTTCGCGCGGTCAGATAGGGGTCCTCGCCGTAGTATTCGAAGTTACGCCCGCCGTGCGGCACTCGGGCGATGTTGACTCCCGGCGCTAAGACGACGTCTTGGCCGTGGGCGGCCGCCTCCCCGGCGAGCGCTCGTCCGAACCGTCGAGCGAGCGAGGGCCGCCACGACGCTGCGAGCGCCACCGAAGCGGGGAACGCCGTCGCGCGCTCTCCGCTCGCTCGGACGCCGAGCGGCCCGTCGACGAGCGACAGCGGCGGGACGCCGACGCGATCGACGCCCGGGAGGTACCCCGTCGCCTTCCCGTCCGGATCGACGGCGCCGTGGACGAGTCGGAGCTTCTCATCGAGCGTTAGCCCGCCGGTAATCTCGCTGATGTCTCCGTCCATGGCGACCACGTTCTCCGCGGATCGCCTTCGGTGTTTCTCCGGTCGTCCCCGCACGGACGGACCGCTCCCGACGAGTAGCCGCCGTCGCGACGCGCCTTTTAACCCGTTCAGGCGCGCACGGTCGGACATGTTCGAAGACCGGCCGGACCGCGACGCCGAGGTCGTCCTCGTGGGGCGCTCGAACGTCGGCAAGTCCACGCTGATGCGCGAGCTGACGGGCCACGACTTCTCGACCGGCGGGAAGCCCGGAGTCACCCGTCAGCCGAACCACTTCGACTGGGCCAGCGAGGGCTTCATGTTCACGGACCTCCCCGGCTTCGGCTTCATGTCCGGCGTCGAGGAGGAACAGCGCGAGCAGATCAAGACCGACATCGTCCGCTACCTAGAGGACAACGCCGACTCGATCCTGGCGGGCGTCGTCGTGATGGACGGGAAGGCGGCCGTCGACATCATCGACCGCCACGCCGAGCGCGGGAACGTCCCCCACGACGTGGAGATGTTCGGCTTCCTCGAGGACGTCGGCGTCGAACCCATCGTCGCCGTCAACAAGACCGACAAGATCGACGACCTCGACGAGCGGCTCGACGCGATCTGCGACCGGCTCGGGCTGTACCCGCCGTGGCAGCAGTGGTCCGACCGCGTGGCGCCCGTCTGCGCGAAGCGCGGTGACGTCGAGGCGTTGGAGGACTGCCTCCGGACGCGCTTCCACGACCACAACCGCGACGACCTGCTGAAGTTCGTCTCCTGACGCCCGTCCGAGGCCTCACCCTCGCTTGACGCACCTCCGAGGCCTCACCCTCGCTTGACGCCCGTCCGAGGCCTCACGCTTCTCCGACATCGCCGGTCGCTCCGCTCCGGGTCCCGGGCCGAATCGCCGGCGAGCGCGTCGGGTACTCGCCCCGTTTATGTCGCTCGCGCCCGTGGGGATCGTATGCGAAACGTGGACGCCGCGGGGCTCGGGATCGGCGACGACCACCCGCCCCGGATCATGGGCGTGCTCAACGTCTCGGAGGAGTCGCCGTACGACCCGAGCGTGTACGACGACCCGGGCGAGGCCGCCGCGTACGTGGACGAGGAGCTGATCGGCGAGGGGGCCGACATCGTCGACGTGGGCCTCGAATCGGCCAACAAGGACCTCGACGTGCTCTCGGCCGAACAGGAACTCGATCGCCTCGACACCGCCGTCGAGACGCTGGAGTCGACCTCGGGCGACGCCGTCTGGTCGATCGAGACGCGCTACCACGAGGTCGCGGACGAGGCGCTCTCGCGCGGCTTCGACATGGTCAACGACATCTGCGGGTTCGCGGACCCCGAGATGCCCCGCGTCTGCCGCGAGCACGACGTCGCCGTCTCGAAGATGGCCTCGCCGCCGGACCTGGAGCGACCGGGGGCCGTCGAGGCCGTGGACGACATCTACGAGGCGCTCTCGATGAACGGCTTCACCGACAAGACGATCCTCGACCCCGCCTTCGGCGGCTGGTCCGAGGCGAAGACCCACGACGACGACCGCGAGACGCTCCGTCGCCTCCGGGAGTTCCGCGGCTACGGCCGCCCCCTGCTCGTCTCGATAAACCGCAAGAGCTTCCTCAAGACCATCGCGGGCCGCGGTACCGAGGAGGCGCTGCCGGTCTCGCTGGCCGCGACGTCGATGGCGGTCGAGCGCGGCGCCCACGTGATCCGGACCCACGACGTGGCCGAGACGCGCGACGCCGCCCTCGTCGGCGCCGAGTTCGCCCGCGACCGCTACCGGTCCGGCCCCGCGTCTGACGCCGTCGCCGTCGAGGAGCTCGACGTGACGACGGTCCGGGAGGCGGAGCGCCACCTCGACCGGATCGGTGCGGCGGAGGTAACCCAGGGCGATCGGCCGGTCGCCGACGCCGCCGTCGTTCGCACCTACGAGCTCTCCGGGCTCGACGAGCCCGCGGTCGGCGCCCTGCGCGCCGCGACCGTCGGCGGCGACGCGGGCGCCGCGGCGTTCGCGCTGGGCGACCCGAACCGAGCGGAGGCCGTCGCGGCCCGCTCGGCGACCGACGGGGGTGCCGGGGTCGACGGTGACACCGGTAACACGGCCGGGAGCGACCGACGCGGACTGCTGATCGGGACGCCCGCCGCGATCGCCTCCGTCAGAGACGCGGTATCCGGCGTTTCAGACGCGCTCGACCACGCGCTCGACGGTATCGACCGACACGTGAGTTAAGAGAAAGTTTATGCCCTCGTGTAGACAACCGATCGACCGGACGCCGGAGGGGCACGCGGGTAGGGGTACTCTGTGCCACTCCGGTCCATACCATATCTCGACCGCCGAGCGGCGCCGCCGCTCCGCGGCGCGTGTGGCGACCCCGGGGGGCGTGATCCGCGCGTGAACTTCGCGACGTTCGAACCCGTCTACGAGGCGGTCATCGCGGACTTCGGCTTCGACCGTGCGGCCGACGAGCGCGCCCGCGACGCCGCCGCCGACCTCGCGACGCCGTTCCCGCTCGACCGCCTCGGCGACTGGCGAGGGGAGACGGTCGCCGTCGCTGGCGCGGCGCCGTGCCTCGCGGACGAGGTCGCGCTCGCCCGCGACGCCGACGTCGTCGTCGCCGCGTCCACGGCCGCCGACATCCTCGCGGACCGCGGCGTCGCCGTCGACTGTCTGGTGACGGACCTCGACAAGAACCCCGAGACCGCCGCGGAACTCACCCGCGACGGGGTCCCGGTCGCCGCCCACGCCCACGGCGACAACCTCCCGGCGGTCCGCGAGTGGCTCCCGCGCTTCGCCGACGAGTGGACGCTGGCGACGACGCAGGCGGCTCCCGTCGGTCCCGTCCGTAACACGGGCGGGTTCACCGACGGCGACCGCGCCGCGTTCCTCGCCGACCACGTCGGGGCCGCCGAACTCGTCTTCCCGGGCTGGGAGTTCGACGATCCCGCCGTCGACCCGATGAAGGCACGGAAGCTCGACTGGGCCGCCCGGCTGCTGAGATGGCTCGAACGGCGTCGCGACGAGCGGTTCGCGGTCTTGGACGGTCGTCGAGAGGCGGCCGACGCGGCGCTCCGGGAGCCCCTCGGCGACCGGTTCGACGACTAATTCGACCCCTGCTCTACGCGCGGTTCCGGGAACAGCTCGCCCTCGTCGCGCTCGCCGATCCACTCCGCCAGCCCGACGAGCTGGTCCGCGGCGGCCTCGAACAGGCGCTCGCTCTTCTCCGGGGTCACGTCGGTCGGGTCGCCGAACGCGCCGTTCGCGGAGTTGTCGATCGAGTCGTAGAACGTCCGGGCGCCGTGGACGGTCGTCTCCGCGCTCTCGAGGTCGACGAGCCCGCCGTCGCGGGCGTCTTCGAGCCGGTCCTCGCGGACGAGCTCGGGCGCGAGGTGGGTGATCATCGCGGTCTCCTTCGGGCCGGCGTGGGGGCCGTTGCGCTCGAAGAGCTCGTCGACCAGCTCCGGGATCGACTCGTCCCACATCCACTCGACCGCGTAGGCGACCTCGTCCTCGTGGAGCCGGCGGCCCACCTCTCGGAGGTGCTGGACGTTGCCGCCGTGGGCGTTCACGAACACGATACGGTCGATGCCGTGGTACGCGAGGTTCCGCGCGAACGACTCGACGTAGTCGCGGAACTCGGGCGGGTCGACCCACATCGTCCCCGGGAACTGCCGGTGGTGAGGGCTGACGCCGACGTTGATCGTCGGCGTGCGGAACGCGTCCGAGCGGTCCGCGGCCGCCGTCGCGAGCCCCTCGGCGATCAGGTGGTCGGTCGCCAGCGGGAGGTGCGGGCCGTGCTGTTCGGTCGAGCCGAGCGGGACGAGCGCGACGGAACCGGGGGACAGCGCGTCGCCCAGCTCCGGCCAGGTGTGGTCCGCGAGGTACATACCGCCGACTCGCGCGCGACACGTATCAACCCCGTCGTCTCGGTCGGGTTCGCCGGGATCGCGTTGGGCGGACGCCGCCGGGATCGCGTTGGGCGGACGCCGCCGGGATCGCGTTGGGCGGACGCCGCCGGGATCGAACGCGTCGCCCGTCGCCGCCGCGCCGGCCCTGCGGCCCGTGTCGACACCCTTTTTGTGTCGTCCGGCCGAACCGAGGACCATGTTCGGAGGCGGCGGCATGAACCCGCGGAAGATGAAACAGATGATGAAACAGATGGGGATCGACGTCGAGGAGCTCGACGCCGAGCGGGTCGTCATCGAGACGGCCGACGGCGACGACCTCGTCTTCGACGGCGCCCAGGTCACCAAGATGGACGCTCAAGGGCAGGAGACCTACCAGATCGTCGGCTCCCCCGACGCGGTGGCCGACGCTGGCGCGGGCGGCGGCGCGACGGCGGTCGAAGGGGGCGACGAGCCCGCGCTCGACGACGCTGACGACGCGGACGACGGAGACGACGGCATCCCCGAGGAGGACGTGAAACTGGTCGCCCAGCAGGCCGGCGTTTCGAGAGAGGCCGCCCGCGACGCCTTGGAGGCGGCCAACGGCGAGCCGGCCCGGGCGATCTCGGACCTCCAGTGACGGACGCCGCGTACCTGCTCGTCCACGAGGACCGCGAGTACTTACTGGAGCCCGGCGAGGAGTTCGGCACCGACCTCGGCGTGCTCGAGGTCCCCGACGATGTCGCGGCCGGCGACACCGTCGAGACCCATCTCGGCACCGTCTTCGAGGTCCGCGCGCTCCGCGGCCCCGACCTGTTCAACCACCTCGAACGCACCGGCGCGCCGATGATGCCGCGCGACGTGGGCCTCGTGATGGGCCACACGGGCGCCTCGGGCGGCGACCGCGTCCTCGACGCCGGCACCGGGACGGGGATCCTCGCGGCGTACCTCGGCCGCGCGGGCGCCGACGTGACGACCTACGAGGTCGACCCCGAGTTCGCCGAGGTCGCCCGCGGGAACATGGCGACCGCGGGCGTCACCGACCGCGTCGAGGTCCGGACCGGCGACCTCACCGAAGAGCTGGACGCGCTCGCCGAGGGCGAGCCGTTCGACGTCCTGACGCTCGACACGGGAGACGCCCCGGCGGTCGTCGAACGCGCCGCCGACCTGCTCGCGCCCGGCGGTCACCTGGCCGTCTACTCCCCGTTCGTCGAGGGGACCCGCGACGCGGTCCTCGCCGCCCGCGAGGCGGGCCTCTCGGAGGTCGAGACGCTCGAAACGATCCAGCGCGAGATGGACTTCTCCGACCGCGGCTCCCGCCCCTCCACGGCGGGCGTGGGGCACACGGGGTACCTCGTGTTCGCGCGAGCGCCCTGAGTTCGGCGCTCACGACGTTTCTCTCCCGTCGCTTTCTCTCCCAGTGCTTTCCTCCCTCAGCGGCGCGCCCCCGTGACCGGCGCAACGCTCATCCGGATCGCGGTAGTCACCGATCGGTGTGACCGCGGACGACGCCGGAACCGAGGCCGACTCCGAGGCCGCGAGCGACGACTTCGACGGGGCGTCCGAGGTCTCCGACGTCCTTCCGCGTCCCGACGACCCGCTCGCCGAGGCGGTCGAGGCCGCGCTGGCGGGGCGGTCCGCGGTCGTCGCGGTCGGCGTGCCGATCCGGCTGCTCCCGGCAGTGCTCGCGGCCCGAGAGCGCTCGTCGGGGGACCCGTGGCGGATCGCGTGCCGCCCCGGCGTCGTCGACGCGCTCTCACGGGCGCTCGTCCTCGGCAGCGCGGTCGCCGAGGCGGTCGAGGGCGGCGAAATCCGGATTCGGACCGGCGAGCCGCTCGGACACGGGACGGGCGGGACGCTGTTCGCGAGCCCGGACCGCGTCGACGCCCTCGTCGGCCCCCGGGGGAGTCGGACGCTCGCGACGACGGCGGCCGACGCTCAGGTAGCGGCGGCCGGTTCGGAGGCTGTCGACGGCACCCGCGCGACGGCCGAGTCGCGGTTCGACGCGGCGTCGGCGGCGACCGTCGGGATGCCCTCGCGGACTCGGCTTCTCGCCCATGCGCGCGAGGTCCTCGACGACCGGTTCGCGGACGACCTGGCGGCCCTACTGGCGTCGCTCGCTCCCGGCGAGTTCGGCCGCACGACCGGGGTGACGGACCGGACGCTCCTCGTCGCGCTCGCGGCGCGCCACGACCACCTCTTCCGAGACCTCCGCGCCTGGGTCGGGACCGACGGCGTCGGGATCGCCCCGGCACAGGAGTTCACCCGGGACCGCCGGGCCCTCGTCGACCGGGAGCTGATCGAGTCGATCAAGGTCCCGATGGGACCGGGTCGGCCGATGTTCCGGCTCCGCGCGGTCGACGACGCCCTGTTGCGCGCGCGACCGGAGGAGGTGCCGAGCATCCTCGACGGGCGATTCGCGCTGCCGACCGACGCGGACGGGCAGATCAGAGACGACGCGAGCCGCGGGGGGCGACGACCCGTCTGGGAGCGTCGGCGGTGGTGACTCCGCGATCCCGGTCGGAGGGTCCGGACCGTCGGCCGACCCGACGTGGCAAGAACTAACTCGCGGCGGCGCCCCCACACGGATATGACGACGTTCTCCGACAGGGTCGAACGGATCTCGATAAGCGGGATCCGCGAGGTGTTCGAGGCGGCCGGCGACGACGCGATCAACCTCGGGCTGGGCCAGCCCGACTTCCCGACGCCGGACCACGCCCGGCGGGCCGCGGTCGACGCCATCGAGGCAGGGAAGGCCGACGCCTACACCGAGAACAAGGGGACTCGGTCGCTGCGCGAGGCGATCGCCGAGAAGCACCGCGCCGACCAGGGAATCGACCTCGACCCCGGGAACGTCATCGCGACCGCGGGCGGCAGCGAGGCGCTTCACGTCGCCCTCGAAGCCCACGTCGACGCGGGCGACGAGGTGTTGATCCCGGACCCGGGATTCGTCTCCTACGACGCGCTGACGAAGCTGACCGGCGGCGAGCCGGTCCCCGTGCCGCTCCGCGACGACCTCACGATCGACCCGAACGCCATCGAGGACGCCATCACCGACGACACCGCCGCGTTCGTCGTCAACTCCCCCGGCAACCCCACGGGCGCAGTCTCCTCCGAGGAAGACGTCCGGGAGTTCGCCCGCATCGCCGACGAACACGACGTGCTCTGTATCTCCGACGAGGTGTACGAGTACACCGTCTTCGACGGCGAGTACTACTCGCCGATCGAGTTTGCCGAGACGGACAACGTCGTGGTCGTCAACTCCGCCTCGAAGCTGTTCTCGATGACGGGCTGGCGGCTCGGCTGGGTGTACGGCGCCGACGAGCGCGTCGAGCGCATGCTGCGCGTCCACCAGTACGCGCAGGCGTGCGCCTCGGCCCCGGCGCAGTACGCCGCGGAGGCCGCGCTGCGGGGGGACCGCGGCGTGGTCGACGAGATGACCGCCTCCTTCGAGCGCCGCCGCGACATCCTCCTGGAGGGGTTCGCGGAGATCGGCATCGACTGTCCGACGCCGCAGGGGGCGTTCTACGCGATGCCGCGCGTCCCGGACGGATTCGTCGAGGCGTGTATCGACCGCGGCGTGGTCGTCGTGCCCGGCGAGGCGTTCGGCGAGGGCGGCGCCGGCCACGCGCGGATCTCGTACGCCACCGACGAGGCGGAGCTGCGCGAGGCCCTCGACGTCATGGCCGAGGCGTACGCGGCGACGCGCTGACGGCGGGGAACCGCGACGCGGCCGCAACATCTGCCGAGCCATAACCCGAGAGCATTACCCCGGCCCGGGAGGTTTCCGCAAGTTATACTGCCGACGGCGGAGTAGCGAGGGGCAATGGACCGGAACATACAGGTCAGCCGCCTCGACCGGCAGGCGGTCGAGGACCAGGAGGTCGAAATCGTCGAGCGAAAGGGGATCGGTCATCCCGACTCCATCTGTGACGGCGTCGCGGAGTCGGTCTCGCGGGCGCTCTCGCAGCTCTATCTGGACCGCGTCGGCAAGGTGCTCCACTACAACACCGACGAGACGCAGCTGGTCGCCGGCCGCGCGGCCCCGGCGTTCGGCGGCGGCGAGGTCGTCGAGCCCATCTACATCCTCATCGTCGGCCGCGCCACGAAGGAGTACGAGGGCGAGCAGCTCCCCGTCGACTCGACCGCGCTCGCGGCCGCCCGCGACTACCTCTCCGAGGCGATCCCGGAGCTGGAGTACGGCACCGACGTCGTCGTCGACGTCAAGCTGGGCGAGGGCTCGGGCGACCTCCAAGACGTCTTCGGCGAGGAGACCCAGCAGGTGCCGATGGCCAACGACACCTCCTTCGGCGTCGGCCACGCCCCGCTCACCGAGACGGAGACGATCGTCTACGAGGCCGAGCGCGCGCTCAACACGACGTACCACGACGACCACCCCGAGCTCGGGCCCGACGTGAAGATCATGGGCAAACGCGAGGGCGACCGGATCGATATCACCGTCGCCGCCGCGATGGTCGATCGGTACGTCGACGGCCTCGACGAGTACGACGACGCGGTCGAGAGCGTCCGCGAGTACGTCGACGACCTCGCCCGCGAGTACACCGACCGCGAGGTGGGCGTCGACGTCAACACCGCCGACGACTACGACGAGGGCTCCGTCTACCTCACCGTCACCGGCACCTCCGGCGAGCAGGGCGACGACGGTTCGGTCGGGCGCGGCAACCGCGCGAACGGCCTCATCACGCCGAACCGACCGATGTCGATGGAGGCGACCTCCGGGAAGAACCCCGTCAACCACATCGGGAAGATCTACAACCTCCTCTCGACGCGGGTCGCCGAGTCGGTCACCGAGGAGGTCGACGGGATCAGGGACCTCCAGGTCCGGCTGCTCTCGCAGATCGGCCGCCCGATCGACGAGCCGCACGTCGCGGACGCCCAGATCGTCACCGAGGGCGACGTGACGTTGGCCGACATCGAGGCCGACGTCCTCGAAATCGTCGACCGCGAGCTGGCCGACGTGACGGACGTGACCCGCAGCGTCATCGAGGGCGACGTCTCGACGTTCTGAGCGCGGACACGGTCGGACCGTGAACCGGGGCGAGCCACACCGGCCCGAGGTTTCTACAGGCGAGGCGCCGTACCGGACGGCATGGCAGACACGCCGACGGACGTCGAGCTCAAGGCCGACCTGACCGACGACGCCGCGCTCGTCACCGGCGCGACGCGCGGGATCGGCGCCGAGATCGCCGCGGAACTCGCCGATCTGGGAGCGACCGTCTACGCCGGGGCGCGCGACCCCGACGACGTGACCGCGGCGGACCAGCGCGCGGTCCGGTTGGACGTGACCGACGACGCCGAGGTTCGCGCCGCGGTCGACCGGATCGAGCGCGAGGCGGGCTCGCTCGACGTCCTCGTGAACAACGCGGGCGTGTTCCCGCGGTCGGGACCGCTCCACGAGATGGATGTCGCGGACTTCGACCGCACGACGGCCGTGAACCTCCGCGGGCCGGTCGTCCTGACCAAGCACGCGCTGCCGCTGCTCTTAGGGGGGACCGGGGGTCGCGTCGTGAGCCTCTCGTCGGGGCTGGGCCAGTTCACCGAGGGGGAGATAGGCGGCGGGTATCCTGCCTACCGGCTCTCGAAGGTCGGCGTCGGCGGGCTGACGGCGTACCTCGACGGCGAGTACGGCGAGCGGGGGCTCATCGCGAACGCCGTCTCGCCGGGCTGGGTCCGGACCGACATGGGCGGCGACGAGGCGCCCCGAACCCCCTCGAAGGGCGCCGAAACGCCGGTCTGGCTCGCGCGGTTCGCGCCGGGGAGCCCCGCGGGGCACCTCTGGAAGGACCGCGAGCGGATCTCGTGGTAGGGCCGACCGCAACCGATTTCACCGCTCCCCGCGACCGCCGAGGTGTGACGCGGGTGTGTCTCCTCGGCGACCCCGACGTGGAGCTCTCCTACGAGCTGCTCTCCCGCGAGACCGCGCGGGACGCGCTCGCCACCTACCGGATCGAGGAGCCCTTCGAGAACAGCGTCGCCGTCGACACCGTGAGCCTCGGCGCCGCCGTCTCCCTGCTCAACGACCTCGACTGGTACCTCGTCCGCTTCGTCGCGGAGGCGCTCGTCCTGGAGCCCTCGGTCGCGACCGACGAGTGGCTCTCGCGCGACCTCGCCCGCGAGGTCCGCGACGGCGACGTGCCCCCCGAGGAGACCGACCAGCGACTGAAGGTGTTCGGGCTCGTCGACGGGCGCCCGGTCGAGCCCCTCTTCGTCCGGCGGCGACAGGGCGAGAGGCCAGAGTACGACCTCCGCGACGTGGACGAGACCCTCGTCGTCCGCGTGAGCGAGTCAGAGTTCTCCGGATGAAAGCGGAGACCCCTCCTCACTCGTCGACTTCCGCGAGGATCCGCGTCCGGACCGGGTCGACGTCGACCGGCGCCCACGCCTCCACGTCGTAGGTCACGTCCGCGAGCGTCTCCAAGCGGTCGTCGTCGCCTTCCCCTATCGCCTCGATCGCCTCCTCGCGGAGCCGGTCGAGCACCGCGTCCGCGAGTGCCTCGCGGTCGACGCCGCGGTCGGGCACGTCGAGGATATGCGGGAGGTCTTCGGCGCCCTCCGGGAGCGTCGAGAACGCCGCCGGACCGACCGCGAGCACGGTCGACTCCTCGGCGTGCTCGGTTTCGGCGTCCGCTAGGTCGCCCGCGTCGCCCCCCGAGAGCGCCTCGTCGGGAGCCGGCACGAGCGCGTACTCGGCGACCGCGAGGTCGATGGCGGCGTCGATGGCGTCCTCGTCGACCTCGGCGCGCTGCTTGAACGCAAGCTCGGAGAGCGCCCGCGACAGCTCCGTGCGGGTGAGCCACCCGAACAGGTCGACGACGCCGGCGAGGTCGTCGCGCGCGGCGACGCTCGGCCCGCTTCCGTCCGCCATCTCAGTCCTCCCCCGGAGCGGGCTCCGCCTGCCCGTCGTCGGTCGCCTGAGCGCCGGCGGCGTCGATCCCGCCGGTCGCCCCGTCGCCGCGAACCGCGTCGAGGTCCGCGCGCGCGGCCTCCCGGACCTCATCGGGGTCGACCGGCGCGTCCTCCCACGCCGGGAGCCGGGTGTCGGGACCGGGCTCGCCGAGCGCCTCGGCATAGGTCGCCACCTGCGACCGCTCGTCGGCCGCGTCGTACGAGAGGCCGTTGAACCCCGCGTCGGTCGCGTAGCCGTCGACCAGCGTCTCCGCGGCGTCGCGGTACCGCTCGGCGAGGCCGTCGTAGTCGACGTCGACGCCGGCGTCCTCGACCGCGCGCAGCGTCGCCGCGCCGACCGCCCGGCTCATGTCCGCGAGGCCCGTCGGCCCCTCGACGGAGCGGTGGTCGTGCTCGTAGCGCCCGAGGTCGACCTGCGCGCTGTCTCCGAAGCCGGCGTGACCGAACGCCTCGCCGAGCGTCCCGACCTCTAACCCCCAGCCGCGCTGGACGCGGAGCCGCGAGACGAGGTCGCTCGTCGCCGCGAACTCGCCGGCGAGCGCGTAGCGGAACGCGGAGAGGTACTCTAAGACGTCGGGCATTCGGCCGGGCGCGGCATCGGCGAGCGCGCGGACGAGCGGTCGGAAGAAGAGCCTGAACAGCCGCCCGTACAGCGAGCCGTCCTCGACGCGGGCGTAGTACCCCTTCGAGAAGTCGTAGCCGCGCCCCAGCGGGAACAGCAGCCGGTTCACGAACGCCGGCGAGTACGTCTTCGTGTCGGCGTCGTGGACGACGACGAACTCCTCGTCGAGCGCGCGACCGAGGGCGAGCCACACGTCGCGCCCCTTCCCGCGGTCGCCGTCGAGTCCCCGCGCCTCCAGCAGCGACGCGAGCCGGGGGCCGTCGCACCACAGCGTCTCGACGTCGAGGTCGAACCCGTCGAGCCACTCCGCGAACGCCCCGGCGCGGTCGGCCGACGCTCGCAGCGGGACGATCACCCGAGCGGGGTCGACGGTCTCCAGCGACGAGAGCACGCGCTCGGCCGCGAGCGTCCCGTACTCGCGCTCGGTCATCGGCACGACGACCGCGGCCCGGTCCGTGGGGGCGTCGGGCCGGTGGTCGGTCAACGCGTGAAGGGTCGTCACGCGCTCCTGAACGTACTCCATTTACCGATCACAAGGGCGGGACGCCCAAAACAGGTGCGGTACCGTAGGCGCGTGCCGGTCCCGACCGGCCGCGCTCCGCCCGCGCGGCCTCAGACCGCACGCGTCGCGCCCGCGGCGCCGCCGGGAACGCGCCCGAGGCGGTACAGCGCCGCGTACGCGACGACGAGAGCCGCGAGCCCGCCGGCGAGCGCGAGGAAGACGGCGTCGTACGTCGCGCCCGCCTCGACGGCCTCGCCGACGACCCAGGAGCCGGCCGCCTGCGTCGACATCATCCCGGCGGAGAACATCGCGTACGCCGACGCGCGCGACTCGTCGGGGAGGGACCCGAGGAGGTACGTGTCGCCCGCCGGAAACAGCATGTGGATGGCGAAGCCGACGACGACGCTCGCGGCGATCACCGCCGCCAGCCCCTCTGCGACGACGACGAGGACGACCCCGCCGACGAACGCCGTGACGATACCGAGCAGGTACGGCACGTGGGGAAGCCGGTCCGCGAGGTCGCCCGACACGAGGAACGCGGGCACGCCGGCGGCGAAGATCACCGTCAGGAGGTTCCGCGCGGTCGCCGGCGGCAGCCCCTTGTCGATCATGTACAGCTCGTAGAAGTTGAACAGGCCCTGCCAGACGAAGCTCGTGAGCCCCATCAGCACGACCCCGGCGAGGATCAGCTTCCACTCGCCGCGGGCGGCCGCGAGGAAGTCGGTGTCTCCCGCGCCGGCGTCCGGGAGATTGGTCCGCGCCGCGAGCGCGGCGAACACGAGTGTGCTGGCGGCCGCGGCGGCCGCGAGCCCGTAGAAGGCGTACCGCCAGTCGTACCACAGCGCGACGGTGACCGCGGGCGCGGCGATGACGGCGGCGAGCTGGCTCGCGGTGCCGTGAACGCCCATCGCGCGCCCGACGCGCCGGGGGAACAGCTCCGCGATGAAGGGGTTCGCGGCCACGAAGTAGACGCCCGAGGCCAAGCCGATCGCGAAGGCGGCGACCATGAGCGCGAGGACGCTCGGCGCGAGCGCGACGCCGAGCGCCCCCGCGGTCAGCATCGCGCCGGAGACGAGTATCACTCGTCGCCGCGTGAAGCGCGTGAGCGCCCAGCCGGCGGGGA
Organism: Halorubrum sp. SP3; assembly: GCF_005435195.1. NCBI lineage: Archaea > Methanobacteriati > Methanobacteriota > Halobacteria > Halobacteriales > Haloferacaceae > Halorubrum > Halorubrum sp. SP3. The sequence continues at coordinate 147,636 of NZ_SGTU01000002.1, read as the reverse complement.
TCCGCGGAGCCGCGGAGCCGAGCCACGCGAGCGTGACGATGAGGCCCGCGGTCCCCTCTTGGATCCCGAACGCGTCGATGAACTCGCCCACGAGGGGCGCGAACACGACCCGCGCGAAGTTGACGAGGAAGACCAGCGCGCAGAGCGATCCGAACAGCCGGGTCCGTGACACGGCAGCGATTCCCCGCGCCCGGACACAAGGGTTGCGAAAGCGGCCGAGCGCGGACGTTACAGACGCGGCCGAGCGCGGACGCCACGGACGCGGCCGAGCGCGGACGCCACGGACGCGGCCGAGTGCGGACGCCACGGACGCGGCCGAGCGCGGACGCCACGGACGCGGCCGAGTGCGGCGCCGTGAAACCGGGTATCGGTCTCGCCGCCCGCCCCGTCTCGGCGTCGGTATCGGCAGACGCGTCAGACCGCTGTCGTACGGGGTTTTTATCCGCCCCGCCGACGAACGGCGGGGTATGAAATCCTCGCGCAAGGGGCTCCGCGACGGCGACCTCGTCAAGGACACCTACGAGCGGCTCAACTGCGCCGACTGCGACAAGGTATTAAAAAAGGAGAACGACCCCGACGAGGTGTTCGCGGTCCGGATCTGTCCGGAGTGCGGAAGCCGGTTCAAGGAGCTTCGCTGACGGTCTCCCCTCGCTGCTTCCGACGTCTCTCTTTCCCCCTCGCGCACCGCGATCGAATCCGATCAGGAGTCGAACGCGGCCGCGACCGACTCGGTCACCGCTCGCGCCTCGCCCGTGACCGTCTCTATCCACCGGTACGCGGTGTACGCCTCGACCACCCGATGAGCGTCCCGCTCGGCCGCTGTGAGGGCCCCGTCGGGCTCCTCGAACAACGGACGGAACTGCGTCGCCAGCCACCGGTCCAGCGGATTCGCGCTCGACGCGAGCGACGCGGTCGACTCGATCGCCGCGTCGCGCGCCGCGCCGACCGCGGCGGCGTCCGCGGGAAACATCGTCTCGCCCGCCTCTATCCGGGACGCGACGACGTCGAGTCCCCGGAGTCGAACGCGGAGCAGGAGCGTCCGTACGAGCGCGGTCGCAGGGTGTTCCGGCTCGTAGTTCCCGACCGGAATCGGTGCGAACCAGAGGTTCTCGAACGCCCGGTAGCCGGCGGTCGAGAGCAGCGAGACGCTCGGCGCGTCCCGCGGGACGGGTCGTTCGTCGAGCAACGACTCGGTTCCGGGGTTCGATCGGATCTCCTCCACGTCCTCGCCGTGGAGCGCCTCGAGCCGTTCGCCGACCTCGCGGCCGAGCCGTTTCGCCTCGCGGCGGAGGGCCGCTTCGACCGGTTCCGGGGCAGCGAGCGACGCCCGATACCGGTCGCGGAGGTACCGCCCCGCCTCGACGGACGACTGGACCCGCTCGACGTCACCGACGGACTCGCCCGTCCGAATCGGATTCGCGCGGCGATCGGGGTCGGCGCCCCCGCCGACCAGCGTCCGCCGCTGCGCCTCGTCGTACCAGCGCTCGATCGGCCCGTAGATCGCGGCGCCGGCCGGCGGGTCCGCTGCGGGCCCGGGTAGCGCGTCCAGCGTCTCGGCCACGCGTCGGCGGACCGTCCCGACGTCGGCGGCCACTTGCGACGGATCGCCCTCGACTGTCACGGCGGCCCACGTGCCGACGGCGGTCGCGGCGTGATCTCGCGCCGCGGTGTACCGCTCTGCGGTCCGCAGCGGTGGCAGCGACTCGTCCGAGCCCGGGACCGACTTCCGAGCCGCCGTCCGCTCCGCTTCGATCCGCTCGCGGATCTCGCCGTTCGGAAGCGTCTCGGCGGTCAGCGGCTCCGGTATCGGACTGAGCAGGCGGTCGACGCGGTCCGCGAACGCCGCCGCCACCCCGGGCTCGAAATCGACCGGAACGAGCCGCGGGGGCTCCGGGACCGGCTCGTCGAACTCGCTCGGGACGCGCTCGACGTCGAGCGACGGCGGGTCGTCCCAGAACTCGGGCTCGCTCCCCCCGCCGGAACAGCCGGCGAGCGACCCGAGCGCGACCGCCCCGGCGGCGGCGAGCGCGTCGCGTCGGGTCAGGCGTTCCGTCACGAGGCGTCACCTCCCTCGTCGATCGCCGTCTCGTTCCCGGGTACGGTCGCGTTCCCGTCGATCACCGCGTACTCCGTCTCCGTGGTCCGACACGGGGTGCGCCCGCTGGAGCCGGAGCCGGTGAGCCGCCCGTCGAGCGCGACCGGCAGCCGGAAGAGCAACGCGAGGGCGGCCCCCGCGTCCGCCTCGCACGCCTCGTCGGGTGGCCTGAGCTCGCGGCAGTACTCGTACTCGACGTGTCCGGGCCGCCACGAAACCGAGTGGATCACGAGGCGCTGACACGACCGGACGCCCCCCTGCGAGACGTACACCGTCTCCGCGTCGTAGTCGGTCTCGTCGAGGAAGGTCCGGGTCCGCTCGCGGTCCGCGTCACCGACGCCCTCGGCGACCAACAGCTCGTTCGCCCGGCTCGCGCTCGTGACGAGCTCTCGCCCGATCGGGACCGGCTCGCCCGCGCCGTTCGTCTCACTCCCGTCGAGAAGGACGCTCTCGCCGTCGGGGTTCCGCGGCTTCACCACGGTCGGGTCCGAGTCCGTCCCCGACACCTGTCGCCGGTCGGACTCCGCCTCCGGATCGTTCGCGTCGCCCGCGCCGCCGCCGAGGCAGCCGGCGAGCGCGCCGGCGACCCCGAGCGCCGCGCTACCGAGGAGGGCTCGTCGCGTGGGGGACATGCGCCCGGCTTGGGCCGGTCCCGACAAACGTTTTTTGCTCGCGCGGTCGCGGCCGCCCGCTCACTCGAAGACGGCGTCGAACGCCGACGCGCCGAGCGGGTCGAAGGTGCCGGCGGCGACGTTCTCGCGGACGTGGTCGGGATCGGTCGTCCCGACGAGCGACGAGGTGACGCCCGGGGCGCTCCGCGCGAAGTTGAGCGCGCGCTGGGCCGGCGTCTCCCCGGCGAGCGTCGCGTCGACGTCGGCGGGGATCGCGCCCTCGACCGCCAGCTCGCCCTGCCCGATACTCGCGCTCGTCACGACGGAGAGTCCGGCCTCGTGGGCGAATTCGAGGGTCGAGACGGGACCGTCGCCGTCCGAACCCGGCGGTGCGGGCTGGTTCCGCCGCGTGAACGCGTCCGCCATCGCGACGTTGAAGGGGAGCTGAATCGCCTCGAACCCGTGGTCGTCGTCGGGGCCGACCGCCTCGCCGGCGGCCTCGGCCCGCGAGAGGACGTCGGCGAGCGAGAGGTAGCCGTCGTCGCCGTCCGGGACGCGGAACGCGCTCCACGTGGCGACGCCGTACGCGCCGACGTCGCCCGCGGCCCGTCGGCGTTCGAGGGCCTCGAAGGCGGCTTCGAGCGCGTCGTACACGTCGTCTCGCGACCGGGCGGCGAGCTGTGTCTCCGGGTTGTGGACGTAGTAGCAGTCGACGGATTCGAGGCCGAGCCGGTCGAGCGAGCGGTCGAGCGACCACTCCAGGTAGTCCGGCGTCATCGCGTGCGCGCCGTTCGCGAGGTCCTCAGGGCCGACGATCCCGGGCTCGACGAACCGCTCGCGGACGTACGCACTCGGATCGGCCGGGCGCTCGCCGTCGAACGGGAGGAAGCCGCCCTTCGTCGCGACGACCACTGACTCGCGGTCGACCGGCGCGCCTCGGAGCGCCTCCCCGACCACGCGCTCGGCGCGGCCGCAGCGGTAGTTGACAGCGGTGTCGACGTGGTTCACGCCCGACCGCAGGGCCAGTTCGACCGACTCGCGCGAGGCCTCGTCGACGGCGGGCGTCGGCTCGCCGAGGTAGGTGCCGAGCCCGACGCTGGAGACGACGCCCGCCCCGAACCGCCGGAAGTACGTCCGTCCGAAGGCGTCGCCGAACCGGTTCCGGTACTCCCAGAGGGCCTCGCGAGTCGCCATGTACGCCGGGGTAGTCGACTCGCGGATAAAAGTCGCGCGGGAATCCGGTCCGCGGTGCCCCGTCGGACCTCCGAACGGGCGTCAGACGCCCGCACGACGCAACGACTATACGGACTCCACCTGTCTCCCGTGATAATGGCCTCGCTCACCGACCACCTGGCGGACCTCGTCTCGGACGTGGACGCCGCGCTGCTGTTCTCCCCGACGAGTTCCTTCTACGACCGGTTCGCGGACGACGGGGTCGAGGTCGTCGTCGTCGCGCCCGACAACGACGTCGACGCCGAGACGTTCGTCGAGCTCCCGCTCCCGTTCGACAACGTCAAAGACCGGATCCGGTTCGGTATCGAGGGCGCGATGGACGAGGGCCTGCTCGCCGAGGGCGACGAGGTGGCCTGTGTCGCCTCGGTGTTCGACGGCGGCTCGGACGCGGTGATCCGCGTCACCGTCGACGAGGGGATCCACACCGGTATCTACGACCTGTTCGCCAACTCCCGGGCGGAGCCGAGCGTCATCCGCGACGTGTTCGAGGTCGCGATCGAACTCGGGCAGAAGGGACAGAAGGGGAAGCCGGTGGGCGCCCTGTTCGTCGTCGGGGACGCGGGGAAGGTGATGAACAAGTCGCGGCCGCTGTCGTACAACCCCTTCGAGAAGAGTCACGTCCACGTCGGCGACCCCATCGTGAACGTGATGTTAAAGGAGTTCTCGCGGCTCGACGGCGCGTTCGTCGTCTCCGATTCCGGGAAGATCGTCTCCGCGTACCGATACCTCGAACCCGCCGCCGAGGGCGTCGACATCCCGAAGGGGCTCGGCGCGCGCCACATGTCCGGCGCGGCGATCACCCGCGACACCAACTCGACTTCGATCGTGCTCTCCGAGTCCGACGGGCTCGTCCGCGCGTTCAAGGCGGGCGAACTCGTCTTGGAGATCGATCCGGAGGAGTACTGACCCATGTCCGCGGCCCAGATCACCGTCCCCGAGTTCCTCGCAAACGTCCCGTACCGGATCTGGCTGGCGCTCGGCGTCCTCCTGTTGGGACTCGTGTTAGCGTACCTCACTGGGGTGATCAACCGCCGACTGCTCCGCCGCGCCGGCGTCCCCGAAGTCATCGAGGGGACCGCCTTCGAGCGGACGGCCCGCGAGTTCGACACCTCGACGGTGCGGATCTTAGCGCAGCTGTCCAGCTACTTCATCCTCGCCGTCACCGTCATCGTCGCTCTGACCGTCGCGGACGTGAACTACCTCGACCGGTTCTGGTCCGGCGTCGCGGCGTTCCTCCCGCGGCTGTTCGTCGCCGTGATCGTCCTCATCGTCGGGATCGTCGTCGGCGATAAGACCGAGCTGCTCGTCGCCGAGCGGCTTCGCGGGATCAAACTCCCGGAACTCGGGGTGCTCCCCACGCTCGTGAAGTACAGCGTGGTGTACGTCGCGGCGCTCGTCGCGCTCGGACAGGTCGGCGTCCAGACGCTCGCGCTCGTCGTGCTGCTCGCGGCGTACGCGTTCGCGGTCGTGCTGTTCACCGCGCTCGCGACGAAGGACCTCGTCGCCTCGGCCGCGGCCGGCGTCTTCCTCCTCCTGCGACAGCCGTACGGTATCGGCGACGAGGTGCGGGTCGCCGGCGAGCGCGGCATCGTTCAGGAGGTCGACCTGTTCGTCACCCACATCGAGACGGACGGCGAGGAACACGTCGTCCCGAACCACGCGGTGTTCCGCGAAGGGATCGTGCTGATCCGAGAGTAGCCGCTCTGTCTCTTCCGGATCGTGGCTCGTCGGAGGCGGTCGTCACCCGTTCTCACTCCGTGAAAGTCGTTGTCTCCCTATAACCCGACGCGCCGCTAACGCGGAGACATGACCTCGGATACCGCCATCGCCGCCTGCGACGGGTGGGACGGCAGCGAGTGCGAGGGGACGCCGCACTGCCCGCCGCGCTGTCCGCGGTTCGTCGACAAGGAGGGCGCGCGCTGGACGATTCGTCCCGCGGTCGAGGGGGACGAACCGTTCCTCGCCGAGATGTACGAGCGGTTCGACCGGACGGACCGCGCGCAGGGGCTCCCGCCCGTGAGCCGGCGGCGCTGCGCCGACTGGATCCGATCGATGCTGACCGAGGGGAACAACGTCGTCGCGGAGCGGGACGGCGAGCTCTTCGGCCACGCCATGTACACGCCGACCGGCGCGGCGGTCCCCGAACTCGCCGTCTTCGTTCATCCGGACGCGCAGGACCGCGGCGTGGGGACGGAGCTGTGCCGCCACGTGATCGCAAACGCCGCCGCTGCCGGCCGCGAGGGGATCGAACTCCACGTCGAGACCGGCAACCGCGTCGCCCGGAACGTCTACCGGACGGTCGGGTTCGAGGTCGTCGAGCGCCGCGGAGACCTCCGGATGCGGCTCGACCTCGACGATCCGATCGCGACCGAGGTCCGCTGGCCGCCGCTCGCCCGCGAGGGACCGACGGAGCCGCTCTCCGGGGCCCTTTCCGTCGACGCCGCGCCGTCACCGTCACCGGCGGACGACTGAGGGTCGGCACCCTCGCACCCGCCGCGTCGCCACCGCAACCGTTAGGCCCCGCCGACCCCAGGGTTCCGTAACCGTGGACGACGCCATCGAGTGGCTGCGGGACCGCCCCTTCTACGAGGGACAGATCGCCGACCACCGGCGGATCCCGGCGCGCGAACCCGATTTCGCGGACGTCGACCTCGAACCGCGGCTCGACGACGCGCTCGCGTCGCGGGGGATCGACCGGCTCTACCGCCACCAGGCGGACGCGATCGAGGCGGTCCGCGACGGCGACGACGTCGTCCTCGCGACCGAGACGGCCAGCGGGAAGTCGCTCGCGTACACCGTTCCCGCCTTCGAGGCGGCGATGGACCGCGGCGGGCGGACGCTGTACGTCGGCCCGCAGAACGCGCTGATCGCCGACCAGGAGGAGTCGCTGTCGGAGCTCGCCGCCGACCTCGGCTTCGGCAGCCGGGTCTCCGTCGACTCGTACACCGGGCGGCTCTCGCGGGCGGAGAAGCGGGACGTGCGCGACCGCCGGCCGACCGTCCTCCTCTCGAACCCGGACATGCTCCACTACGCGCTGCTGCCGTACGCCGGGCGCCTCTGGGACTGGTTCTTTTCGTCGCTGGAGTACGTCGTGATCGACGAGGTCCACAGCTACCGCGGGGTGTTCGGCTCGCAGGTCGCGCTGACCCTGCGCCGGCTCGCGCGGACGTGCGAGCGGTTCGGATCCTCGCCGCAGTTCGTCTGCTGTTCGGCGACGATCAACAACCCCGTCGACCACGTCGCGACCGTCACCGGCCGCGACCCGGACGGGATTACCCTGGTCGACGAGGACGCCTCCGGTCGGGGGCCGCGCGACTGGGTGCTGTGGAACCCGCCGAAGTACGACGACGACTGGCGGGAGCGCGGCAGCGGGCGCCGGAAGTCGAGCCACACGGAGTCGAAGCGGCTGTTCGTCGACCTCGTGACGGCGGGCCAGCAGACGCTTGCGTTCACCCGCGCCCGGCAGACCGCCGAGCAGTACGCCACCGACAGCGCGAGCGACCTCCGCGAGCGGGGCGAGCGCGACCTCGCCGGCAAGGTCGGCGCGTACCAGGCCGCGCTCACGGACGACCGGCGCCGCGAGATCGAGGCGGACCTCCACGCCGGCGACCTGCGCGGCGTCTGGTCGACGAGCGCCCTCGAACTCGGCGTCGACGTGGGCGGGCTCGACGCCGTGGTGCTGGACGGCTACCCCGGCACGCGGATGTCCGCCCACCAGCGGGCGGGACGGGCCGGCCGCGGCGACGACCCTGCCCTCGTGGTGATGGTCGGCGGCGAGGACCAGCTCGACCAGTACCTCATGCGCAACCCGAACGACTTCTTCGACGCGCCGCCGGAGGACGCGATCTGCGACCCGGAGAACGGCCAGCTCATGCCCGGCCACGTCGCCTGCGCGGCCGACGAGAACTGGCTCTCGCCCGAGGACGAGCGCTTCTTCGGCGACTCCTTCCCGGGCGTGGTGGCGGACCTCACCGACGAGGGCGTGCTGAACCGGCGCGAGGCGGCCGCGGGGACGCGGTGGGTCCACGCCGGGGGGTCGAGCCCGCAGCAGTCCGTGAACCTCCGCACCGCCGAGGAGCGCGAGATATCGCTCGTCGAGCGGTCGAGCGGCGACACGGTCGCGACGCTCGGCGTCGCAGACGCGCTCCGGGACGCCCACCCCGGCGCCATCTACCACCAGCAGGGCCGAACCTACGAGGTGACGGAGCTGGACCTCGACCGCGACGTGGCCGAGCTCCAGCGGTCGTGGGCCGACTACTACACGCAGGTGCGCTCCGACAAGGACGTCGTCGTGAACGACGATCTCGACGAGCGCGCGCTCTCGGCGCGCCCGGACGTGCCGGTCCGCTTCGCTGACGTCACGGTGACGGAGCAGATCACCGGGTTCGTCCGGAAGGACGCGGCGACCGGGGAGTCGCTCGGCGAGTCGACGCTCGACCTCCCGGAGACGACGCTGCGGACGAAGGCGCTGTACTTCCCCGTGCCCGAGGACCTCGAACGCGAGATGCGGCGCCTCGGCGACGCGCTCGGGGACGAGGCCGCCGGCGACCCCGAGGTCAGCGCCGACGGCGGCGCGCCCGACCCCGACGCCGGCGGCGAGAGCGACGCAGGCGACGGAGCGGACGCCGGCGGCATCGACGACGGCGAACCGATCCCGGGCGGCGAGTACGCGTTCAACGGCGGCATCCACGCGGCCGAACACGGGATCATCTCGCTGTTCCCGTTCCACCTGCTGTGCGACCGGGCCGACGTAGGCGGGATCTCCACGCCCCACCACCCGCACACCGAGGGGCCGGCGGTGTTCGTCTACGACGGGTACCCGGGCGGCGTCGGGCTCACCCGGCGCGGCCACGGGCGGATCGAGGAGCTGATGACCCGGACGGCGCGGCTCATCGACTCCTGCGACTGCGAGGGCGGGTGCCCGGCCTGCGTCCAGTCGCCCCACTGCGGTAACGGGAACGACCCGCTCGCGAAGGCGCCCGCGGTCCACCTGCTCGAGTCGCTGACGGGCGAGGCCGACGGCTGACGCGACCGGCTCGACCGAGGCCACCAAAACTGACTTCTCCTCGGCTGTCGAGCGTTCCTTCGATGGGTGTCGACCTGGACGACGCGGCGGACCCCGCGGCGCGAGCGATGGAGTGGCTCGTCCTCGGCGCGGCGTACTTCCTCCTCCTCCTGTTCCTCATCGGCGTCTTTGACCTGTTCGTCTCCCTGTACCGCCTGCTCGTCGCGGGCAACTTCACCGATCCCGAGGAGGTCGTCCAGCTGCTCGACAGCGTCCTCCTGCTGCTGATCATCGTCGAGGTCCACCGCACGCTCGTCGCGTACGCCCGGGGGCAGCCGGTCCTCCGGATCGTCGTGAGCGCCGCGATCATCGCGGTCTCCCGCCGCGTGATCAGCTTCCGGCTGGAGGACTACGGCGGGGGAACCGAGGCGCTGTTCGCGGCCGCGGCCCTCGGCGGGTTGACCCTCACGCTCACGGTCGGCTACTTCCTCCTCGACCGCGTGAGCGTTCCGGGACGGCTGGAGCTCTGAACCCGGGGCGAGCCGGAACGCCCCGGTCTTCGCCCGCGCGGAGTCCGCCGCCGGTCCCGGTGGTTTCACGGTGGACGCGTCCGTGGCGATCCCATGGAGCTGTTCTGGCACCGACGGGACCTCAGGGCCGCCGACAACGTCGGGCTCGCGGCCGCGACGGGGGCCGGTGACGACGGCGCGGACGGCGACGCTCCCGACCGCGGGCCCGCCGCCCCCGTCTTCGTCTTCGATCCGAACGTCCTCGACCACGCGAGCGACGTGCGCGTGCGCCGCCTGCTCGACGGGCTCGCCGCGCTCCGCGAGGCGTACCGCGAGCGCGGGAGCGACCTGCTCGTCGCCCGCGGCGACCCCCGGACCGCGATCCCGCGGCTCGCCGACGCGCTCGACGCGGAGCGCGTCGTCTGGAACCGCGACTACTCCGGGCTGGCCCGCGAGCGCGACGCGGGCGTCCGGCGCGCGCTCGATGCGGTCGACGTCGAACGGGAGGCCCACCACGACGCGGTCCTCCACGACCCCGACGCGATCCGGACGAACGCCGGCGACCCGTACTCGGTGTACAGCTACTACTGGAAGAAGTGGACCGACCGCGCGAAGGACGATCCGGCGCCGACGCCGACCGCCGAAGGGCTCGTCTCCGCCGACCGGCTCGCGACGGCCGCCGACGCCCTCGACGCGCCCGGCGCGGACGACGAAACGGTCACCGACGGCGGCGTCGGGGCGCTTCCGACCCCCGGCGACCTCGGCTTCGCGGAGCCGGACGCCGAGGTCGGGCCCGCGGGGACGGCCGCCGCCCGCGAGCGCCTCGACGACTTCCTCGACGAGGCGGTGTTCGGCTACGAGGCCGAGCGCGACTACCCCGCCAAGGAAGCGACCTCCCGGCTCTCGGCGTTCCTGAAGTACGGCGAGATCGGCGTTCGGGAGGCGTACGCGGCGACCGAGGCGGCGATGGCCGAGGCGGAGTCCGACGACCGCCCCGACGACGCACCGGAGCAGGTCGAGGAGTACCAGCAGCAGCTGGCGTGGCGCGAGTTCTACGCGCAGGTCCTCTTCCACAACCCCGAGGTCGTCACCGAGAACTACAAGACGTACGAGGAGGGGATCGAGTGGCGCGACGACCCCGAGGAGATCGCCGCGTGGAAGCGCGGCGAGACGGGCTACCCCATCGTCGACGCCGGGATGCGCCAGCTGCGCGAGGAGGCGTTCATGCACAACCGCGTGCGGATGATCGTCGCCTCCTTCCTGACGAAGGACCTCCTCGCCGACTGGCGCCACGGCTACGACCACTTCCGGGAGCACCTGGCCGACCACGACACCGCCAACGACAACGGCGGGTGGCAGTGGGCGGCCTCGACGGGGACCGACGCGCAGCCGTACTTCCGCATCTTCAACCCGATGACGCAGGGGGAGCGATACGACCCCGACGCGGCGTACATAACGCAGTACGTCCCCGAACTGCGCGGCCTCGACGCCGACCTGATCCACGAGTGGCACGAGCTGTCGCCCACCCAGCGCGCGAACGCGGCGCCCGACTACCCCGCGCCGATCGTCGACCACTCCGAACGGCGCGAGGAGGCGCTCGCGATGTACAAGCGGGCGCGGGGCGAGGACCCGGAGGAGTGAGCGGGGCATCCCACCGCGCTGACGCTCGATCGCCTCCCGACCGCGCTGACGCTCGATCGCCCCCCGGCCGAGTCCCCTGACCGCGCGAGCCGTTCGCAATGTCAAACGACGGTGACGTGGATTCGGCGGAATCGAGGCGTATGGCCGGCGTCGGTCCCGGGGTTAGAACAGCGCCTCGTTCTCGTCGAGGATCCGCGCCGGGCCCCCGACCTCCCAGACGTCGGTGTCGACGCCGATCTCCGCGATCCGGCCCTCGACCTCGTCGACGTGGTCCGCGAGGGTGTTCACGTACACCGACGCGCCGGTGTCCGTCGAGAAGTAGACGGGGACGCCCGACTCCCGGAGCTCTCGGACCGCGTTGAACACGGCGATCGTTTCGGGCTGCCAGTACACCCACCCCGCGGGCCCGGTCATCGTCGTGGCCGTTAGGGAGAGCGAGTCGTGCTCCGCGGTCTCGAAGATCCGGTCGAACTCGCCCGCGCGGAGCGCGTCGGTTATCTCCACCAGCTGGTCCTGGACGTGGGCGGTCCGCGCCTGCATCATGTGGCTCGCGGCGGCCTCGCGGTGGGCCTCCTCCGTCTCCTTGTACGCGGGGACGTGCGCGGCGACGATCCGCAGGTCCGCCTCGGGGTCGAACCCGTCCTCGCTCACGCCGGTGTCGAGGCGGTGCGAGCGGCAGTCCTCGTCGTTGAGCCCGGCGTCGAGCCGCGAGTACGCGCCCGTCACCGAGCGGGCGGCCGACGAGGAGCCGCGGCGGGCGACGGTGGAGACCTCCGGGAGCGACATGTCGAGGCCCGCGGCCTCGGTCAGGGCGAGCGCGGCGGCCGCGAAGCCGGACGACGAGGAGCCGAAGCCGATGTTCGACGGGAAGGAGTTCTCGCTCTCCAGCCGAACCGCGGCGTCGACCCCGGCCAGCTCGCGGACGTGATCGACGACCATGTCGATTCGCTCGGCGGCGCGCCCGTCGACTTCCTCGCCGCCGATGACGTAGGCGTCCTCGCTCGCGTCGGGCTGCCACTCGACGGTCGTCGTGGTCGCGGTCGGGGCGGTACAGAGGCTGATGCTGTCGTGGTACGGGAGCCGAAGCTCCTCGTCGCGCATCCCGTGGTACTTGACGAGCCCCTGGATCGGGTGGGCTCGCGCGGTGGCCTTGCCGGTCATACCTCGGGAAGCGTCCGGCGGGGGATTAGTCGTTGCGATGGGCGGAGAACCGAGTCGGTGGTCCCCTCAGTTCCGTCCCCGCGACGGCGACGCGATCGAGGGGAACCCTTTTTGACCGGTCGGCGGGTACTCGGCGCCATGACCGAGTACACCGTCGAATTCGTCGGCACCGGCGAGACGATCGAGGTGGCCGACACGGAGACGATCCTCAGCTCCTGTTTCGACGCGGGGATCGCACAGGAGTACTCCTGCCGCGTCGGGATGTGTCTCGCCTGTTCCGCCGAAATCGTCGAGGGCGAGGTGACCCAGCCGGCCGCTCGCGGCCTCACCGACGAGGAGGCCGAGGAGTTCGCGCTCACCTGTATGGCGCGCCCGCAGTCCGACCTCAAGCTCGACCGCGGGAAGTACCCGCCGAGCATCGAGGACGATGCCGCGGTCTCCGCGGCGGACGGCGACGGCGCGGCCGCGGACGACGACTGAGTCGCCTCGTTCCCTCCATTCGCTACTCGTCGACCAGTTCGCTACTCGTCGACCGGTTCGCTACTCGTCGACCCGCTCGAAGCGGTGTCGCACCACGTCCGCGTCGTCGTCCCAGTCGAAGTTCCCGCCGTGCGCGCGGACCATTCGCTCCTTGTACGCCTCTAGCGACGGCGACCCCTCGCGCTTCGCGTCCTCGTCGGTCATGTCGCCGAGCGTGCGCTCGCTGACCTCGGTGAGTTCGAACGTCACGCCGTCGACCTCGAACGTGTCGCCCTCCTCGCCGTACCGGTTCCCGCGGTGGAGCTGCGTCACGTCGCCGTCGAGGGCCGCCCGCTTCACGCGGTCGTTCGGAAGCAGGTCGGCCGGATCGGTCTCGGACATGGCCGACCTTTCGGCGCGGATCGGTTTATAAGCGCGGACGCGGGCCGGCGCTCCCGAAGCGTGCGAACCACTCCCGCGTACTACGAATCTCGAAACCGGCGGTCGCAGGGATCCACACGGACGTGAACACCCGTTACGACGGCCGAGCCGAGGGATTCAAGATACTGCCGAGTCCCATCTCAGACGATGCGACAGGACCACCTCATCACCGCGACGCAGCTCTCGCGGGATGACATCGAGGCCGTACTCGACCGGGCTCGGGCGGTCGCGGACGACCCCGCCGCCTACGCGGACCGGCACGCCGGCCGCGTGCTCGCGCTCTGTTTCTTCGAGCCGAGCACTCGGACCCGGATGAGCTTCGACAGCGCGGCCAAGCGCCTCGGGATGGACACCATCGACATGGGCGACGTGGACTCCTCGTCGGTGTCGAAGGGGGAGTCGCTTTCCGATACCGTCCGCGTCATCGAGGGGTACGCCGACGCCCTCGTCCTCCGGCACCCGAGCGAGGGCGCCGCGACGCTGGCCGGCGAGCGCGTCGACGTCCCCGTGGTCAACGCGGGTGACGGCGCCGGACAACACCCCTCTCAGACCCTCCTCGACCTCCACACGATTCGCGAGGACCACGGGCTCGACGACCTCACGATCGGTATCATGGGCGACCTGAAGTACGGGCGGACGGTCCACTCGCTGGCGGCCGCGCTCACGGAGTTCGACGCCAGCCAGCACTTCATCAGCCCGGAGTCGCTGCGACTCCCGCGGTCCGTCCGGTTCGACCTCCACGAAACGGGCGCGCAGATCCGCGAGCACGACGAACTCGAACCGGTCCTCGACGAGCTCGACGTGCTGTACGTCACCCGGATCCAGAAGGAGCGGTTCCCCGACGAGAACGAGTACCACCGCGTCGCCGGCGAGTATCAGATCGACGCCGAGACGCTGGAGACCGCCGCGGACGACCTCACCGTGATGCACCCGCTCCCGCGGGTCGACGAGATCGCGCCCGACGTCGACGAGACCGACCACGCGCGCTACTTCGAGCAGGCACACAACGGGATCCCCGTGCGGATGGCGCTGCTCGACACCCTCTTGGAGAACGCGACTCCCGACGGCGACGGGGGGGCGGAGGTGGACCGATGAGCGAGCACGAGCTCCGCGTCTCGAAGATCCGCGACGGCACCGTCATCGACCACGTCGAGGGCGGGCAGGCGCTGAACGTCCTCGCCATCCTGGGTATCGACGGCTCGGAGGGGTTCGGCGTCTCGGTCGGGATGAACGTCCCCTCCGACCGGCTCGGCCGCAAGGACATCGTGAAGGTCGAGGACCGCGAGCTGTCCCAGTCGGAGGTCGACGTCCTCTCGCTCATCGCCCCCGAGGCGACGATCAACATCGTCCGCGACTTCGAGGTCGTCGAGAAGAACCGCGTCACCCGCCCCGACAGCGTGACGGGCGTGCTCTCCTGTCCGAATCGCAACTGTATCACCAACGCCGACGAGCCGATCGAGACCCGGTTCGACGTCGTCGCCGACGGCGTGCGCTGCGACTACTGCGCGACGATCCTACGGACGGACATCGCCGACCATATCGACGTTTGAACCCTCGACCGGCCCTCGGGGTGCGACTCCCTCTCGCGATCGCCCTCCGGTAAGTTTTAGCGCCCGTACCACGAAACGTCAGATATGAGCAAGAAAGCCAAGCTCGTCCTCGTGCTGTCGCTCGTCGCGCTCGCGTACTTCCTGTTCGCCGGCGACAAGCAGCCCGTCGAAGTCGAGTGACGCCGAGACATCGCGCCCGCGCCCTCCGCGGGCCGAACCGACTACATCTTGTGCCGCTCGGCGAGTCGCATCGCGCGCCGACCACCGCGATACCGTCCGTTTTTACCGGCCAGTCCCGTAGCCGGCCCCATGTACGGGGTCGTCACGCGCAACGCCGACGAGGTCGAGATGGAGCCGTTCGACCTCGGCTTCTACGAGGTCAAAGACGTCACAGGGCGGTCGGCCGAGCCGCTGCCGAACGCCGTGAACATGGTGTCGTGTTTCGGCGACAACGCCGCCGCGAGCGAGAACGACGACCTCGTCCCGGTCGACGAGCGCGGCGAGCCGGCGACCCGCGACCGCGAGTACTTCGACTGGGCGTACATCTGTCCGACGCACCCGGAGTACCGCGAGGGCTTACTGGAGATCATCGCGGACTGCGCGGCCGAAAATGGGGACGTCCGGCTCGACGACGTCGGGTTCCCCCGCGAGGGGTTCTGTCACTGCGACCGCTGCGAGCGCCTGTTCGCCGAGAGCGACCGCGACGACTTCGCCGACTGGCGCGCTGACGTCATCACCGAGTTCGTCGCGGAGGCGGCCGAGCTGGTCCCCGGACGGCTCCTGCTCACGCTGTACCCCGACCCCTACCCCGACCACCTCCGCGAGCGTGCCGGTCTCGACCTCGACCGGCTGGCCGATCACGTCGACGAGTTCGTCGTCCCGCTGTACGACACCGAGTACGCGACGACGTACTGGGTGGAGACGATCGCTCGCGGCTTCCGGTCTCGGCTCGGCGGCGACTACGACCTCCACGGCGCGCCGCCGGAGCCGCCGTTCTCGCTGGAGCTGTACGCGGTCGACGTCGACGTCGACGACCTGATCCACGCGACCGAGGTCGCCGAGACGTACGCGAAGGACGTGTTCTTCGGTTACGACGCGAACAACGCGGCCGCCGCGGTCCGCCGGAAGGACGCCGATTCCCGCGACGGCGAGGTCCACCGTCCGGAGTGAGCGTCAATCGGCGGGACATCTTCTCACACCGCGAGCGAGGGGGTTCGGACGACGGGGGCTCGACTGGGTCACCGCGTTTGTGAGTCCCGCTCGACCGATTCAGCACGCGGCTGCCCGGTCGATACGCCGACTCGGCGTGCGTCTCTCTCGCGGCCGTCGACGCCTCCTCCCTCCGAGCCCTCAGCCACCATCCTCGAGGAGCGACACGCCCGCCTGGACGTCCTCGTACTCGCCCACCAGCGTGAGGTGGTCGCCGCCCTCGAGCGTATCGGCGGCCTCCGGCACGAACGTTTCCCCGTCGTGCGTGACGAGAACGACGAGACAGCGTCCCGGGAGTTCGGCCCCTACCTCGCTGAGCGGCCGCCCGACGAACGCCTCGTTCCGGAGTGTCACCTCTTGGACGTCCCCCTCCTCTCCGAGCATATCCACCCACTCCGCCATCGCCGGGCGTTCGATGACGTCGTCGATGGCCTGTGCCACCGTGAACGTCGAGGAGATGGTCGTCACGCCGAGTTCGTCGAACGCCTCGACGTTGTCCGGATCGTTGGCGCGGCAGATCACCTGTTCGACGTCGAAGTTCGTGGCCGCCTGCTGACCGATGAACAGATTGACCTCGTCGCTCCCGGTCGCGGCGACGACGGTCTTGGCGTTTTCGATGCCCGCCGAGCGAAGCGCGTCCACGTCGGTTCCGTCTCCGATTCGAACGGTTAACCCCTCGCTTCGGGCCCGCTCGACGGCTGTTTCGTCGTTCTCTATCACGACGACGTTCTCTCCTCGACTCTCGAGGCGAGCGGCGACCTCGCGGCCGACCCGCCCGCTGCCGATGATGAGTACACGCATTGGTATCACGTCTAGGTATTCCGCGATCCGGCGAGCCAGTCCGCCTTGTAACGCGACGGTCGAGAATATGACGAGAAAGACGGTCCCCACCAGAAGCGTGGCGGCCTCGGACTCGCCGGCGTTCTGGAGTTCGACCGCGAACAGGGTCGCGACCGACGCCGGGATGATACCGCGCGGACCGACGAAGCTGACGAACAGCCGCTCCGAGGACGTGAAATCGGTCCCTCTGGTCGAGACGAGCACGTCAAGCGGTCGGATGACGAGAATGACGGCGGCGGCGACGATCACCCCGCCGACCCCGAGAGAGAGCAGATCGCCGAAATCGAGCAGCGCCGCCAGCGCGATGAAGACGAACGAGAGGACGATGAGCGTGACGTCGCCCTTGAAGTCCGCGATCTGTTCTTCGTACGGGATGTCCGCGTTGCCCAGGATGACCCCCGCCGTCGCCACGGCGGCCACGCCGGCCTCGCTGGCGACGGTGTCGGCGGCGGCGAACGCGACGAGCGCGCCGGCCAGCACGACGAGCCGAGCGTTTCGCGGCGCGTCGCCCGGCGAGAGGTCGATGTATCGGAGCACGATCCAGATGATCACCGCCACGATCACTCCGATTCCGACGCCGGTTCCGATCCGGCCGATGAACAGCTCGAGGAACGCCCCGAGCGTCGGCTCCTCGAGCTGCATGATCTTGAACACGACGACCGCGAGGATGGCCGCCGTCACGTCGTTGACGATCCCCTCGGTCTCTAACGCGGTCGCGACCCGGTCCCGGACCGGGACGACTTGGAGGATGGGCGAGACCACCGTCGGGCCGGTCGCGACCAGCAGCGCGCCGATGAGAAACGCGATGTCCCAGCCGGTACCGAGAGCGAACCGGACGGCGAGCGCCGTCCCGAGAAGCGAGATCGCGGCGCCGATCGAGACGAGCCGGATGCTCACTTTCGTGGCCCGCCGAATGTTCTCGATCCGGAGATGGAACGCCCCCTCGAAGACGATGATCGCGACCGAGAGGCCGACGATGGCGGGAAGCGACGCGAACGTGTTCGGCGTGATGACACCCAGCCCCTCCGGCCCGAGGATGAGTCCCGAGATCAGCAGAAAGACGATGCTCGGGACCGCGAACCGATCGGCGAGAAGCTGTGCGAGCACGCCGATAGCGATAATCGCCGCCACCAACGGAATCAGCTGACTCGTCACAGTTTGGTCTCGACGAACCTTCGGCCAACCGACGAATAAACCTACTGAACATCGCCAACGGCTCGTCGTTCCGGGCGTCGCGTCCGACCGATTCGCGAACGCCCGTTCGGGGGTCGCGGAGGGGCTCTCCGTCGTGAGCCGATTTTCGCGACGTGAACGAGGGTTTATCAGTGGCGACCGCAGAGGGGTATCCGACCGGCCGCCGGCGTGCGACACAACCGGTCGTCTCGCGTTCGCGTGAGGCGGTCGCCTTTCAACGTCCGCGCCGTAGCGGCGGTCGCTTGAAACCGCTGAGCCGTCGGCTCGTCGAGATCGGGCACGACGAGTCCCCGCGGGCGGCGAGCGTCGAGGCGGTCGCAGAGCGCATCGACGCCCCCCGAGCACCGCGTCGGAACACCTCGGGAAGGCGGAATCGACCACGATGACTGCGTTCATGGAGCTGCGCGAGGTGGCGTGAGGACGTCGGTAAGGGGTTCGCGAGGCGTCGCCAGTGCCCTCCTCGCGAGGCGCCGCTAGTGACCCGCTCGCGAGCCGCCGTTAGTGAACGTCGGACCGTCGCTAGTGGACCGTCCGGTCGTCGCTCGTGTCGATGTCCTCGACCGGCTCGGCGTTGCCGAACGTCGGCGTCGGGCCGTCGCCCGGTTCCGCCCAGTCGACCGCGTTGCGAAGCACCCGCTGAACGTCGTCGTCGTGATAAATCGGGTACGTCTCGTGGCCCGGGCGGAAGTAGAACACCTTCCCGCTCCCGCGGCGGTAACAGCAGCCGGATCGGAACGTCTCGCCGCCCTCGAACCAGGAGGTGAACACGAGCGAGTCGGGCGCGGGGACGTCGAAGCGCTCGCCGTACATCTCCGTCTCCGCTAGTTCGATGGACTCGCCGATCCCGTCGGCGATCGGATGGCTCGGCTCGATCGTCCACAGCCGCTCTCGCTCGGCGGCCTCACGCCACTTCAGCGAGCAGCTGGTGCCCATCAGCCGCTTGAATATCTTCGAGTAGTGCGCGGAGTGGAGGACGATGAGGCCCATCCCGTCGAGGACGCGCTCGCGGACGCGCTCGACGACTTCGTCTCGCACCTCGTCGTGGGCCGCGTGGCCCCACCACGTGAGCACGTCGGTGTCGTCCAAGACGTCCTCGGTAAGTCCGTGATCCGGTCCCTCGTCGAGCGTCGCGGTGCGGACCTCGTGGTCCGCCTGCTCCAGTGCGTCCGCGATAACCGCGTGGATCCCGTCGGGATACACGTCGGCGACGACCTCGCTTCGACGCTCGTGTCGGTACTCGTTCCAGACCGTGACGCGTGCCATACGCGGGGTCGACGCCGAACGGACTTGAGCGATCCTCTCCTCGCCTCGTCTCGTTCTGCCTCGTCTCGCCTCTCCTCTCATCGTCCCGTCCCGACCCGAAGACACTTGTTCCGCCCAAGATGCGAAACCCCATGGCAGGTCCCCGAGGGCTGTACCGCCGGATCGACGGCTGGGCGCGCGGGCTCTCTCGGCTTCGGTACGCCCTCCTCACCGGCGTCGTAGTGACGACGTCGGTCCTCGCGGTCGGCGTCCTCCTCGACGCGTCCACGACGGTTCAGGCGGTCACGATGGGCGTCGTGATGGCCGTCCTCTACTACGCGGGCGACGTGAACTCGGCGGACGACGATTGACCGGCGACGATCCGGTCACGCGGCGGCCTCGGCGTCCGTGAGACGGCCGGCCAGGTACTCCGCGATAGAGACGTCCTCGTCCTCGACGAACCGCGCGACCTCCTCGCCGTCGGGCGACTCGACGACGACGGTGGGGATGAGTTCGACCCCGTACTCGTCGACCAGTTCGCCCTCCTTCCCCTCGGGGCCCTTCGTCACCGGGAACGCCTCGATCCGGTCGTCCGGGACGCCGGCGGCCGCGAGCGCGGCGCCGAACTCGGGGAGCTGGCGCTGGCAGTCGCCGCACCAGTCGCCGCCCCAGACCTTGAACACGTAATCGTCGGCCGCGAGCGCTTCGAGAACGGACTCGTCGAACGCGTCCGCGTCGAGGTCGGCGGCGGGCGCGAGGGTTTCGAGCGTCATGGGCGGCCGTAGGTCGCCGAGGCACGTAAACGGCGCGTCGGTGGCAAGACGAGGTTCCGGTCGGTCGCGGCGCGAACAGCCCGACGTTCCGGCGGTACGCCGACCCGACCGCTTTTAAGTGGGGACTCGACACGGACCCCTCCGAAGCCCCGGGCGCTCGGCTGGACACGGCTGCTTATAAATCGCTGATCGACACGGGCCCCTCCGAAGCCCCGGGCGCGAGGCGGGCGCACGCTTGGGGCGGTCCTCGCTCGTTCGCTGCGCTCACTCGCTGCGGTCCTACCGTCGCCTGCGCCCGCCTCGCGCCCGCCCCTTCGAGTCCCGCCCCGCACCGCACAGCCCCGCATCGCACAGCCCCGCACCTCACGCCTCCCCAGCCTCGTCGCTGGCCCCCTCCGCTTCGCTCCGGGCGCCAGCGACTCCCTCGCGCGTGCGACTCGCGCCGCGTTGCGGCGCTCGTCGGCACGCGCCACCGCGTCGGCCCCGCGGTGTTGGCCGTCTATTTATAAACGGCCTCGTCCGACTCGCGGTGATTTATAAACCGATCCAGTCGTCACGGCCGACATCGATTGCCGGAGTCCGCGGGGCCTTTGGGTCGCGGCCGCCTCCGGTCGGGTAATGGACGACGACATCCTGTCGACGCTCGGCTCGCCGCTGGTGCGGGTCGACGCGCCCGCGGGAACCGCGGTGGCGGCGAAAGTCGAGTCCCGGAACCCGGGCGGCTCGGCGAAGGACCGCCCCGCGCTGTACATGATCGAGGCGGCCGAGGCGGCGGGCGACATCGAGCCCGGCGACCGCATCGTCGAACCGACCTCGGGCAACACCGGCATCGGGCTCGCGATGGTCGGCGCGACGCGCGGCTACGACGTCACCCTCGTGATCCCGGAGGGGAAATCGATCGAGCGCCGCCGCCTGATGAAGGCGTACGGCGCCACCGTCGAGCTCGTCGACGGCGACATCTCCGACGCGAAGGACCGCGCGGACGAGCTCGAATCGGAGCCCAACACCGTCCAGCTCCGGCAGTTCGAGAACCCCGCGAACCCCCGCGCCCACTACGAGACGACGGGTCCGGAGATACTCGATCAGGTCGGCGACCGAACCGTCGACGCCCTCGTCGCCGGCGTCGGCACCGGCGGCACGCTCTCCGGGATCGGCCGCCGCCTGCGCGAGGCGTTCCCCGAGGTCCGGATCGACGCCGTCGAGCCCGCCGACAACGCCGTCCTCTCCGGCGGCCCCGCGGGAACCGACGGCTTCCAGGGGATGGGACCGGGGTTCGTCGCGCCGAACCTCGACGTCGACCTGATAGACGAGGTCCACGCCGTCGAGCTCGAAGCCGCCGAGGCCGAGTGCCGCCGCCTCGCCCGCGAGGAGGGGATCCTGGTGGGACAGTCGTCCGGCGCCTCGAACCTCGCCGCGAAGGACGTCGCGGCCGAACTGCGCGAGACCGGTGCGTTCGCCGGCGAGGAACCCCTCGTCGTCACCGTCTTCTGGGACAGCGGCGAGCGCTACCTGACGGCGGGCACCTTCGACGCGTGACCTCGGAACCGGAACGGGCCGGCACGGTCGAAAGCCTGGTCACGGCGTCCGAGGGCGGCGCCCCGCCCGTGCTCCGCGACGCGGTCGAGGTCCGACCCGACGGCGTCGAGAACGACCGGTACCGCCGCGGCGACGGGCACTTCCAACTCGACGGCTGCGCGGTCACGCTCGTCGCCGCGGAGGCGCTCGCCGCGGTCCGCGAGGAGACCGGCATCGACGTGCGCGACGGGCGTCACCGGCGGAACGTCGTCGTCGACGGGTTCGGCGCCGAAATGGACGGGCTCCTCGACGCGACCGTCGCGGTCGGTGACGCCCTCCTGCGACCGACACGACGTCGACCCCCCTGCGCGCACGTTGAGGAGCTCGCCGGCGAGGACGGGCTTGCGTCGGCGCTCCGGAACCGCGGCGGACTCTGCTGTGACGTGGTCGAACCCGGCCGCGTCGCCATCGACGACGCGGTGCGAGTCCGAGAGGCGGACCCGCGGAGCGCCGGCGCGGCCATCGCGGAGCGGCTCGCGGACCGAGAGCGACCCCCGGATCGGGAGTGAACCCCCCGATCGCTCTCCGCGAGAGGACGATTTATACGGGTCGCGCGCGACGGCGGACACGAGACGTGAACCGCGCAGTCGACGGCACGGGGTCGCGAACGCCGGCGTCGCGGAGTCGAACGGATCCAGCGCCGACGAGTCGAACGGATCCGGCGCCGACGAGTCGAACGGATCCGGCGTCGCGGAGTCGGTGGTCGGCGTGAACTGGGACTACCGGCACACGGTGTTGACGCTGTGTATGCTCGCCTTCTTCGTGACGTACTTCGCCCGCCTGGCTATCAGCCCGGTCGTTCCCCTGATCATCGACGATCTCGGGGTCTCGAACACGGCGATCGGGGTCGCCCTCTCCGGGATGTGGTTCGCCTACGGACTCTCGCAGTTCCCGAGCGGAATCTTAGCGGACCGGTACGGCGAGCGCCGGATCATCCTCGTCGCGGTCGGCGGGACGACGGCGATGAGCCTCGTGTTGGCCGTCGTCCCGGTCTTTCCCGCGTTCGTGTTGGCGGCGGTGCTTCTGGGACTCGCGGCGGGGCTCCACTACGCGGTCGCGACCACGCTGCTCTCGCGGACGTTCGACGACCTCGGGACGGCCGTCGGGCTCCACTCGATGGGCGGGCCGCTGGCGGGGCTCGTCGCGCCCGTCGCCGCGGCCTGGGTCGGGGTCCGCTACGGCTGGCGTCCCGGCGTCGCGCTGGCCGCGCTCGTCGGCGTCCCGATATTCGTCCTGTTCGCGCGGGGGGTCCGTCCCACCGAGCCGCGGCGCCCGGACCAGCCGATGGCCGAGCGACTCCAACTCGGACCGCTGCTGGAACTGGTCGGGCGCCGCGAGATCCTCGTCCCGCTCGCGGTCGCGACCCTCGGCACGTACGTCGCGCAGGGCGTCATCTCCTTTCTCCCGACGTTCCTCGTCGAGTTCCGGGGATACACGCCCGCGTTCGCCGGCGGCGTCTTCTCGGCGTTCTTCGTCGTTCGCGCCGGCGCGCAGGTCGGGCTCGGCCGACTCTCCGACCGCGCCGGCCGCGACGCGAGCATCGCCGCGGCGCTCCTCGGCGGGGCGCTCGGCCTCGCCGGGCTGGTCGCGCTTCCCGACCTCGTCCGCCTGCCGGCCGCCGTCGGGCTGCCGGCGCTCCCGACGGTCGCCGGGCTCGGGGGCGCCGTGTTCCTCGCCGCGCTCGGGTCGAGCTTCTTTTCGGCCATCGACCCGCGGTTCATGGACGCGCTCGACGATGCGGAGCGAGGCGCCGGTTTCGGGCTTATCCGGACCGTCTACACGGTGCTCGGCTCGGCCGGCTCCGTCGGCGTCGGCCTCGTCGCCGACCTGTTCGGCTGGGGCGCGTCGTTCGCCGTCATCGCCGGGATGGCGGGGGTCGCGTTCCTCGTCACCGCGGTGAACGCGATCGCCGGCGAGCGGCGGTGACGCGGTCCGGCCGCGCCGCGCCCGCGACGCGCGAGGCTCTCAGCGGTCAGCCGACGTAGCGTCGCCTCGTTCCCGTCCGGTCGGTCTCGCCGTCGGACCGGCTCCGCATCGCCCCCGCCGGCGGGGTTCCGAACCGTGAACGAGACGTCGTCCACGTCGACGCCGCCATCTGATTCGAGGGTGAACCCCCCCGTCGTCGCCGGTCGTCCAGTAGCCGATCCGGTCCCCGTCGCCGCCCCGCCGCTCGCCGACCACGACCCGGCCCGCCAGCGGCCGATAGTCGCCGTCCACGACGCGACAGTGTCTCTTGGCAGTAGTACTCATGGAATCATACACCAATCATCAGTAGGAATAATTCCTAAATGAACTTTCAACGATATTCGCGGAACATGTTGCTGGTTCGATCGCGGCGTGCCGAGGGTTCGATCGCGGCGTGCCGGGACTCGGTCTCCCGTGCGAACGCGTTCCGTGCGACCCGAACCTTCGAGTCGGGCCGGGCCGTACGGCCGCCGTGTACGATTACCACGCCCACACGAACTACTCGGACGGGGCGTTCCTCCGCTGGATGGTCGAGGCCGCCGCCGACGCCGGGCTCGACGGGATCGGGTTCGCAGACCATTGTAACGTCTCGCCGGAGCCGAGCGCGCGGCGCCACAAGCGCGCGTTCGGGTTCAACCTCGACCTGACCTACGAGCGGCGCCGAGAGGCGATCGAGGCGGTCCGCGAGGACGTCGACGTCGAGGTGTTCGACGCCGCCGAGATGGACTACGACCCCGCCCACGAGGAAGCGATCGCGGCGTTCCTCGACGACGCGGGGTTCGACTACGCCGTCGGCAGCGTCCACGACCTCGACGGCGCGAACGTCCACACGCGCTCGCACTTCGCCGACAAGCCCGAGTCGGAACGGCGAGCCCTCGTGGACCGGTACTTCGAGAAGCTGGTCGCCCTGGTCGAGTCGGAGCTGTTCGCGGTCGCCGCGCACCCGGACCTGATCGAGCGCAACCCCCACCTCCGCGGGTTCGCGACCGAGGACCACTACGCCTCGGTCGTCGACGCCTTCCGCGACTCGCGGACCGTCCCGGAGATCAACGCCGGACGGCTGCTCGACGACTACGGGGAGTTCCACCCGGCGCCCGCGTTCCTCGACCGGCTCGTCGACGCCGGCGTCGAGGTGACCGTCGGGACCGACAGCCACGAGCCGGACGCGATCGCGCCCCGCGTGCGAGAGATCGAGGCGGAACTCGACCGGCGGGAACTGGAGGCGGTCCGGCTCGACCACGCGGTGAACCGATCCTGACACGCTCTCTACCGATCTCGACGGCGTTTCGGTTCGCCGGACGACGCGGCTCTGTTGACGCTCACCGACTCACTACCCGTCTCTTATTGGCGAGCGGGCGGCCGAGCCGACGGGAAGGAATCGGGGCCCTCCCGCCGACTGTAGGCGCGTAGTGGTCCGACAGTAGTCACCGTCCCGGGGCGATCCGTGCGACGACCATATAGAATGCGAACGCGGCCACGAGCAGTCCGGCGAACTGCGTCCCGGCGGTGGCGAGAAACCCGACTTCGGTGTACAACAGCGGCGCAGCCATGAACCAGACACCGAAGACGAGCGTGAGTGCCGCCGGCGCGAGTGCGACCGCTCGGTCTCGGCGGAACAGCCGGAGGTTCTGGACGGCGAACAGCGTCCCCAGCAGCCCGCTCGTGACGATACTTCCCGTGAACGCGGCCGATGTCTCCGCAGCGATCGGCGTCGCCGTCGCCAATAAACACCCGAGTGTCGCGGCCACCGCACAGGCCGACAGAAATCGTTCGTCGCGCCGCTCAGCGCTCGTCGACCGTGTCGGCTCTCTCGTGTCGGACATCGAGTACGTGTACGCGGGGGACCGGTATGAAACACCGTGGCGAGCCGCCGGCTCGCCGCTGACTGCGCGCTCTACGCTCCCGGCGGTGGCGATTGACCGACAGTCGATTCGCGCGTCGTCTCCGGCACAGTCCCTCCGAGCTATCCCGATGGCACATCAGCAAACGCGCCGTGCTCGTCAAACACCGATAGGCTCGCTGCGCTCGCCTATCGAGTTCGACTTCGCTTCGCTCAGTCGAACAACGCCTGACAGGGTCAGGCGAGCACGACGAAGCTACGCTTCGTCGAACAACGTCTCACCGTCGACCATGTGTTCCTCGACAGTGTCCATGTCGAGCGTGAGGCCGAGGCCGGGCTCCTCCGGCACCTCGATGTAGCCGTCCTCGATGACGTCCTCCTCGACGAGGTCCTCCCACCAGCCCAGCTCGTAGGAGTGGTACTCGATCGCGAGCGAGTTCGGGATGGAGGTGCCCACGTGGGCCGCCGCCATCGTCGCCACCGGCGAGGCGACGTTGTGCATCGCGACCGGGACGTAGTACTGGTTCGCCACGTCCGCGATCTTACGGGTCTCGCGCATGCCGCCGACCTTCGGGAGGTCGGGCGCGACGATGTCGACCGCCTGGTTCTCGATGAGGCGGCGCAGCTCGGTGACGCGGTAGCGGTTCTCGCCGACCGTGATCGGCGTGGTCGTGCTCTTCGTGACCTCCTCTTGGACCTCGAGGTTCTCCGGGGGCACGGGGTCTTCGAGCCACCAGACGTCGTACTCCTCGATGGCGTCCGCGAGGCGCTTCGCGGAGCCGCCCGAGAACGTCCAGTGGCAGTCGAAGGAGACGTCCGCCTTGTCCTTCACTCGCTCCGTGACCTTCTCGACGATCTCCGCCTTGTGGCGGATCTCGCCGGGGCGGAGGTGGCGGTTCGCGCGGTCCTTCTCGAAGCCCGAAGGAACGTCGAGGTCGAACTTCAGGGCGTCGTAGCCGAGCTCGTCGACGACGCGCTCGGCCTCGTCCGCGCACGCCTCGGGGTCCGCCTCCGACTCGGTGTGGCAGTCGCAGTAGACGCGCATCTTGTCGCGGTACTTCCCGCCGAGCAGCTGGTAGGCGGGCACGTCGAGGATCTTCCCGGCGAGGTCGTGAAGCGCGACCTCGATGCCGGAGATGGCCGTGACGGTGACGCCCTCGACGGAGCCCTCCCCGGACATCTTCTGGATCAGGTGCTCGTAGAGGCGGTCGATGTCGAGCGGGTTCTCGCCGACGACGAACGGCTTCATCCGCTCGATGAGCTCGGGGACGCCGGCGCCCCAGTACGCCTCGCCGGTGCCGACGACGCCCGCGTCGGTGTAGACGCGGACGAGCGTCCACGGGAAGTTCCCGTCGACCATCGTCGTCTGGACGTCCGTGATCTCGACGTCGCGATCGCCGCCGCGCGTCCCCGTCGTGCCCATCGTCTCGGCGGAGAGCTCCCGCATCGTGTACTCCGCGTTCGGGTCGTGGAGCGACTCGTAGTTTCGGCTCATAGGTTCCGATTCATTCGGAACAGGGTAAACGTTTACCTTCGTCAACCGTCCGTCCGAACAGGTGGCTTTTCATCCCCGTACGCGCAATACGACCCATGGTCGAGATCACTGATTCTCTCGCGTGCCTGTACACCGGACGGGTGGAGTCTCGCGGCGACGACTACGTCGTCACCGTCCCGGCCTCGGAGATCGAACACGGCAGCGTCAGCGTCGGGGAGACGTATCGGATCGCCGTCTTGGACCGCGCCGGCCCCGACGACGGGTCGACCGCGACGGTCGACGGCGACGGCGCGTCCGTTCCCGACACGGACGGTGGCTCGGGCGGGGCCCGGTCCGACGACGGACAGCGCCCCTCCTCCCGCGGGGCCGCCGGTGCCGTCCAGCCGGACCCGCCCGTCTCGGAGGGGGAGGTACGGGACGTGACGATCGAGACGCTGGGCGACAAGGGCGACGGGATCGCGAAGATCGAACGCGGCTACGTCGTCATCGTTCCCGACGCCGAACCGGGCGAGGAGCCGACCGTCGAGATCACGAGCGTCCGCGAGAACGTCTCGTTCGCGAACGTCGTCGAGGAGTAGCGCCGCGGCCTCGGAGCTCCCGTCCGCGCCGTCGCGCCGCTTCTCACTCGGGCGGCTTCCCCCGCGAGAACAGCGCCCGGAGGTTCGACGGCGAGAAGAACGACGACGGCTCGTCCATGTGGACGCCGATCTCGCCCGACAGCGCCCGCAGCCCGACCCGCTGAACCGGTTCCGGGAGCGAGTAACACCGTCGGATCGCCTTCCCCAGCCGGATCTCAGCGGCGAGTTCGTCGCGCCACCCGGACTCGTACTCGGCGAGCGTCGCCGGGTCGCGCGGGTCGATCGTCGCCGCGGCGACGTCGGCCGCGCGCGTCCCGTAGAGGATGCCGCCGCCGGTGAACGGCTTCGTCTGCGCGGCGGCGTCGCCGATCAGGAACCCGCGCTCGCTCGTCGCGCGCGCCGGCGGCCCGATCGGAATCGCGCCCGAGCAGCGCCGGTCCGTCGTCGCGCCGTACGCGTCCGTGAGCCGGTCGAACATCCCCGACACGTCCTCGCTCGGCGGCGCCGCCAGCCCGTACTCGACGCCCGCGTCGCCGCGGGGGATCCGCCACGCGAAGAACGTCGGCGCGGTGAGGTGGACGTCGACGAAGTCGTCGGCGTCCGGCTCCGGGTCGAACCCGAGGACGCCGTGGAGCAGCTCGTCCGGCTCCGGGAGGTCGAGCGCGCGGCGCACCCGCGAGGTCGGCCCGTCGCAGCCGGCGACCATCCGGGCCTCGACGCGCTCCACGTCGCCCGCCGGCGTCCGGACGTCGACGGCGACCCGGTCGGACCGCTCCTCGACGCCGACGACCGTGTGGTCCTCCCGGACGTCGGCGCCGGCCTCGCGCGCGCAGTCCGCCAGCGTCCGGTCGAGTCCGACCCGGTCGATCACGTTCGACACCGGCTCCCGCTTGTAGAACGGATACGCCCGCGATCCCGGACCGCCGACGTGGAAGCGCGCGCCGCACACCAGGTTCTGGAGGAGCTCGTCGCGGGCGTCGTCGGGAACGTACTCCCACACGTCGTCGGAGACGTGGCCGGAGCAGGCGAGCGGCTCGCCGACCGAGCCCTTCTCGAAGGCGACGACGTCGCGACCGTCCTCGGCCGCGCGCCGAGCGAACCGAGAGCCCGGCGGCCCCGCGCCCACGACGACGAAATCGTACATGGGGGAAGCGAGGTGACGGGGATATTTAATTACGACGCGGCTGATCGGCCGCGCCCGGCGGGAAACGAGCAGAGCGGGGACCGGTTAAGCGTCGTCGCTACGACGACGGCTCCCGCGTCTCCAGCCACGTCAGCGCCGCGTCGAGGTCGGTCCGCGGCGGCGAGCAGGTGAAGCCCTCGCAGACGTAGGCGGTCGGCTCGCCGTCGGTCGCGTCGCGGTCCGCCCAGACCGGCGGCGCCTCGGCCATCCCGAGGCGGTCGAGCCACTCGTCGAGTCCGGCCTCCGTCGCCGGCCGCGGCGCGACGAGCGCGCCCGGCAGGTACCGCTCGCCGAGCGTCTCGCGCCACTCGTCCGGGACCTCGTCGGCGGCGACCGTCACCTCGATCCCGCCGGTCTCCACCAGGTCGGCGGCGCGGACGAGCGAGGCGTGTTCCAGCGGGCTCCCGCGGATCCGGTCGGCGTGCGTCGTCACGACGCGCTCGGCTATCTCGCGGAACTCCCCGTCCGTCCGGAAGCCGTCGAGGAGCGCGAGCGTCTCGGCCGCGACGCCGAGGCTCGACGGCGTCGACCGGTCGGTGAACTCCTGCGGCCGCGCGATGAGGGGGCCGGCGTCGTCCGTCTCCGAGCCCTCCGCGTCGAGGTCCCGAGTGAAGTAGATCGTCCCGTCGTCGGCGTCGTAGAACTCGTCGACGAGCGCGTCGGCCAGATCGAGGGCGAAGCCGAGCGGCCCCGGGTCCCCGGTCGCGGCGTAGACGTCGAGCGCGCCGCGAGCGAGGAACGCGTAGTCGTCGAGGTAGCCCGGTCCGCGCACGTCGCCGTCGAGCCAGCGACGGGCGAGCGCGCCGGTTTCCGCGTCGGCGTCGTAGAGCCGCTCGCGGCAGAAGTCGAGCGCCTCGCTCGCGATGTCGGCGTACGGCTCGCCGAGGGCGTCCCCGGCCCGCGCGAACGCGGAGACCGCCCGTCCGTTCCACGACGCCAACACCTTCTCGTCGCGGGCGGGACGCGGCCGCGACTCCCGGGCGTCGAACAGCGCCGTTCGGGCCTCGGTCAGAATCTCTCGGACCTCGTCGGACGAGAGGTCGCGCTCCGCGGCCAGCTCCGCGACCGACGCCGCGATCGTCGGAACCGTCGTGCCGCGCTCGAAGTTGCCGCCGGGCCGGATCCCGTACCGCTCCTTCGCGAGCGACGCGGCGGGCTCGTCGAGGACCGCGTCGACCTCCTCGGGAGTCCAGACGTAGAACGCGCCCTCGACGTCCTCGTCCTCGGCGGATTCGCTCTCGTCCTCGCCCCGCCGACTCGCCGGCGGCCGGCTCCGCGCGTCGAGGGTGCTGAAGAAGCCGCCGTCCGCGTGGCGGAGCTCCCGGTCGAGGAAGGCGAGCGACTCGCTCGCGACGCGGGCGTACGCGGGGTCGCCCGCGAGCCGGTAGCCGTCGAGGTAGACCATCGGCAGTTCCGCGTTGTCGTACAGCATCTTCTCGAAGTGCGGGACCGTCCACTCGCGATCGACCGCGTAGCGGTGGAACCCCCCGCCGACCTGGTCGTACATCCCGCCGCGGGCCATCCCGTCGAGGGTGCCCGTCGCGGCCGAGAGGAGCGCGTCGCGGCCGCGGCCGGCGTACGCGCGCATGAGGAGGTCGATCCGTCCCGGCATCGGGAACTTCGCGCCGCCGCTCCCGAAGCCGCCGTACTCCTCGTCGTAGCCGCGCAGCGCCGCCGCGGCGGCCGTGTCGAGCAGGTCGTCCCCGGGCGGGGAGGAGCCGCCGTCCCCGTCCGGGCCCGCCTCGTCCGGCGACGGGACCGACTCCAGCTCGTCGCGCGCGCTCTCGGTCCACTGGTCGGCGCGCCGCTTCATCTCCTCGCGCTGCTCCGGGTCGCTCCAGGAGTCGGCGATGCGCTCGCAGAGGTCGCGGAAGCCGGGCTGGTTCCGGCGCGGTTCGGGCGGGAAGTAGGTCCCGACGTAGAACGGCTTCCCCTCGGGCGTACACCACGCCGAGAGCGGCCACCCGCCCCCGCCGGTGACGAGCTGGCAGACGGTCATGAACGTGCTGTCGACGTCCGGGCGCTCCTCGCGGTCGACCTTGATCGGGACGAACGACTCGTTCACGACGCTCGCGACCGACTCGTCCTCGAAGCTCTCCTCCGCCATGACGTGACACCAGTGACACGAGGAGTAGCCGATGGAGACGAACACCGGCACGTCGTGTTCCCGGGCGCGCTCGAACGCCTCGTCGCCCCACGGCTGCCAGTTGACTGGGTTGTCCGCGTGCTGTTGGAGGTAGGGGCTCGCCTCTCCGCCGAGGCGGTTCCGCTCGGTCGGCTGTGGCATACGCCCGATTCGACCCGGCGGGCCAAAAGGCGTCCGGGCCGCGCCGAGCGCCGCCGCCTCTCCCGTCACCACCGCCGCGAATGTCCACGAACGCGCATATATCGGGTCGAACAGAGAGTAAGGTTTACACTACCGTGCGGACACCCGTCGGGCATGACGGAGACCGTACTCCTGGTGGGGGGCGGCGGCCGCGAACACGCGATCGCCCGCGCGGTGGCCGACGACTGCGCGCTGTACGCCTGCGCGAGCGTCCGCAACCCGGGGATCCGACGGCTCGCGGACGGGTTCGAAGCGATCGAGGAGACCGACGCCGCCGCGGTCGCCGACTACGCGACCGCGGTCGGCGCGGACCTCGCGGTCATCGGCCCGGAGTCGGCGCTGGAGGCCGGGGTCGCGGACGCGCTCGACGACGCCGGCGTCTACGCCTTCGGTCCGCGCGCGGCGGAGGCGCGCCTGGAGACGGACAAGGCGTACCAGCGCGAGTTCATGGAGGAGCACGCGATCCCGGGCTGTCCGGACTACGCGGTGTTCGACGACACGGCGGCGGCCTGCGAGTACATCGACGAGTACGACGGCGACCTCGCGGTCAAGCCCGCCGGCCTCACCGGCGGGAAGGGCGTGAAGGTGATCGGCGACCAGGTGACCGCGGACGAAGCAAAGGCGTACCTCCGCGACTCCGACTACGACCGCGTCGTCTTAGAGGAGCGCCTCGTCGGCGAGGAGTTCACGATTCAGGCGTTCGTCGCGAACGGCGACGTCCGGACGACGCCCGCGGTCCAGGACCACAAGCGCGCCTACGAGGGCGACGAGGGCCCGAACACCGGCGGGATGGGGTCGTACACGGACACGGGCCTCTCGCTCCCGTTCATGGCCGATGGCGACTACGACGCCGCCGTCGACGTACTGGACGCAGTCGTCGACGCGCTCCCCGACTACAAGGGCGTGCTCTACGGGCAGTTCATGCTCACCGACGACGGGCCGAAGGTCGTCGAGTTCAACGCGCGCTTCGGCGACCCGGAGGCGATGAACACGCTGCCCGTCCTCGAGACGCCGTTCGTCGACGTGTTGACCGCCGCGCGCGACGGCGAGACGCTCCCCGAACTCGCCTTCTCGGGCGAGGCGACCGTCTGTAAGTACGCGGTGCCCGACGGCTACCCGACCGACCCCGACGCGGGCGCCGAGATCGCGGTCGACGAGGAGAGCGTCGGCGACGCGCTGCTCTACTACGCGAGCGTCGACGAGCGCGACGGCCGCCTGTACACGACCACGTCGCGGGCGTTCGCGGTCGTCGGCCGCGGCGACTCCATCGCGGCCGCCGAGGCGCAGGCGGAGGACGCGCTGGCGGCCGCCGGCGACCGCGTCCGTATCCGCCACGACATCGGCACGGCCGACCTCGTTCGGCGTCGGATCGACCACATGGACGAACTCCGGCGCTGACCCGCTCGCGTTCCCGAGCCCCCGTGACCGCTCGCGCCGCGACCGGGAGCGATCCTTTTACCCTCGCCGTCCGAACGGAGCGACGTGACAAACGACGACGCGGAGGCGACGCGCGACGACGCGGAGGCGACGCGCGACGACGCGGAGGCGGACGCGACACGCGAGGGCGCCGATCCCTCCCGGAGCGACCGCCTCGAACGGGTTCCGACGCCGGGGTCACGAAACTCCCTGTGGTCGTGGCCGGACGCGAAGTCGCCGCTCGCGGTCGTCCGCAACTACGTCGTCATCGTCCTCGCGCGGGTCTGCCCGAGCCTCCGGCTGAAGAACTGGCTGCTGCGCCGGATCGGCGTGACCGTCGGCACCGGCGTCGCGTGGGGGTTGGAGTCGACGCCGGACGTGTTCTGGCCCGAGCGGATCCGCGTCGGCGACGACGCGATAATCGGGTACGACGCCACGCTGCTGTGCCACGAGTTCCTCACCGAGGAGTACCGGTTGGGCGACGTGGTCGTCGGAGACGAGGCGATGATCGGCGCGGGGGCGGTCGTCCTCCCCGGCGTCACCGTCGGCGAGGGCGCGCGCGTCGCCGCCAACTCCCTCGTCGCGGAGGACGTGCCGCCGGGCGCGACGGTCGCGGGCGTCCCCGCCGAGGTCGTCTCGCGGGCGGACCCGACCGCGAGCAGCGATTAAGCCGAGTTCCCGTCGTTCGCACCGCTCTCGTCGGCGGGCGATTCGGCGTCGGCGCCCGTCTCGTCGGCGGCGCCGCTCGCGGCGGCGGCCGTCGCTTCGGCGTCCGTGATGTGCGCCTCGGTGCTCACGCGGTCCAAGTCGACGCCGACCTCCTCGGCGATGGCGTCGAGGACGGCCCGCTGTTCGGCCATCTCGTTTTCGAGCCCCTTGACGCGGTCGGCGGTGTCGACGACGGTTTCCTGCGTCTCGTCGACCTCGTCGCGGAGCTCGCTGATCTTCTTGTAGGTGCGTTCCGCGCGGTCGGCCAGCGTCTGGATCTTCTTGGCGGTGTCCCCGAATCCCATACCGAGCGGTCGGCCCGGCGATACGTGTGCTTTTCCGTTCGGTTCGGGCGTCGCGGTCGCTCCGCGCTCGTCCGCCGACGCGCGGCCCGCCCGCCCGACGGTGGACTTTTGCCCGACTCGCCCGTGAACAGGGTATGAGCGTCGACCGGATCCTCTTGACCAACGACGACGGCGTCGACGCCGCCGGGCTGCGCGCGCTGTACGACGCCCTCGCGACCGAGTACGCGGTGACCGTCGTCGCCCCGGCGGAGGACCAGTCGTCCGTCGGCCGCCTGCTCTCCGCCGACGTCGCCGTCGACGACCACGAGTTGGGGTACGCGGTCGACGGGACCCCCGTCGACTGCGTCGTCGCGGGGCTGGACGAACTCGTCCCCGACGCGGACCTGGTCGTCGCCGGCTGTAACGAGGGCGCGAACCTCGGAGCGTACACGCTCGGCCGGTCCGGCACCGTCTCGGCGGCGGTCGAGGCGGCGTTCTTCGACGCGCCCGCGGTCGCAACCTCGATGTACGTGCCGGGCGGCGACGACTGGTGGAAACGGGAGTTCGAGGCCGAGGACTTCTCGCACGCGGTCCGCGCGACGCGGTTCCTCGTCGACGAGGCGGTCGAAGCCGGGGTGTTCGACCGCGCGGACTACCTCAACGTCAACGCGCCGATCGCGGACGCCGACCGCGCGCCGCTCAGGGTCACGACGCCCTCGACGTGGTACGGGATGCGCGCCGAGCGCAACGGCGACGGCCGCATCGGGTTCTCGGACCCGATCTGGGGCCGGATGAACGACGGCGACGTGCCGGACCCCGTGGGGACCGACCGGCGCGCCGTCGTCGACGGCGAGGTGTCCGTGTCGCCGCTGTCGGTGCCCCACGCGGCCGAGGCGGACGCGGGGCTCGAGGAACTCGTCGACGCCTACGAGACGGCGGTTCGGTCCTGACGCGAGACGGCGGTTCGGTCCTGACGCGAGACGGCGGTTCGCTCGGGGAAGCGCCGCGCTACTCGCCGCCGGTGCTCACGGTCACCTTCGCCTCGCTCAGCACGCGGTCGCCCATCTCGTAGCCGGGCTCGTACACCTCGTGGATCGTTCCCTCCGGGCGGTCGCTGTCGACGCGGAGCATCACCTGGTGGCGCGCGGGGTCGACCTCCTCGCCCGGGTCGGGGTCGATCGCTTCGACGCCCTCGTCGGCGAGCACCTCGTCGAACTTCTCCAACGTCGACTCGACGCCGGGGCGGAGGTCGCTCCCCTCGTCCTGGTCGAGCGCGCGCAGGAGGTCGTTCCGGACGGGCGCGAGCCGTTCGACGAGCGCCTCGGAGGCGCGCTCGCGGATCTCCTCCTGCTTCCGCTTCGCGCGCTCCTTGTAGTTGCTGAAGTCCGCCTTCACGCGGGCGAGCTTGCTCGTCAGCTCATCGACCGCCTCGTCGCGCTCGCGGAGTTCCTCCCGGGTCTCGGCGAGGTCCGCCTCCAGCGCCGCGACCTCGCGGGCGAGCGCCTCGTCGTGCTCGGCGACGGCCGCGGCGAGCGCCTCCTCGCTCCGTCTGGCGTCGCCGTCGCCGGCCGTCCGCTCGCGCCCGTCGGCGTCGCGGTCGGCAGATTCGCCGGTCGATTCCTCGGCGGTCGCCTCCGCCGTGCCGTTCGTTCTCGCCGCGTCGCCCTCGGCGTCGTCGGGAGACTCGACATCGACGGCGTCGTCGTCGCTCATACCCGATCGAAGTCGGTCGGCGGGGATAAGCTTGTAGAACCCGGTCGGCGGCGGGCCGGTCGAGCCCGGCCGCCGCGCGGCGGCGGATTTTTGATCGCGGCGCCCGACGATCGGTCCCGTATGCCACCTCGACCCTCGACCTTCTCGATCGCCGCCCGCGACCCCGAGACGGACGCGGTCGGCGTCGCGGTCCAGTCGAAGTTCGTCGGCGTCGGCGCCGTCGTCCCGTTCGTCAGCGCGGACGCGGGCGCGGTCGCCACGCAGAGCTTCGCGAACGTCGCGTACGGGCCCGACGGGCTCGACCTGCTCCGAGAGGGCCACGCGCCAGCCGAGGCGATCGACCGGCTCACGGCCGACGACGACGAGGCGCCCTCGCGACAGGTCGGGATCGTCGCGGCCGACCCGGAGGATCCGCCGGCGGCGTTCACCGGCGACGAGTGCCACGACCACGCGGGCGACCGGCAGGGAAACCACTACACGGTCCAGGGGAACATCCTGGAGAACGCCGACACCCTCGACGCGATGACGGAGACGTTCGAGGGGACCGACGGCGGCCTCCCGGAGCGGCTGATCGCCGCGCTCCACGCGGGCAACGAGGCCGGCGGCGACAGCCGCGGCGAGCAGTCGGCGGCGCTGTACGTCGCGAAGCCCGAGGGCGGCTACGACGGCAAGAACGACCGCTGGGTCGACGTGCGCGTCGACGACCACGAGCGCCCGATCGACGAGCTAGAGCGGGTGTTCAAGATCTACGACGTGACGCTCCTCGAACGCGAGGTGCCGGCGGAGACGCGAGGGCTGACCGGCGAGACGGCGACCGCGGTCGGGTCGGCGCTCGCAGACCTCGGCTTCTACGACGGCGAGCCGACGGACGCGTTCGACGACGAGGCGCGCGACGCGCTGGAGACGTTCCGCGGGATGAACAACTTCGAGAACCACTCGCTCGCGGTGCTGGAGGACGCGATAGCGCGCGGGTGGAACGGGACCGACCCCGACGACGACCCCGAGTCCCGGCTGGTCGACGCGATCTGGCGCGGGCTCTCGCGGCTCGACCGCGTCTGACCCTTGCGTCGGCTCCCGTCGCAGAGCGCGGTCAGCGTCGCCGCACTCGCAACGCATAACCGTCGGCTGGCGGCTACGAATCGCATGGAACGCTTCCGAAACACGGGACAGCCGGACTGGGACTGGTGGGGCCGCGTGTGGCCGACGCCGGGCGCGACGCTGCGCGATTTGGGCGTCGCGCCGGGCGACCGGGTGGCCGAGGTCGGCTCCGGCAACGGCTACTTCGCGCTCCCGGCCGCGCGGATCGCGGCCCCGGAGACGGTGTACGCCCTCGACGTCGACGCCGACCTGCTCGCCGAGCTCGACGCCCTGGCGACCGCACAGGGGATCGAGAACGTCCGGACCGTCGCCGGCGACGCGCGCGACCTCCCGTCGCCGCTCCCCGAGCCCGTCGACGTCGCACTTCTCATGAACGCGTTCCACGGCGTTCCCGAGCCGGAGGCGGTCGTCGCGGGGGTCGCCGACTCGCTGGCCGACGGCGGCTCGCTCGTCGTCGTCAACTGGCGCGACCGCCCCCGCGAGGAGACGCGGATCGGCGGCGAGCCGCGCGGGCCGCCCACGGAGCTCCGCATGTCACCGACCGCGACGCGCGAGGCGGTCGAGGCGGCGGGGACGGACCTCGCCTTCGAGCGCGAGGTCGACCTCCCGCCGTTCCACTACGCGCTCGTGTTCGAGCGGTGACGGCCCGCCGCTCCGGGTTCGCTCCGAGCCGGTGCCCCGCCGGACCGGGCCGGTCGACTTTTGCCCGTTCGCGTCCGAGCGGGGACATGACCATCGAACCCGACGCGGTCGCTGACCTCATCGAGGAGAACCTCCCCGACGCGGTCGCGCGCGTGACGGCGCCCCGGATCCACGACGACGAGGACGAGGACGCCCACTTCGCGGCGGTCGTCGTCTCGCCCGCCTTCGAGGGCGAGTCGCTCGTCGACCAGCACCAGCGCGTGTACGACGCGGTCGGCGACCACATGACGCGGTCGGTCCACGCCCTGGAGATCAAGACGTACACCCCCGAGGCGTACGCGGAACACGGCGACGGCACCCTCGACGAGGACCTCCGCGAGGCCGGGCTGTTCCCGGTCGACGAGGCCTGATCGCCGGTCGCGCACTCGTCGAAAAAACCGCTTCACTCTCCGCACCGCTGCGAACCGCTTCTGCTGCTCGCGCTCTGACTCGACGGCGCGCTCGCGACACCGGCGCTCGGGATAACAGAACGCGTAGGCGACTCGGGATATTCCGCTCAACCGTCGTCGTCGGCCGGGGTCGGCTCGTCCGCGTCGCTGGCTTCGCTGCCGGACGCCTCGCCCGCGACGCGGTCGGCGACCAGTTCGGCCAGAGGATCGACGGTGACCGTCAGACGGGCAACGAGGAACACCACGGGGACGAGCGCGACGAACAGGAAGGCGGCGTCGTACGCCCAGGCGGCGCCGTTCAGGACGGGGACCGCGACGCCCGCGAGCCCGCGGTACGCGACGAGGACCGCCCCGAAGACGACGAGCCAGTGGACCACGCCGCCCGCGTTCTCGACGATCCGGTCCGATCGGGTGTCGCTTTCGGCGTCGGCTCCCCGCCGGCTGAGCGCCAGCCGGGTCAGCAGCGCGAACTTGGGCGCGGCGTACAGGAGGATACCGGCGACCGCGAGCGCGACGACGGCCGTCGCCACCGCGGCGAACGTCACGGGCGCGAACGGGACGAGGCGATCGACGCCGGGCAGCAGCGTGACGACCGCGAGGACACCGACTATCGCCAGCGCACCGATTAGGAGCTTGCTCGTCGACCGGACCGTGTCGCGGTCGAGCGCCGTTCCGATCGCTGAGTCGTTCGGGCTCATGTGCGCCGGGGCGTTGGCGACGGACGATGATATAACGGGTACGCCGTTGAACCGAATTTCGGCTGTTTTACGCGATTTAATCCGGCGGTCGGCTCGCGGTCCGCGACGTCGACCGGAGTGTTACCGATCCGCACGATTTCGATGCGCTGGCGGCTTCCAGTACCTTTTACAGCGTCTCGCGGGAAGGTCGGCACATGGGTGACGACTACCGCACGGAGGAGGACAGCCTCGGCGAGATGCGGGTGCCGGCGGACGCCTACTGGGGCGCACAGACCCAGCGCGCCGTCGAGAACTTCCCCGTCTCGGGGATTCCGATGAGCCGACGGTTCGTCCGCGCGCTCGGCGTCGTGAAGAAGGCGGCCGCGCAGGCGAACCGCGATCTGGACCTCGTCGACGACGACACCGCGGAGGCGATCGTCGCCGCCGCGGACGAGGTGATCGCCGGCGAGCACGACGACCAGTTCCCGGTCGACGTGTTCCAGACCGGCTCCGGCACCTCCTCGAACATGAACGCCAACGAGGTGATCGCCAACCGCGCCGCCGAGATCGCGGGCGCGGAGATCGGCGACCGCGTCGTCCACCCCAACGACCACGTCAACTACGGCCAGTCGTCGAACGACGTGATCCCCACGGCGATGCACGTCGCCGCGCTCGAGGCGGTCGAGAAGGACCTCGTGCCGGCGCTGGAGACGCTCCACGCCGAGCTGGAGGCCAAGGAAGCGGAGTTCGACGGCGTCGTCAAGACCGGTCGGACGCACCTCCAGGACGCGACGCCGATCCGGCTCGGCCAGGAGTTCGGCGGGTATCGGACGCAGGTCGCGAAGGGGATCGAGCGCGCCGAGGGCGTCCAGTCGAACCTCCGCGAGCTCGCGCTCGGCGGCACCGCGGTCGGGACCGGGCTCAACACCCACCCCGAGTTCCCGGAGCTCGCCGCGGAGTACATCTCCGACGAGACCGGGACCGAGTTCCGCGAGGCGGCGAACCACTTCGAGGCACAGGCCGCCCACGACGCGATGGCGGAGGGCCACGGCGCGCTCAAGACGATCGCCGGCAGCCTCAACAAGATCGCCAACGACCTCCGACTGCTCGCGTCCGGCCCGCGGAACGGCCTCGGGG
The DNA here is from genome assembly GCF_005435195.1 of Halorubrum sp. SP3. Classification (NCBI taxonomy): domain Archaea; kingdom Methanobacteriati; phylum Methanobacteriota; class Halobacteria; order Halobacteriales; family Haloferacaceae; genus Halorubrum; species Halorubrum sp. SP3. Next base: position 108,587 of record NZ_SGTU01000002.1, on the reverse strand, counting down.
AGGTCGAGCAGCCGGAGAACCAGCCCGGCTCTTCGATCATGCCCGGAAAGATCAACCCGGTCGTCGCGGAGTCGGTCAACCAGGTCCACAAGCAGGTCGTCGGCAACGACGCCGCCGTCTCGGCGGGCGCGGCCCGCGGCGAGATCGACCTGAACCTCTACAAGCCCGTCATCGCGCACAACTTCCTCGAGTCGGCGGAACTGCTCTCGAACGTCGCCGAGACGTTCGGCGAGCGCTTCGTCGGGAAGCTGGAGGCGAACGAGGAGCACTGCGAGACGCGCGTCGAACAGTCGATGGCGCTCGCGACCGCGCTCAACCCCGCGATCGGCTACGACAAGGCCTCGAAGGTGGCCAAGAAGGCGCTCGCGGACGGCAAATCCGTCAAGGAGGTCGCCGTGAGCGAGGGGTACCTCACCGAGGACGAGGCCGACGAGGTGCTCGACCCCGAGGCGATGACCCACCGCGTCATCCTCGGCGACGAGAACTGAGCCGCGGGGGCGACGGCGCGGGCGGCCGCACGGTCCGCCCCGCGGGATCGGCAGAACGCTTTTCGGGTGCGCGTGTGAGTGCCGGACATGGCTGAGAGTGACTTACAGGCCGAGCAGGAGCCGTTGAAAAGGGAGTACGAGAAGAACCCCGAGGCGGCGCAGATCACGCTGTCCGCGAGCGGCGAAGAGCAGGGCGACGCCCGGTCGTGTAGCGTCGACATCGGCCGGGCGATCTACGAGGCGGAGCTCCACGAGGGGGCCGGCGGGCCCGGCGGGGGCGCCTGCTCGGGCGACCTCCTCCTCGGCGCGCTGGCCGCCTGCTCGCAGCTGACCGCGCAGGCCGTCGCCGAGAGCTTCGGCGTCGACGCCGACGTCGAGGTCGAGGCCAGCGGCGACCTCGACCTCCGCGGGACGATGGGAGTCGACGACGAGGCGCCGGTGGGGTTCAAGGACCTCCGCCTCGACGTGGCCGTCGACGGCGACGTCGACGAGGACACCCGCGCGGCGCTTCGGAAGTACACGGAGAAGTACTGCGTCGTCTACCAGACGCTGGCGGACCCGCCCGAGGTCGAGACGAACTGGACGTTCGACTGACTAGAAACTTCCTCGGACTTGTATCTCCTTAGATTATGTGTATTTCCAATAAAATCGATTTACCAGAACTATCGGCTTCTTTCAAAAAGAATAATTTAATATTAAAGTTAAAGAATATAGTTCTTGAGAAAAATAAACGGCGAGACGATAATGATTCGAATAGTTAGTTTTAACGAATAGTATTGTATACGGATAAAATGAAGTTGTTAATCTCAAATGAGTCCTGATAACGATCTAGAGAGGGAACTAGAGGAAATACGGACGTTACTTCGAGACTATATTGATGATTCCGTAGAACGGCGTGAGCAACAGCGAGCAGAAAACATTCAAATATTAGTCGCGCTTGGTATCTTGGGAGCATTCATTACATTATACGCACAGGAAATCGTTAGTAATTCGCCACTTAGGCCATTTTTTTGGATGATTGCTATGGCTTCAAGCGGGTTTTTGACATTAAAGACATTAGTATCTCCGCTAGCGATCGGTGATGAGGATGGGATCCTAACAAAATTGGATAGTAAATGGTCTCTGTACGCTTACGTATTTTTGATTTCACTAAGCTTCTTCATTGGAAGTCTCTTTTTAATCCCGTTTCCTCCAATTACTTTGCCAGACATTCAAGGAGTGGAGTATGAGTTAGTAACGGGGATTATTGGATCTGTCACTTCTATCTTAATCACATTTTACTTCAGGAATTCAATTACTCGGGTATCTGAGAAAAGGAGAAAAACCCAGCGTCGATTACAAGAGACCCTCAATGAGTTCAAAGAAATGGATATCGTTCATTTGTTTCTGAATCATCCTGATCTGCTATCTGATCTACTTCAAGAAAATATAAAAAATATCGAAGCAGAACCACAGTTTGGAGGACTACGACCAGACCTTCTCGCATCCACAAAAAAGGACGCGAAATTAATAGTAGAACTGAAAGTAGGAGGTCTTAATCAGAAAAGCCGCGGCCTTGAGCAAATTCGACGATATATAAATGAGTATAACGGAATAAGCGACGGTACGTCTGAGATAATTGGGTGTTTAGTTATAGTCGAGGGGACCGATATTCATGTCACAAAAGTCATTGATGATGAAATTGTTAGCCAATATAATCGTGAAATTGATGAACTGATATCCGAATTTCCTGCTTTAGACTTTGAGACTGTTATTGAAACATTAAATTAGTGATGTAGCTTCGTGCCTTACTGAATAGGTAGAATATCTGCGATCTCTGGAATGGGTTAATTGTATCAGATTCCCGTATAACACCAAGAAAATTCTAATTTGTTAATACATCGTGGGATATGATGGTCTATATTTCACCGATTCTTTTGAGTAATAAGAGTGATCTCATCGCGCCGTTCGCGCCGAACCGGAACCATTTAAGCCGACGTCGGTACCGATCCCACACGGATGAAACTTCACGAGTATCAAGCGAAGTCGCTCTTCGCGGACGCCGGGATCCCGGTTCCGGACTCCCGGCTCGCGACGAGCGTCGACGAGGCGCTCGACGCGGTCGACGAGATCGGCTACCCGGCCGCGATCAAAGCGCAGGTCCACGTCGGCGGCCGCGGCAAGGCCGGCGGGATCAAGATCGCGACCGACCGCGAAGAGGCGGCGCGGTACGCCGACGAGATCCTCGGAATGGACCTCAAGGGGTACACGGTCGACCGGGTCCTCGTCGAGGCCGGCGTCGACTTCGTCGACGAGCTGTACGTCGGCGTCACGATGGACCGCGGCGAGGGGAAGCCGGTCCTGATGGTGTCGACCGAGGGCGGCGTCGACATCGAGGAGGTCGCCGAGGAGAACCCCGACGCCATCGCCCGCGAACACGTCGACCCCGCGTTCGGGCTCCACCCGTACCAGGCCCGGAAGGTCGTCTACGAGGCGGGCGTCGACGCCGACGTGGCGCTCGACGTGGCCTCGATCCTCTCGACGCTGTACGACCTCTACGAGTCCAACGACGCCTCCGAGATCGAGGTCAACCCCGTGATGATCACGAGCGACCGCGACGTGGTCGCCGCGGACGGCGTGATGAACATCGACGAGGACGCGCTGTTCCGCCAGCCCGAACTCGAGGCGATGGCCGAGGCCTCCTACGAGGACGACCTCGAGCGCAAGGCCGGCGAGTACGGCTTCGACTACGTCCGCCTCTCGGGCAACGTCGGCATCATCGGCAACGGCGCCGGGCTCGTGATGACGACGCTTGACCTGGTCGACTACTACGGCGGCGCGCCCGCCAACTTCCTCGACATCGGCGGCGGCGCGAAGGCCGAGCGCGTCACGCAGGCGCTCGACATGGTGTTCTCCGACGACAACGTCGACGCCGTCGTCTTCAACATCTTCGGCGGGATCACCCGCGGCGACGAGGTCGCGAAGGGGATCAACGAGGCCCTAGCGCAGTTCGACGAGATCCCGAAGAAGGTGGTCGTCCGGCTCGCCGGCACGAACGCCGAGGAGGGGATGGAGATTCTGAACACCGACCTCGTCGAGGTCGAGAAGACGCTGGAAGACGCGGTCCAGCGCGCGGTGAAGAACGCGGATGAGGTGACCCAATGAGTTCTATCGTACGTTCACTCGCTCCCGACGGTCGCTCGTTCACGAACGATAACCTCACGTTCACCACGGGGTGGTTCGCGTGAGCATTTTCGTCGACGACGACACCAGGGTGGTGGTCCAGGGGATCACCGGCGGGGAGGGGAAGTTCCACGCCGGCCAGATGATCGAGTACGGCACCAACGTCGTCGCCGGCGCGGTGCCCGGCAAGGGCGGGCAGGAGGTCCACGGCGTCCCCGTCTACGACACGGTCGACGAGGCCGTCGCGGCGGAGGACGCGGACGCCTCCGTGGTGTTCGTGCCGCCGGCGTTCGCCGCGGACGCCGTCTTCGAGTCGCTCGACACGGACCTCGACCTCGCGGTCGCGATCACCGAGGGGATTCCGACCCAGGACATGGCGAAAGTGAACAAGCGCCTGGGCGAGACCGACACGCGCCTGCTCGGCCCGAACTGTCCCGGGATCATCACGCCCGGCGAGGCGAAGCTCGGCATCCTCCCCGGGAACATCTTCTCCGAGGGGAACGTCGGGCTCGTCTCCCGCTCCGGCACGCTCACCTACCAGGTCGTCGACAACCTCACCGAGCGCGGCATCGGGCAGACGACCGCCATCGGTATCGGCGGCGACCCGATCATCGGGACCTCCTTCGTCGACGCCCTCGAGGCGTTCGAGGCCGATCCCGACACCGACGCAGTCGTGATGTGCGGCGAGATCGGCGGGGAAGACGAGGAGCAGGCCGCGAGGTTCATCGGGGAGTACATGGACACGCCGGTCGCCGGCTTCATCGCCGGGCGCACGGCCCCGCCGGGCAAGCGCATGGGTCACGCGGGCGCCATCGTCTCCGGCTCCGGCACGGGGACCGCGCAGTCGAAGATCGACGCGCTCAACGACGCGGGCGTTCCGGTCGGCGACACCCCCGAAGAGGTCGCAGACCACGTCGAGGAGTTCCTGTAGCCGCCCCGCGCGGTCGGCGTCGCCGCGGTTCGACCGTCGGTTTCGCCCCGGTTTCGGTTTTCAATATCGGTAGCCGGAGCGAAAGCTAAACTTACCGGTAGGGTAACACACGCACATGAACTCAGGTCCCGACGACCCGCCGCCGGACGCCGGCGCGGCCGCAGGCGACGTGACGGGACCGACCGACGGCGCCGCGAGTCGCGTCCTGTTCGTCGACGACGAGCCGGGCGCGGCCGATCTCGCCGCGACCCACGTCGAACGGCTCGTGGACGGCATCGAGACGGTCACGCGGCTGTCGCCGGACGAGGCGCTCGACGTGGTCCGCGAGGGGCGCGTCGACTGCGTCGTCAGCGACTTCGACATGCCGGGGGCCGACGGGCTCGAACTACTCGAATCGGTCCGCGAGATCGACTCCGGACTCCCCTTCGTACTGTTCACCGGAAAGGGGAGCGAAGAGATCGCGAGCGAGGCCATCTCCGCCGGCGTCACCGACTACCTCCAGAAGGGCGCCGGGCGTGACCGCTACGAGATGCTCGCGAACAGCGTCGCGAACGCGCTCGGCCGCCGCCGGGCCGAGCGCGACCTCCGCGAAGTGAACGCGAAGGTCACGGCGATCCACGAGTTCGCGACGGAACTGGCGTCCGCGACCGACATCGCGACCGTGCTCGAACGCACCGTCGACGCGACCGAGGAGATACTCGAGTTCGACCGCTGCGTCACCGCGCGTCGACGCGGCGACCGCGTCGTTCCCGCGGTCCTCTCAGAGAGCGTCACCGAGGAGGAGGTCCGCGCGTTCGATGTCGGTGAGGGCGTCGTCGGGACCACGGTCGCCGAGGGGGAGACGATGGTGGTCGACAACCTCAGCGTCGACCCCGCGGACCCGGACGAGCTGGAGGACCCCTCGTCTCCGGGTCGGCCAACTGCCGGGGCCGACCGGCGACGGGGATCGGAGGTGGCGGACCCTGTCGCCGACGACATCCGGTCGGCGATCAGCGTCCCGATCGGCTCGCACGGCGTGTTACAGGCCGTCTCGAACGGCTACGCCGCGTTCGACGAGCGGGACGTCGAGTTCGCGGAGCTGCTGGCGGCCCACGCGGCCAACGCCGTCGAGCAGATCGAGACGGAGAACGCGCTCCGCCGGGAGCGCGACCGGCTGACCGCCCTGTTCCACGACCTCCCGCTTCCGGCGGTGCGTACCGTCGCGCTCGGCGGCGGCGAGCGCCGCCTCGACGCCACCAACGAGGCGTTCGAGGACACGTTCGGCTACGGCGCCGACAGCGGGTACGAGGAGGTCCGCAGCGAGGTGGTCCCGGAGGGCGCCGACCGGCTCGACCCGGAGGCGGTACTCGAACGCGACGAACCCTCGCGGCTCGAGGTGCGTCGCCGGACCGCCGACGGAATGCGCGACTTCATCCTCCACGTCATCCCGGTCAAGCAGCCGGACGAGACGGTTATCTACAGCGTCTACGCCGACATCGAAGACCAGAAGCGCGTCGAGCGGACGCTGCGTCGGCTCCACGCGACGACCCGCGAGATGTTCGGCGGCGAGGACCGCGAGGAGATCGCGGGGCTGGCCGCCCGCGCGGCGATCGACATCCTCGAGTTCCCGAGCAGCGGGGTCCGGCTGTACGACCCCGAGGCGAACGTCCTCTGCCCCACGGCGATAAGCGCGGAGGCGACGGCGGCCTTCGGCGACCGGCCGGCGTTCGGTCCGGGCGACGGGCGCGTCTGGGAGGCGTTCGAGACCGGCCAGCCGGTCGCCGTCGACGACCTCGACGCGGTCGACACCGCGGTCGGGTACGGCGACCTCCGGAGCCTCCTCGCCGTCCCGCTCGCCGACCACGGCGTCATGCCGCTCGGCTCGGAGGAGCCGGGGTTCTTCGACGAGACCGACGTTCAGTTGGCTCGCGTCCTCGCCGCGAACGTCACCGTCGCGCTCGATCACGCGGAGCGGACCGAACAGCTCCGCGACCGCGACGCGGCGCTCCAACGGGAGATCGACCGCCTGGAGAAGTTCGCGGGGCTCGTCTCTCACGACCTCCGGAACCCGCTCAACGTCGCGTCCGGCCGGACCGACCTCGCCCGATCGCTGACCGACGACGCGGCCGTCGTCGACGAACTCGAACGGGTCGGGGACGCCCACGATCGGATGGCACAGCTGATAGACGACCTCCTCGCCCTGGCGCGGCAGGGACGGACGGTCGACGAGATCGAGTCGGTCCCGCTCGACGAGGCCGCCGAGCGCGCGTGGCGAACCGTCGACACCGCGGAGGCGACCCTCGACGTCTCGGCGGCGACGGCCGCGGTCGACGCCGACCCGGAGCGACTCCGGACGCTGCTCGAGAACCTGTTCACGAACAGCGTGGAACACGGTTCCACGAGCAGTCGGGCGGAGCCCGACGACAGCGTCGAGCACGGCTCGACTGGCAGCCGGACGGAGTCCGGCGACAGCGTGGAGCACAACTCGGAGCCCGAGGCCGGGGGCGACGAGGGACTCACGGTCTCCGTCGGGTCGCTCCCGGACGGATTTTACGTCGCCGACGACGGGGTCGGCTTCGACATCGACCCGGAGGAGGCGACGGAGTACGGCCGTTCGAGCACGGCGAGGGGAACGGGGTTCGGCCTCGCCATCGTGCGGGAGATAGCGGCCGCGCACGGCTGGGAGCTCTCGATCGACGGCGACGACGGCGCTCGGTTCGAGTTCGGGATTTAAGACGCTATATAAAAACCCGGGTGGCGTGTGTTCCGAGCGCACAGGCGGGCCACGGTTATGCGCGATTCGCCCGTGTAACTCACGTATGGACGAAGGAACTCGCGAGCTGCTCGAACCGCTCCCGCCGAGCGCCAAGCTGGTCTACTACGTGCTCGACGCGGAGGGCCGGTTCGACCAGACCGGCCTCGCCGAGGAGACGCGCCTCTCGACCCGAACGGTCCGGTTCGCGGTCGAGAAGCTCACCGAGGTCGGGCTCGTCGAGGAGGGGCTGTGTCCCCGCGACGCCCGCCGCTCCGTCTACCAGGCCGTTCCGCCCGCGGAGCGCGACGGCGCCGGCGAGCCGGAGGCGACCGCCGAGTCGGCCTCCGACGCCGAGGCCGACGCCCCGACCGCCGCGGTCGCCGAGGACTGACGCAGGCGGTCCCGGTCCGCCCCGCTGCCCCGCTGCCCCGCCGCCCCGCCGCCTCCCGCCGACGCCCCGATCCGTCGCGCTTTTGCCCCCGGGACCGGTAGTGGAGGCACTCCGATGGCGACGTACCACATCGAAACCTACGGCTGTAGCTCGAACCGGGGCGAGAGCCGGGAGATCGAGCGCGCCCTCCGCGACGGGGGACACCGCCCGGCCGACGGCCCGGACGACGCGGACGTCGCCATCCTCAACACCTGTACCGTCGTCGAGAAGACGGAGCGGAACATGCTCCGTCGCGCCGAGGAGCTGTCGGAGACGACCGCCGAACTCGTCGTCACCGGCTGTATGGCGCTCGCGCAGGGCGACCTGTTCGAAGGGGCCGACGTCGACGCCGAGATCCTCCACTGGGACGAGGTCCCCGCTTACGTGCTCAACGGCGAGTGCCCGACGGTCACCCCCGACGCCGAACCGGTGTTAGACGGCGTCGTCGGGATCCTCCCGATCGCGCGCGGCTGTATGAGCAACTGCTCGTACTGTATCACCAAGTTCGCCACCGGCCGGGTCGACTCCCCGCCGATCGAGGAGAACGTCGAGAAGGCTCGGGCGCTCGTCCACGCCGGCGCGAAGGAGATCCGGGTCACCGGCCAGGACACCGGGGTCTACGGCTGGGACGACGGCGACCGAAAGCTCCCGGAGCTCCTCGACCGGATCTGCGACATCGACGGCGAGTTCCGGGTCCGGTTGGGGATGGCGAACCCCGGCGGCATCCACGGGATCCACGAGGAGCTGGCCGACGTGTTCGCCGAGAACGAGGAGCTGTACGACTTCGTTCACGCTCCCGTCCAATCCGGCTCCGACGACGTGCTCGCGGACATGCGCCGGCAGCACCGGGTCGAGAAGTTCCGCGAGGTCGTCGAGACGTTCGACGACCGGCTCGACCACTGGACGCTCTCGACCGACTTCATCGTCGGCTTCCCCACCGAGGACGAGGTCGACCACGAGCTGTCGATGGAGCTCCTCGCGGAGGTCCGCCCCGAGAAGATCAACGTCACCCGCTTCTCGAAGCGCCCGGGCACCGACGCCGCCGACATGAAGGGGCTCGGCGGGACCGTCAAGAAGGAGCGCTCGAAGGCGATGTCCGAGCTGAAGATGGAGGTCGTCGGCGAGGCGTACGGGTCGATGGTCGACGATCGGTTCGAGGTCCTCGTCGTCGAGGAGGGAACCGGTGACTCCGTGAAGTGCCGCGACGGCGCGTACCGACAGATCATCGTCCAGAACGCGACGGAGCGCGGGGTCGACGTGGGGGACTTCCTGGAGGTGGCGGTGACCGGCCACAACACCGTCTACGCGTTCGGAGAGCCGGTCGACGGGACGCCGGCCGAGGCCGCCGGGGCCGACGACGCGGGTCGGGTACCGGGCGACGACTGACGGGTCTGACCGAGTGACGGCCGACCGGTCGGGTCACTCCTCGTAGATCATCTCGACCTCGTCCCCGAACCGGTCCAAGATGTTGCGCCGCTTCTTTTTCATCGTCGGCGTGAGCAGGTCGTTCTCCTCGCTGAACTCCTCCTCGACGAGCCGGAACTGCTTGATCTGCTCGTAGGGCTCGAACGCCTCGTTCACGCGGTCGACCTCCGCCTGAATCCGCTCGCGGACGCGGTCGTCGCGGCAGATCGCCGCCCGCTCCGCCGGGAGGTCGATCCCGTTGGCGTCGGCCCACGCGTCGATCCGCTCGACGTTCGGGACGAGGAGCGCGGAGACGAACTTCCGGCCGTCGCCGATCACGACGCACTGCTCGACGAACTCGTTGGCGGCGAACCGGTCTTCGATCGGGCCGGGGGCGACGTTCTTTCCGGTCGAGAGCACGAGCAGCTGCTTGGCGCGCTCTCGGAAGGCGACGTAGCCGTCGGGGCGGAGCTGGACGATGTCGCCGGTGCGGAACCACGGCTCGGTGGCCGCGGCTTCGGCGTCCGGGTCGACGTCGCCGGATCCGACGCGCTCGTCGGGCGGCGTGCCGGCGGTCACGGCGTCGTCGGGGAGATCGTCCGCATCGACGAACGCCTCCGCGGTCGCGTCCGGACGGTTCCAGTAGCCGTCGGTCACCTGCGGACCGCGGACGAGCAGTTCGCCGACGTCCCCGGCCAGGTCCGCGACCTCCTCGCCGACGACCGCGCCGTCGATCGCGATCTCCGTGTCGACGACCGGCGGACCGATGGTGCCGACCTTCGGATCCTCGGGCGGGTTGACGCTGACGACCGGAGACGTCTCCGTCAGGCCGTACCCCTCCAGAATGGGCAGGTCCATCGCGTGATACAGCGCGCAGAGCTCGGCCGACAGCGACCCGCCTCCGGAGATGAAGAAGTCGACGTTGCCGCCGATCGCCTCCCGGACCGACGAGAAAACCAGTCTGTCCGCGACGGCGCGCTTGGCGTCGAGCAGCGTGCCGGGGTCGTCGGCCTCGTGATGGGCGCGGCCGACGCCGACCGCCCACTCGAAGACGCGTTCTCTGACCGGCGACTCGGCCGCCTGCTCGCGGATCGCGTCGTACAGCTTCTCGTAGACGCGCGGGACGCTCGTCGTCGTCGTCGGGCGCACCAGTCCGAAGTCCTCGCGGAGCGTGTCGGGGCTCTCCGCGTACGCGACCGTCGCGCCCGCGGCGAACATCATGTAGTGGCCGGCCATCCGCTCGAAGACGTGCGCGAGCGGGAGGAAGGAGAGGGTGGTCGTCTCCGCGGAGATCCCCGGCACGTCCGGGTCGCGGTCCGGTCGGTCCGCGAACCGCCGGTAACACTGCGAGACGTTGTCACGGAAGTTCGCGTGGGTGAGCCGGACGCCCTTCGGTTTCCCGGTGGTCCCGGAGGTGTAGATCAGGCTGGCGAGGTCGTCGACCTCGGCGGCGTCGATCCACCCCTCGTAGGCCGCCTCGTCGAACGCCGCGGCGCCGCGACCGTGGACCTCGCCGAGGGTGTACACGTCGTCGAGTGCGCCCTCGCCGTCGGCGGCCTCGGCGGCGCGACCGTCGGTGTCGACGTCGTCGAGGGTCACGATCGCGTTCAGCTCGTGGTCGAGGTCACCGCGCACCGCGAGCACGTCCTCGAGCATCTCCCGATCCTCCGCGACGACGACGGTCGCCTCCGGGTCCGCCAATAGGTACCGCAGCTGGCTCGGCGACGACGAGGCGTACACCGTCGTCACGACGGCGCCGGCGGCAAGCGCCGCGAAGTCGGTCTGGGCCCACTCCATGCGAGTCTGCGAGTACATCGCCACTCTCGTGTCGCCGTCGACGCCCAGGTCACGGAGCCCCGCGGCGAGGTTCCGAACGATATCTCGCATCTCGGCGTACGTCAGATCGGCGTACTCGCCCGCGGGCGCCTGCGGAACGACCCCGTCGGTAACCAGCGATCGGTCGTGGATCCCCCCTTTGTATCGCTGTGCGATCCGGTCCGCGTGCCGCTCCGCGGTGCGTTCGAAGGTGCGCGGGAGCGTCTCTCGGGCGATGGCGTCGTCGGTGAACGCCCGTTCCGCCGCTTGCCAACTCATACCGCCTAGTCCCGCCCGACCGTCATAAACAATCCGGTAGTTTTGAGTTTCTCTCCGATCGGCCCCTCGATCGGATCCCGAGCGCCGTCGCCGCGGTGCGCCCGCCCGCCACGACGAGCGCGAGCGCAGGAGCGATACCGCTCGTGACGGGAGTATCGGGAAAACGTGCCGTTCGTGCTCCAGTCGGGGGAGGGCTAGCGGCCGTCTGCGATCCGCGCCTCGACCCCGTCTTTGTCCGCGCGGATCCGGTCGGCGAGCTCCGCGATCTGCGCTAACACCGGGTAGTGTGGGCCGTCGGTGGGACCGTAGAGGTACTCGTAGAACGTTCGGTCGGGATCGGCGTCGAAACGCGGGGTCATCGGCGGCTCGTCGAGCGACCGCTGCCGGTCGGCCGCGAGCTCGTCGCACTCGCCTTCGAGCTCCGTCAGTCGGTTCCAGACGTCGATCGCCGCGTCGATCTCGCTGTCGGATCGGACTCCGTCCAGGTGGTCGATCAGCCGCCCGCGACGGCGGTCGATCGACGACAGCGTCGTCTCCCGGTCGGCCAGTTCGTCGGTCTCCTCCTCGATGGCGTCGGCCAGTCGGTCCCGCGCGTCGACGGCGCGCCGACTCCGGTCGACGAGCGCGGACTGCGCGCCGCTCGACAGCCCGCCGTCGGTCGCCAGCGCGGTCGCCGTGTCCGGGCCGAGTTCGGCCGCGAGACTCTCCGCGGCCGTCTCGTCGTACTCGGTCCGGTAGTGCGGCAGCGACAGCACGGTGTCCTCGTACGCGGCCATCACCCGCCGGAGCGTCGCGTCCCGGCCCCCGCCCGGGCCGCCGCCCGGAGGGCTCCCGTTTCGGGCCGAGCCGAGGCCGCGGAGGGCGCCGGCGGGCACGCCGGTGGGACCCGGCTCGGTCGCGACCGAGACGGTGTCCATCTCAGCCACCCGGTCGGCGAACGCCTCGAACGCGTCTCGCTCGTCGAGGACGCGGCGTCGCTCGCGGCGGCAGGCCGCCTCGGCGTCGCGGACGTACGCGAACGCGAGGAGGGCGAGAACGCCGGCGAGCGCGACCGCCGTTACGACTCCCGGCTCGGTCGCGACCGCCCACAGCTCGCACCACGTGCTCGCACATCCCGCTACCGTCACCCCCTGATCGGGGATCTGAAAGACCGCCGTCGAACCCGTGTGAACGCTCATTAGGTCTGTTAACACGGTACACACACAAAGCGTTTTCGTCCGGGCTCGGTTCGGCGCCGGTTCGCTGCTCGTTTCCCGCTGGTTCGCTACGCTTCGTCCGAGTAGGGGGATTCGTTCCGGCTTTCGCGTCAGTTTCGGACGCCGTCGTCGGTGATCACGGTGTCGATCATCCCGATCGGGGTGGCGTCGTAGCTGGGATTTTCGATCTCGACGTCCTCGACCGGCTCGCGCATCACCTCGACGGCGTCGCGGAACTCGTTTTCGAAGCGGAACTCCTCGATGGTCTTCGCCCCCGAGCCGACCGCGGTGACGGGGACGCCGAGTTCGCGGGCGGTGACGACGAGCGGGAACGTGCCGATCCGGTTGTAGTAGGTGCCGCCGGTGATACAGGTGATGCCGAGCAGAACGCGGTCGCAGTCGCGAAGCGCGTACCCCATCGCGCTGTCGACGACCATCCGCGTCTCGACGCGGGACACGCCGGCGAGGACGCGCGCGGTCTTCCGACCGAGGGTCCGCGGGCGCGCCTCGGTGACGTAGACGGTGAGGTGCGCGCCGTCGCGGGCCGCGTTCTCGACGGCCTCCAACACCGTCGTCGAGTAGTCGTGGACGAGCAGCGTGTCGCCGTCCTCGATGTGTTCGGCCGCGTTGGCGGCCGCCTCGCCCTTCGCCGTCTCGATGTCGTCGACGACGCGGGCGATGACGTCCTCGAGCAGCTGTTTCGCGCCCTCGACGCTCGTCGCCTCGCCGACGATGGAGCGCTCGACGTCGCGCATCGCGTTGTGGAGCGCGGCGTGGGAGGGGTTCGACCGGCGCAGCACCCCCGCGTTGTGTTCGAGGTCGCGCTCGAACTCGTCGACGGTCACGTACTCGCGGTCGAGCAGGTCCGCGAGCGACCGCGTCGCCTTCACGGCCACCGCCGACGTGCTGTGGGTCCGCATCGCCCGGATCTCGGCGACGGTCTCGTCGATCATGCCCGAATGGTCGACCGCGCCGGTAAAAGGGGTTCCGGGGGAGAACCGGCGGCGAGGCGCCGTGGCGATCCGCCGCGCCGGCTGACTAGTCGAACCCGAGCCGGCCGACCGCGCGCGGCAGACATCCCTCCTCCGGCTCGACGTACGAGTAGTGGTCCGCGACCAGATCGGTGACGTCGACGTCGGCGTAGCCGTCGGGCGCGGTCGCCCCGTCCGGGAGTCCGCCGTGCCCGACTGCGCGGGTCCGGTCGGAGGCGCGGTACACCCACCCGAGGACGCGGTCGTTCCGGCTGTGGAAGTTGCGGACGGGCGCGTCCAGCGTCGCGATCGCGGACCCGTACCGACCGCCGACGCCGGCGCTCTCGTCGGGGATCGCGCCGCCGAACAGCGAGACCGACGCGAGGACGTCCGTCCGCCCGCGGTCCGCGAGTTCCCGGAGCGCGGCGCCCGTTACGCGAGCGCCCAGCGAGTGCGCGAACAGGTGGACGGGTCGCCCGTCCTCGTCGGCCCACGCCGCCAGCCAGTCGGCCAGCGGGACGGCGTTGGCGTCCGCGGTCTCCTTGGCCAGCCCCCAGTCGACGTTCGACGCCCACGAGTAGCCGACCACGGGGCGGGCGCTCTCCGTGGTACCGTCGTCCGTCGCCGCCGCCTCGCCCGTCGCCGCGGCGAGTCCCAGCCGCGCGGTGTAGGCCTGATTCCGAGCCGACTCGGCGTCCGCGCCGAGCCCGTGAACGAACAGGACCACGGAGTCGGCCCCGCCGAACGCCCACGAGCCCGACCGCTCCGTCGGATCGCCGTCGTCGAGGCGCCCGCGGGTCGATACCATCGGCTGCGTCTCGGGCGCCTCGTACCCGCCGAAGTCGCCGTCGAGCGCGTTCGCGACGTAGAGGCCGCCGCCGCCGAGGAGCCCGACGCCGCCCGCGACGCCGTAGAGGACCCGTCGTCGGGTGACGAGTTCGGCGGGGCCGTCCGATCCGTCTGAGCCGTCTCCAGAGGTGTCCGGTGAGATATCGGATCGTCGCCTCGGACGATCAAATACCTGACGCGGCGGCGACGGCTGTTTATCGATCGATCTCCTACGAGGGGTATGAGCTACCCGGTCACGTACTACTGTCCGCACTGCGGGACGCTCGTCGCGCTCGAACGCGAGGGGTACCTCGCGGACAAGTCGGTGACGCCGTACCCGCTGGAGGGATGGACGTACGTCGCGCCGACGGAGCCGTTCGACGCCGAGGAGGGCGGTGGGAGTGAGGACGGCGGCGAAGGCGGCGACGCGGTCGAGCCGGACGGCGTCCGGTTCGTCTGCGGGGAGAGCGACGGCGTCGACTGGGACCCGCACGACGGCGTCCGCGGCACCGACGTGGGCGGCGACGAGCCGTACCGGGAACCGGACGCGGACGGCGTCGGCTGCGGCGAGCCGTTCTACCTCTCGTTCGTCCGCTACGCGGAGGGGCGCGAGATCGATCCGAAAGCGGAGTCGGAACCGGTCGAGATCAACCCCGACCCGCGGCCGAGCGGGCCGCGCGGTCCGACCGGTCCGGGCGAGGCCGGCGGTCCGAGCGACTCCGACGGCGGCTTCTGGTGACTGCGCGGTGGGCGATTTACGAATCGAGTCCGACACCGGGAACGCCCCGGACGCTCGCTGATACCTGATTGACCGGCGGTCGACGGTGAACTCCTCCAAAGCCCCGGTCGCCGCCGTCGAGGGCGGCCGCTCGCAGGCACGCGCCACCGCGTCTCCCGTGACTGATCGGGTTCGGCTGATTCCCGAGCGTCCCTGAGCCGAACAGCCAAACCCCTTAAACGGGGAGCGAGTAGGCCCGGACATGGAGAGCATCAACCGGACCGCGATCGAGCTGGTCGACGAGGCGCTCGACTTCGCCGGCGAGCTGGACGTCGTCGGCTACGAGCTGGACAACGGCGCCACCGTCGTCGACTTCGGGGTCGACGCGGCCGGCGGGGTCGAAGCTGGCCTGCTGCTCGCGGAGATCCAGACGGCCGGGCTGGCGAACCTCCAGACCCGGATGGGCGAGCTCGCCGGCGCGCCGCGCCAGCACGTCGAGCTGTCGACCGACCACCCCGCGATCGCGTTACTCTGCTCGCAGAAGGCCGGCTGGGAGCTGACGACCGAGGGCGGCTTCGAGGGGCTCGGCTCCGGGCCGGCCCGCGCGCTCGTCGGCCGCGAAACCGAGTTCGAGCGCGTCGGCTACTACGACTCCTCCGAGTTCGCCACGCTGGCCGTCGAGTCGACGACGCTGCCCGACGAGGCGGTGGCCGAGCAGGTCGCGGAGATGGCCGAGGTCGACGCCGACGGCGTGTTCCTCCCGACGTTCGCCACCGGCTCGACCGCCGGCTCCGTCACCACCGCGGCCCGCGCCGCCGAACTCGCCGTCTTCCGCCTGCTGGAGGTCGGCTACGAGCCCACCGACGTGCTCCACGCCTCCGGGTCCGCACCGCTCGCGCCCGCGACCCGCGACGAGGCCGAGGCGATGGGGCGGACGAACGACGCGCTGGCGTACGGCGGCGAGGTCCACCTCCAGGTCGCCCGCGACGACGACCGCTTCGACGAGATAGTCTCGACCGCGGACGAGGAGTACGGGACCCCCTTCGTCGAGGTGTTCGAGGACGCCGACTGGGACTTCTACGACGTGCCCGAGAGCGTGTTCGCCCCGGCGCAAGTCACCGTCGACGTCGTCGACGGCCCCGTCTACACGGTGGGCGAGACGAACGAGGAACTGCTCGCGGAGTCGTTCGGCTACCGCTGAGCCGACCGCTCGACCTCTCACTCCACCGGCTACGCCCCGAATCCCGTGCGACTCAAACCAGTCCCCGAACCGCCGTCGGACCTCGACGCGCTCCGCGAGTACCAGCGCGCGGTCCCGCTCGTCCCCGGCGACACAGACGACTGTTGCGCTCGACTCCGTCGGCGCTGTGACCTCCCCGACCGCCGGACCGCAAACGACTGGCTCGCGTTCCTGCGCGCGCTCGGCCTCGTCGAGGAGACCTCCCGGGGGTTCGTCCGGGCCGACGCCGAACCGACCCGGGAGCACGTCCGCGCGGGACTCGAGGAAGGGGTCCTGTTCGTCCCGGAGGCGCTCGCGGCGCTCGACGAGGCCTCGCCCGGCGACCCCCTGACCGCCGCCGACCTCTTCGCGGCCACTCGCGACGCGGTCCCCCGTCACGACAGAGCTCGGAACCCCGACTGGGAGACCGCGTGGCGTGAGCGCGCGTCTCGGCTGCTCGGCTGGCTCGCGCTCGTCGGCCTCGCGGCGCCCGTCGACGGCGACCCGGAAGCGTCGGGGAGCGACCCCGGCTACGTCGCGGGCGACGCGCTCTGACTCGGCCCGCTCGCCCGCGAGCCGTTCTCGCAACAAACCTCGCTCGCCCGCGCGCCGTCCCCGCAACAAGCCTTTTACTCGGTGCCGGAGACGGAGTCACATGGGACGCTTCGACGGGCGCACGGTCCGCTACGAGCCGACGAGCGTCAAGGACCTGCTCGTCGAGATGAAGGACACGGCGGAGCTGCTGATCGACCTGTCGTACTCGGCGGTCCTCCACGGGAGCCCGACGGTCGCGCACGAGGTCGTCGAGCTGGAACACCGGATGGACGCGCTCCAGATGCGCGCCCGGATGAGCCTGATGCTCGCGGCGCGGAACCCCGGCGAGGCGGAGACGCTCGCCCCCGTCCTCGGCGTGATCGCCGCCGCGGAGAAGGTCGCGGACGCCGCGGGCGACATCGCCAAGATCGTCACCGAGGAGATCGGGATCCCGAGCGCGATGCGGAGCGCGCTCTCCGAGGGCGTCGAGACGCTCGTCCGGGGGACGGTCGCGGACGAGTCCGCGTACGCCGGTCGGACGCTGAAGGCGATCGACCTCGAGTCGCGGACGGGCGTCCGCGTCATCGCGGTCCGCCGCGACGAGGACTGGATCCTCAACCCCGGACCGGGAACCCGGCTGGAGGCGGGCGACGTGACGCTGTTGCGCGGGCCCGAAGGGGGCGTGGCCGACGTGTACCCCGAACTGAGCGGCGAGCCGTTCGAGCCGGCGCCGTCGCCCGAGCCCGCGATCGACGACCTCGAACGCGCGGTCGACTCGATCGTGTTGATGAAGAACCTCTCGGAGCTCGCCGTCGACCTGGCGTACGGCTCGGTCCTCTTCGACAACGAGGAGCTGGCCGAGGAAGTGAGCAACCTGGAGATCGAGGTCGACGCGCTCCAGTCGCGCTTCGAGGCGTGGACGCTCCGGGCGGCGGCCGAGGCCGACGACCCGGTGTCGCTGCGCGGACTCATCCACCTCGGCGTCGCGACCGAGGAGATCTCCGACGCCGCGCTCGCGATCACCGAGGGGGTCCGCCGCGACCTCGACGTCCACCCGGTCGTGGAGATGGCGGTCCAGGAGTCCGACGAGATCATCACCCGCACCGAGGTCGCCGCGGGGAGCGACCTCGACGGGACCGCGGTCGTCGACGGCGTGCCCGCGACCGACATCTCGACGAGCGTCCTCGCGATCCGGCGCTCGGACGACGAGTGGCTGGTCGGGCCCGACATCGACACCACGCTCCGGGGCGGCGACGTGATCATCTCGAAGGGGACCCGGACCTCCGCCGAGGAGTTCGATGCCCTCGCGGCGTGAGGGCGGAGAGGGGGAAGCGGCGCCGCTCGCGGATTCCGACCCCACCGCCCTCGCCCGGGCCTACTACGACGCGCTCGACGCGGGCGAGTACGATCGGCTGCGATCGCTGCTCGACCCGGATTTCGTTCAGCGACGCCCCGACCGAACGTTCGAGGGACGCGACCGCTTCGTCGCGTTCATGCGCGACGAGCGGCCGAACACCGACACCACGCACGTCGTCGACCGCGTCTACCCGTCCGGTCCCGGCGTGGCGGTCCGCGGCCGACTGCTCGACGCCGACGGCGAGGAGCTGTTCGCGTTCGTCGACGCGTTCGATTCGGACGGCGAGACGCTGACCGCGCTGGAGACGTACGCCGCCGAGTCGTAGGGCGGCGCGCGGGCGGTGTCGCCCGCCGGATCGGCGCCTACCAAGCCGCGCGCAACACGCCGAGGATCCCCTCCGGGGTCGCGTCGAGGTCGGCCGGCGCGCGCTCCATCGGCGGGTCCTCGGCGACGAACTTGGCGACCGCCGGCAGGTCGTCCTCGTCGGTCTCGGGGAGGTCCCGGAGCCGGCTCGGCACGTCGAGCGCGTCGCGGACCTCCGCGACCGCCTCGACGACGTCCTCGGCGATCGCGTCGTCGTCGCGGCCGTCGGTCCGGACACCGAGGCCGGCCGCGAGCGCCCGGCGGCTCGCGTCGACCTCGTCGAAGAGGTACGCCAGCGCGTGGGGCGCGACGACCGCGTGGACCGCGCCCTGCTGAGCGTCGTAGCGCCGGGCGAACCCGTGGCCGAACGCGTGGATCACCGATATCTTCCGGTCGAGCTGGACCAGCAACGCACCCACGACCGCGCGGTCTGTCGCCGCCTCGCCGCCCGGCCGGTCGCCGGCCACGCGCGGGAGCGCGTCGGAGAGGAGCCGGAGCCCGTGGACAGCGGCCGCGTCGCTCATCGGGTCGGCGTCGCGGGCGTAGGGCGTCTCGATCCCCTTGTCGAAGCCGTTCATCGCCGATCCGGCCAGCACCGAGGTCGGCGTCGTCTCGAACAGCGCCGGGTCCGCCACGTCCGCGAGCGGCCACGCGCCGCTCCCGCTGACGTTCACCGGCTGGCCGGTCGGGGACTCGTCGGCCGAGAAGACCTCCAGCGACCCGCCGGTGGAGACGTCCGCGCCCGCGAACGTCGTCGGCACGACGACGGACGGGAGCGCCGGGTCGCTCCCGGGGGCGAGGTCGCCGAGCGCGTCCGGCCCGTCCTCCGCGTCGGCGCGGAGCTCGCCGAGGTCGCGGCCGTCGGCCGCGAGCAGCGTCGCCTGCCGCGCGATGTCGAGGCTGGCGCCGCCGCCGACCGCGACGAGGACGTCCGCGCCGACCTCGGCTCTCGCGTCGAGCAGGTCGTACGCGGTCTCGATCCGCTTGTCGGGGGAGGTCCCGTCGAAGACGCCGGCGAGCCGGTCGCCGAGGCCCTCTCGAACCGGGTCCATCAGCGCGTCGTTCGCGCCCGTGTTCGAACCGCAGACGACGAGCGCGTCGTCGAGGCCGCGGTCGCCGAGCCAGCCGCCGAGGTCGGCGATCCGGCCTCGACCGTACCGGATCTCGCAGCCGCGGTGAACGTGTTCGAAGGAGTCCGCGATCGGTAGCATCGGAGGGCGATACGCGCGGCGTCGGTTTGTAGCTGTGGGACGTGCCGTCACACCGCCGTCGTGGTCCGGACCGGGGCCGGACCGCGTGGCGAATCTGCGTCGCTGGCGTCTCTCTCACGCCCGCGCGCGTGCGCCGGCTTTATAACCCGACGGCGATTAGCGACGGTAAGTTCCTATGTCAGAGCAGAGCGAATACGGAGCCGGCCAAATACAGGTCCTCGAAGGCCTACAGGCCGTCCGTAAGCGACCGGCGATGTACATCGGGTCCACGGACGGTCGAGGGCTCCACCACCTCGTCTACGAGGTCGTCGACAACTCCATCGACGAGGCCCTCGCGGGCCACTGCGAGGAGATCGAGGTGCGGATCCGCGACGACGGTTCCGTCTCCGTCAGCGACGACGGGCGGGGAATTCCGGTCGACACCCACGAGGAGTACGACCGGCCCGCGCTGGAGGTCATCCTGACCGTCCTCCACGCCGGCGGGAAGTTCGACTCCAAGTCGTACCAGGTCTCCGGCGGCCTCCACGGCGTCGGCGTCAGCGTCGTCAACGCGCTCTCCGAGCGGCTGGAGGTCGAGGTCAGACGCGACGGCGGCGTCTTCCGTCACGAGTTCGCACGGGGCGAACCGGCCGAGGACGGATTCGAGCGCGTCCGCGATATGGGACCGGACGAGTCGACCGGGACGGAGATCCGTTTCTGGCCCGACGAGGAGATATTCGAGACGACCGAGTTCCAGACCTCGACGCTCGCGAACCGGCTCCGCGAGCTGGCGTTCCTCAACTCCGGCGTCGAGATCCGCCTCGTCGACGACCGCGACGACACCGAGGAGACGTTCAAGTACGACGGCGGCATCCGGGAGTTCGTCGCGTACCTCAACGAGACGCGCTCGCCGATCCACGAGGAGGTCATCTACTTCGAGGACGAGACCGATGGCGTCCACGTCGAGGTCGCGATGCAGGCGACCGAGGAGCTCCAGGGCTCCGTCCACGCGTTCGCGAACAACATCAACACCCGGGAGGGCGGCACCCACCTCACCGGGTTCAAGACCGCCCTCACCCGGACGGTCAACGACTACGCCAACGAGCACGGACTCGTCGACGACCTCGACGCCAACCTCAAGGGCGAGGACGTCCGCGAGGGGCTCACGGCGGTCGTCTCGGTGAAACACCCCGACCCGCAGTTCGAGGGGCAGACGAAGACGAAGCTCGGCAACAGCGAGGTCCGCGGCGTGGTCGAGTCCGCCACCCACGAGAAGCTCGGCACCTTCTTCGAGGAGAATCCGGACACCGCCGAGAAGGTCGTCCATAAGGCCGCCGAGGCCGCCAGAGCGCGGAAGGCCGCGAAGAAGGCCGAGGAGCTCACCCGCCGGAAGTCGGCGCTGGAGTCGACCGCGCTCCCCGGCAAGCTGGCGGACTGCCAGACCCGCGACCCCACCGAGGCGGAGCTGTTCGTCGTCGAGGGCGACTCTGCGGGCGGCTCGGCAAAACAGGGCCGCAACCGCGAGAACCAGGCGATCCTCCCGCTGAAGGGGAAGATCCTCAACGTCGAGAAACACCGCCTCGACCGCATCTTGGAGAACGACGAGATCCGCGCGCTGATCACCGCGATCGGTGCGGGGATCGGAGAAGAATTCGACATCGAAGATGTCAGATATAATAAAATAATTCTCATGACGGATGCGGATGTCGACGGAGCCCACATCAGAACGCTCCTTCTCACGCTCCTCTACCGCCACATGAAGCCCCTCTTGGAGGCCGGCTACGTGTACGCGGCCCAGCCGCCCCTCTATCGCGTCCGCTACCGCGGCGAGACGTACGACGCGATGACCGAGGAAGAACGCGACCGCATCGTCGAGGAGGAGTGCGACGGTAACCCCACCCAGGTCCAGCGGTTCAAGGGCCTCGGCGAGATGAACCCCGAGCAGCTGTGGGACACCACGATGGACCCGGAGAACCGCCGCCTCAAGCGGATCAACATCGACGACGCGGCCGCCGCCGACCGGATGTTCAACGTGCTGATGGGTGACGCGGTCGAGCCGCGGAAACAGTTCATCAAGGAGCACGCGACCGACGCGGAGTGGGTGGACATATGAGCTCGGAGACGCCGGACGCCGACCCGGGCGACGTGCGCGCCGCGCAGGTGACGAACGCCCGCATCGAGGACGAGATGGAGCAGTCGTACATCGACTACGCGATGTCGGTCATCGCGGGCCGCGCGCTCCCGGACGTGCGAGACGGGCTCAAACCCGTCCACCGCCGCATCCTCTTCGCGATGAACGAGGCGGGCGTGACGAGCAACTCCGCGCACCGCAAGTCCTCGTCCGTCGTCGGCGAGACGATGGGTGACTACCACCCGCACGGCGACAGCGCCATCTACGACACGCTCGCGCGGATGGCGCAGGACTTCTCGATGCGCTACCCGCTCGTCGACGGGCAGGGGAACTTCGGTTCCGTCGACGGCGACCCGCCGGCCGCGATGCGGTACACGGAGGCCCGGATGGCCCCCATCGCGGAGGAGCTCATGGCCGACATCGAGCGCGACACCGTCGACTTCCAGGCGAACTACGACGATCGCCTGGAGGAGCCGGAGGTGTTGCCCGCGGCGTTCCCCAACCTGCTCGTCAACGGTTCGTCGGGCATCGCCGTCGGGATGTCGACGAACGTCCCGCCGCACAACCTCGGCGAGGTGATAGACGCCACCGTCGAGCTCATTCAGACCCCGGACGCGACCGTCGAAGACCTGATGGAACACGTCAAGGGGCCGGACTTCCCGACCGGCGCGAACATCGTCGGCCGGAACGCGGTCCACAAGGCGTACAAGACGGGTCGCGGACGGGTTCGCGTCCGCGCCGAGTTCGAAGTGATGGAGGAGGAGGGCCGGATCGTCATCTCGGAACTCCCCTTCCAGCAGAACAAGTCGCGGCTCGTCGAGCGGATCGCGGAGGACGTCAACGAGGGCGCGATCGAGGGGATCCGCGACCTCCGCGACGAGTCCGACCGCGACGGGATCCGGATCGTCGTCGAGCTCAAGCGCGACGCGATGGCCGAGGTCGTCAAGAACCAGCTGCTCGAGAGCCACCTCGAGCGGACGTTCGGCGTCATCAACCTCGCCTTAGTCGACGGCTCGCCGCAGGTGTTAGACCTCAAGCAGACGCTCGAACACTACGTCGACCACCGCCGCGAAGTGGTCCGGCGGCGCTCCGAGCACGAGCTCGCGGAGCGCGAGGACCGAGCGCACATCCTCGAAGGGCGCCTGAAGGCGCTCGACAACGTCGACAGCGTCGTCGAGACGATCCAGGACTCCGACGACCGCGACGCCGCGAAGGCCGCGCTGGAGTCGACGTTCGACTTCACCGAGGCGCAGGCGGCCCACATCGTCCGGATGCAGCTCGGCTCGCTCACCTCGATGGAGACGGCCGAGATCGAGGAGGAGTACGAGGAGGTGAACGCGCGGATCGAGCGGCTGGAGACCATCCTCTCTGACCCCGACGAGCTCGACCAGGTGATCGTCGACGAGCTCCGAGAAATCAAAGCGGAGTACGACGACGAGCGCCGCACGAGCTTCATCGAGGACGTCGGGGACGTGACCCACGAGGACCTCATCCCCGAGGAGGAGTGCGTCGTCGTGATGAGCGAGGACGACTACATCAAGCGGATGCCGCTCGACGAGTTCCGCGCGCAGAACCGCGGCGGCAAGGGGATCATCGGCACCGGACTCAAGGAGGGCGACCGCGTCTCCTCCGTGTTCGCGGCCAACTCCCACGACTACCTCCTCGTGTTCACGAACCACGGGCAGATCTACGAGCTGAAGACCTACGAGATCCCGGAGATGTCACGCACGGCGCGCGGGAAGTCCGCGGTCAACCTCCTCGACCTCGACGACGGCGAGGAGATCGAGTCGGTGGTCAACACCGATGACCTCGACGACGACGAGTTCCTCACCATGGTCACCCGCGACGGCTACGTCAAGCGGACCGCGGTCGACGAGTTCGGCAACATCCGGTCGACCGGGATCCGCGCGATCCGGCTGGAGGACGGCGACGAGCTCGTCGACGTGGAAGTGACCGACGGCGACCGCGACATCGTCATCGGCAGCCGGCACGGGATGGCGATCCGCTTCGACGAGTCGGACGCCCGCGCGATGGGTCGCACGGCCCGCGGCGTGATCGGGATCGACCTCCGCGAGGACGACGCCGTCGCCGGCGTCGCCGCCATCGACGACGCGTACCACAACTGGGTGCTCACGGTCACCGAGAACGGCTACGGGAAGCGCTCGGACCTCGACGAGTACCGCCCGCAGTCGCGGAACGGGAAGGGGCTCGTCGACATCAAGACCGGCGACCGCAACGGCGAGGCCGTCGCCATCGAGGCGGTCACCCACGGCGACCACCTCGTCGCGATGAGCGCCGACGGCCAGATCATGCGGACCCGCGTCGAGGAGATATCCACGGTGAGCCGCAACACGAAGGGTGTCATCGTGATGAACCTCGAACCCGACGACGAGGTCGCCTCCGTCGACATCGTCCCCGAGTCGGTCCACGCCGCCCCGGACGGAGACGAGGCCGCCGAGACGGACGACTCGGCGTAGCCGTCCCCGACGGCCCGATCCTCGACGGCGTCGACGACCGCGAGTCGCGTGTGCGGGGTTGAAGTTCCGACGCGACGAGCGACCGGCATGAAACGACGCACGCTCCTCACCGCGAGCGCCGGAACGGTCGCCGTCGCGGCCGCCGGCTGTCTCGGCTCCGACCCCGACCCGAGCCGCCTCGACCTGACGGTCCGCAACGACGGCGACGCCCCCGTCGACGTGGAGGTGACCGTCACGGGCGACGACGGAACGACGTACGAGGAGACGTCCGACCGCGTCGACGCCGGCGTCGCCCGGGCGTTCGAGGTCACCGTCGGCGCGACGGGGCGCCACGAGGTCGCGGTGACGGGCGCCGACTGGGAGGGACGGCTCGCGTGGGACGCGGGCACCTGCGCGTTGTACGACGGGCGGGTGACGGTCGACGCCGAGACCGTCGCGGTCGCGGGCGAGTGCGTCGACCCCCGGTAGGTCTCTCAGGAAAATTACTTACTGTCGCCGCGAAAATCACCGGCCGAGATGGACGAGTACGAGGGGATAGACGAGGTCGTACACGAACCGAGCGAGGCGTTCGCCGAGTCGACGAACGTCGCCGCGTTCATGCGCGAGTACGGGATCGACGACTACGAGGAACTGATCGAGCGCACCACATCGACGGTCGACGGCGAGCCCGCGTCCGGCGTCGACTGGTTCTGGGACGAGATCGTCGACTACCTCGACATCGAGTTTTACACGGACTACGAGGCGGTCCGGGACAGCGCGGAGCGACGCTCCGCGGGCAACCGGACGCAGTCCGGTGACGACGCCGACGGCCCGCAGTTCTCCGACTGGTACCCGGGCGGCGAGATCAACGTCGCGCACAACGTCGTCGACCGCCACGCAGCCGTCGACTCGCCGAACCGGAACCGGGTCGCGCTGATCTGGGAGGGCGAACCGGGCGACGTCCGCGAGGTCACCTTCCACGAGCTCCGACGACAGACAGATCGCGTCGCCAACTACCTGACGGAGGCCGGGATCGAGACCGGCGACACGGTCGGGCTGTACATGCCGATGGTGCCGGAGGTCGTCGCGATCCTCTACGGCTGCCTGAAGGTCGGCGCGATCGCGGTGCCGATCTTCTCCGGGTTCGGCCGCGAGGCGACCGCGACGCGGATCGACGACGCGGAGCCCTCGGTACTCTTCACCGGCGACGGCTTCTACCGCCGGGGGGACGAGGTCCGGCTGAAGGCGACCGCGGACGAGGCGATCGCGGACGCCGGCCACGTCGAGGAGGTGGTCGTGTACGACCGGCTCGGGGCGACGCCCGCCGGGGGCGGCGACGACGGCGGCGGCGAGGCCGACCCGAGCGACGGCGCCGACGCAGACCCCGTCCCCTGGGACGGCGATCGCGACCGGACGTGGGACGAGGCGGTCGGCTCGCAGCCGGCCGACTACGAGACCAAACACCTGCCGAGCGACCAGGAGTCCATGCTGCTGTACTCCTCGGGGACCACCGGCGAGCCCAAGGGGATCGTCCACACCCACGCGGGCGTCCTCACGCAGTGCGCGAAGGAGATCCACTTCGGCTTCGACCAGAAGCCCGCCGACCGGTTCTTCTGGGTCTCCGACATCGGCTGGATGATGGGTCCGTGGACGCTGATCGGCAACCACGCGTTCGGCGGGACGGTGGTGATGTACGAGGGCGCGCCGGACCACCCCGAGCCGGACCGCTTCTGGGAGCTGATCGACCGGCACGGAATCACGCAGTTCGGCATCTCCCCGACCGCGATCCGCGCGCTCCGCAAGCAAGGAGATGAGTGGGTCGAAGACCACGACCTCTCCTCGCTCCGGATCCTCGGCTCGACGGGCGAGCCGTGGGACCCCGAGTCGTGGCGCTGGTTCTACGACGCGGTCGGCGGCGGCGACTGCCCGATCATCAACATCTCCGGCGGGACGGAGATCTGCGGCTGCTTCCTGATGCCGATGCCGAACCAGCCGCTGAAGCCCTGTACGCTCGGCGGCCCCGGGCTCGGGATGGACGTCGACATCGTCGACGAGACGGGCGAGTCGGTGACGGAGTCGGGCGAGCGCGGCTACCTCGTCGCGCGCGACTCCTGCCCGTCGATGACGAAGTCGCTCTGGTCGGGCGACGAGCGCTACCTCGACGAGTACTGGTCGACGTGGGACGACCTGTGGGACCACGGCGACTTCGCGCAGAAGGACGAGGACGGCTTCTGGTTCCTCCACGGCCGCGCCGACGACGCCCTCAACGTCGCGGGCCGGAAGGTCGGGCCGGCGGAGATCGAGGGCGTCCTCATCGACCACGACGCCGTCAACCAGGCGGCCGCGGTCGGCGTCCCCGACGACACCACCGGGACCGCGGTCGTCGCGTACGTCGTCCTCGAACCGGGCGTCGAGCCGGGCGACGACCTCCGCGAGGAGCTGCGGGCCCTGGTCGGCGAGGAACACGGCAAGCCCTTCCGGCCGCGCGAGCTGCTGTTCGTCGACGCGTTCCCCAAGACGCAGTCCGGGAAGATCATCCGGCGCGCGATCGAGTCGGTGTACGTCGGCGAGGATCCGGGGGACCTCTCGTCGATGGAGAACCCAGAGGCCCTCGACGCGCTCCGCGACCCGGCCTGAGCGCGACCGGTCCCACGGCGATCCGTCCGGCGAGCGCCTCAGGCGGTCGCGTCCGCGACCGCCTCCTCGACCGCGTCGTAGTCCGGCTCCTGCCCGGCGTCGTCCGCGAGCCAGCGGTAGGTCACGACGCCGTCGGCGTCGATCACGAAGACGGCGCGCTGCGCGACCGTCTCCACGCCGTAGTGTTCGAACTCCTCGATCACGTCGTACGCCTCGATCGCGCGGTGGTCGGGGTCGCCGACCAAGGCGAACGGGAGGTCGTACTGCGCGCGGTACGCCCCGAGCGCGTGTGGCAGATCGGTGCTCACGCCGAACAGGGTACAGTCGTCGCGGTCGAACTCGTCGCGCAGCGCCTCCATCTCGTCGGTACAGGTGTTCGAGAAGGCGGCGGGGAAGAAGGCGAGCACGACCGGCTCGTCGCCGAGGCGGTCGGAGAGGTCGAACGGCGCGATGTCGCCGTCCACGAGCGATCCGGTGAAGCCGGGCGCGTCGTCGCCGATGTCTAGCATATCGGATCGTCGTCGGCCGAGCGTATCACCGTTTCGGCGGCGGAGCCCGGCCGGAACCCCGATCCTCCGAACCGCGTCACCGAACGACGGACGGCGGCGCGGTCGGCGTTGGGGGGAATCAAGTGCGCCGCCGACGAACGCTCGCGCATGTCAGGCCCTCCACGCCGCCCGACCCGCCGACGGATGGCACTGTTCGCGGCGACCGCCTCGCTGACGGCGCTGTCCGGGTGTCTCGCGGACGACTCCGGAGACGGCGCCCGCCAGGAGACGGCGCTTCGGCTCGACGAGGCGTCGCCCGTGGGCGTCTCGAACGAGTTCAGCACCCCTGTCGACGCCGTCGACCACGCCGGACGGGCGGCCGTCCGGACCGCGGTCGACGGCGGTGAGGCGACCGTCAGCGGCTACTACGCGCCGGGCGTCTCGGCGCCGTACGTCGTCACCGACGACGCCGAGTACTACCGCGTCCGGACCGAGACGGTCCGCTCCGTCCCGGCGACGGGCTACGCGTACACGGTCGCCGTCGACTCCGTCGACTCCTTCCTCCTCGGTCCGCCGTCGAGCGTCCCCTTCGCGGACCTCCCGGAGCACGACCGCGACGCCGTCCGCGACGCGATCGGGAACGCGTCGCTCGTCCACGCACCGCATTATCCGCCGTTCGAGGTCACCTTCGCGTACGCGTCCGCCGAGCGACGGGAGCGCTCGCGGTTCGTCCCGGGGAACGACGGGCAGCGGGTCGAGTGGGACGGCGAATTGCTCCGGTTCGCGTTCGACGGAGAGCGGTCGGTCGAGATCCCGACCGTCGCCGTTCGCGCCGACCGCGTCGCCTCGTCGCAGGGGGGCTTCCGCCGCGCAGTCGGGGAGGCACGCGGCCGATCCGTCGAGGGCCTGACCCCGGACCAGCGCGCGATCCTCGACGCGGCGATCGAGTCGGAGTACGCGGAGGTCGCGCCGCACTCGGACGCGTTCGCGGCCGTCATCGACGCGCTCTCGACGGACGAGGGCGTCGCCCCGCTCGTCCGCTACGACGGTGAGTGGTACTTCGCACACCTCGATCGACCGGACTGACTCGGTCGGCTCGCGCGCCGACCGCGGCGATCCGGCGAGGCAAAAAGACTATAATCGCCACAGGGTTACTGCGAGACAGACATGGTAACTGCGACACCACTGATCGGCGGCATTCCGGCGGGGCCGGAGCTCCTCATCATCCTGCTCGTGTTGGTCCTGCTGTTCGGGGCGAACAAGATTCCGAAGCTCGCTCGGTCGACCGGCCAGGCGATGGGAGAGTTCAAGAAGGGCCGCGAACAGGTCGAAGAGGAACTGAAAGACATGCAGGAGAGCGAGACGGCGGACTCGACGCTCGACGACGAGGACGACGACCTCGACGACCTCGAGACCGAGACCGACAAGGAAACCAGCGCGTAAGCCGCCCCGCCGCCGACCGATCTCCGCCGTCCCGTTTTCTTCACCCCTTCTGGGCGCGTGGCCTAGCGGACAGGGCGAGAGGTTCCTAACCTCTCGATCGCGGGTTCGAATCCCGTCGCGCCCGTGACCGAACGTAGTGAGGGAACGGGCGCGACTGGCTCCACGCTCGCTTCGCTCGCTCACGTGGATCCCGCCGCGCCCGCTATCTGCGAGCGGAGTGACTGAGGTTCAAAACCAGTCGCGCCCGTCGGCGGCGAAACCAGTTCGGGGAGGTTACTCCGTAACCCGTTCGAGAACGATCCGGTCGTCGAATCGTCCGCGTCGCTCGGCCTTCTCGGACCGGAGTTCCTCCAGTTGCTCGGCCGTGAGCCCGTCGAGTTCGCGGAGCGCGTGGACGACCTCCAACACGTCGGCCAGTTCCTCCGGGTCGCGGCTCTCCCGGTACTCCGCCGTCTCCTCGGCTAACTTCTCGGCGAGGCGGTCCGCGAACTCGTCCTCGTCGGCGACGTGCGTCCGCGGCCGCTCCCCGTCCGCCTCGATGATCCCCGGGATCTCGTCTCGTACCAGCTTGTCGTATTCGCCGGCCATGTCGGTCGATCGGCGTCAACCCATTTGGCTTCAGGGGGCGTTCGAACCTCTCAGTCCGTGTCCTCTCCCAGCCGCCGGAACGAGCGCGACGCGAGCGCGACGGAGCCGACCGCGATGGCGAGCGTCGCGCCCGCGAGCAGCGCGCCCGGCTCGTACAACAGCGGCGGGTGGTAGCCGAACCCGTAGTCGACGACGACGTTGACGACGCCGAGCGCCAGCGCCGCCGCGAGCGCCCCGCGCGTCGTGCGGCCGAACGCGGGGAACAGCAGCGCGAGCCCGACGAACAGCAGGTGCGTGCCGATCACGCCCCAGTAGTAGATCCAGGCGTCGGGCGCGGCGACGTACCGGCCGAACGCGAGGTTGAGCGAGACCAACGGCCAGACGCCGAACTGGATCAGCCAGACGAACGCGAGCGTGTGGAGGTACGCCAGTCCCAGCGACGCGGGAGCGTCCGCGGAGACGTCGCCGCCGCGCCGAACGGTCGCCACGAGGGTCGCGAGGACGGCGCCGCCGAGCGCGACCGCGACCGCCGAGTCCGCGTACAGCGGCCAGAGGAATCGCGGCACCGCGCCGGCGGTCGGCGCGTAGTACCCGACCCCCACCGCGAGCATGAAGACCGTGAATCCGCAGACCGCGGCGAGGCTCCGAGGCGTCCCGAGCAGCTCCTCGGCGATCGCCGCCCGGACCCGCTTCCTGACTACGGGCCGTCGGAGCTGCCGAACTCGTCGGAACCGTTCGGAACGTGACACGGCCGCCGGTCGGAGCGCGAGGACCTAAAATCCGCCTGTCCCGGTCGATTATCAATCGCGGTGTTTTGCGAGACACCTTTTTCAACGGATGAGGAGTCATCACGACTATGACCGACGAGGACGCCGAGCGTTCCGCCCCCCGATCCGAACCCGCGGGGGAGCGCTCGCCGTCCGATGCGTCCGCCGAGGAGAGGGCGGCGGACTCCGGCGGAGCGGAAGACGAGATAGAAGCGGAAGGCGAGACAGAAGCGGAAGACGGGACAGAGGCGGAAGGCGAGACAGAGGCGGAGGACGGAGAGGGGATACCAGGCGAGACGCGGAGGGAGGAAGCGGACGCGACGGACGAAGAGACGCCGGTGACGGCGGAGGCGGAAGCGGATGCGGAGGCGGAAGCGGATGCGGAGGCGGAACCGGTAGATCAGACGGGGTCCGGCGATTCGGACGAGCCGACGTTCGAACCCTCGGAGTTCGGCGCGAGAGACGGACCGACCGAGTGCGGACCGGTCGTCACCGACAGATACAGTTGGCGGTCGCTGCTCGCGGAGTACGGCCGAGCGGACGCCGCGGAGCGCGTGTACGCCGACGTACCGGACGTGCCGGTGGTTCCGGCCGACGCGGTCGCCCGCCACCTCCCGAACGGCGTCGACGAGGTGGTCCGGGCCGCCGGCGTCGACGAACCCTTCGAGGCCGACGGGGAGACCGCCGTTCCCGGTCACGGCACTCCCGATCGGGGCACGCTCGTCGTCGGTCCCGACGCCGTCGTTCTCGACGGCGCCGCCGTCGTGCCGACCGGCGAGCGACGGGCGTCGCCGCCGGCACCCGTCGCCGCCGGAGACGCCGACGGCAGTGAAGTCAACGACGGAGCGGGCGCCGACGTCGAGGGCGACTCCTCGGCGGCAGAACCCGACGAGGCAGGGGCGGCCCCCGACGATGACGACGGGACGAGAGACGCCGGCGATTCCGCCGATTCCGCCGATTCCGGCGATTCCGCCGACAGCGTGGATTCCGCCGACGCCGCGGATCTCCGTCCGGACACCGTTTTCACCGGTCCGGTCGGTCGCGGCGGCGTCTCCGGGGTCGTCGTCGCTCCCGGGGACGGCGTCGAGTCGGTGCCGTCGCGCGCGCCGACCCCGGAGGAGTGGGACCGAGTCGACTTCGATCCGGCGGCACTCCTCGGGTTCGACCCGGACGAGACCGGCTACCGGTTCCGCGCCGCCGCCGCGGTCGGCGGCGTCCTCTGGGACCGGTGCGCGGCCCGGTACGACCCCTACTCGGTCCCGGTGTTGAAGGGGTACTACACGTGGGACGACTACCGCGAGGAGTTCTTCCTCGACGAGGACGGGAATCCGCCGACCGAGGAGAACGAGGAGGGAGAGGCGGTGCCGCTCGAGTTCACCCACGAGGACAAGACGGAGGCGCTCGGATTCGATCCGGACCGGACCGAGGAGCTGCTCGGGGCGGGCGGAGGCGCCGCGGCCGACCTCGCCGACCTCGTCGAGGAGCGAACCGTGAACGTCAATCCCGAGGTCGACGAGGACGCGTTCTTCTCGACCGGGGAGGGTCGGACCACCCTGACGAACCGGTACGACCTCGAGAAGGCGGTGCCGATGCCGAAGAAGACGCACTTCCGCGAGGAGGAGCGCTACTGGGTGAACAAGCCGTACGCGTTCGTCATCGTCTTCCGGTCGACGAAGGAGAACGAGGCGAAGTACTACGCCGTCCAGCCGTACCGCACGGAGATCGAAACGGACCTGACGGAGTTCCTCACCGGGAAGCTCCGCACGTCGATCAAGTACGCCGACGAGTCGATCGCGGGCGGCGACGAGGCGTTCCGCGAGGAGGTGATCGTCGAGGAGACGCGCTCGCTGCTCGACCGCTACGGGCTCTACGAGGACGACGGCGACGATCGCGGGCTCGCGGACACGCTGGTCGACCGGTTCGGCATCGACCCGACGGAGGGCATCGCGGGACGGATCGCGGAGTCGCTGGGGTACGAACCACCGATCGAGTCGCCGTCCGACCCGCCGTCGATCAGCGCCCGCCCGGAGCCGGCCGTCCTCGCGGAGGACGCCCGGACGCTCTCCGCACACCAGATCGAGAAGCTGCTGTACTACCTCAAGCGCGACTTCATCGGCTACGAGCGGATCGACCCGATCAAGTACGACATCAACGTCGAGGACATCTCCTGTGACGGGTACAACTCCCCCGTCTTCGTCTACCACTCGGAGTACGAGCAGATCATCTCGAACATCCACCACGGCACCGACGAGCTCGACGACTTCGTCGTGAAGCTCGCCCAGCGCTCCGGGAAGGGGATCTCGAAGCGCAGACCGCAGGTGGACGCCACGCTCCCGGACGGCTCGCGCGCCCAGCTCACGCTCGGCCGCGAGGTGTCCGACCACGGGACCAACTACACGATCCGGCAGTTCAACGACGTCCCGTTCACCCCCATCGACCTGATCAACTGGAAGACGTTCTCGCTCGACGAGATGGCCTTCCTGTGGCTCTCGATCGAGAACCACAAGAGCCTGATCTTCGCGGGGGGCACCGCCTCCGGGAAGACGACGAGCCTGAACGCCGTCTCCCTGTTTATCCCCTCGAACGCGAAGATCGTTTCCATCGAGGACACCCGCGAGGTGGAGCTCCCGCAGCGCAACTGGATCGCCTCCGTCACGCGCCCCTCGTTCTCCGACGACGACAAGGGCGACATCGACGAGTTCGACCTGCTTGAGGCCGCGCTCCGCCAGCGTCCCGACTACATCGTGATGGGCGAGATCCGCGGCGAGGAAGGGCGGACCGCCTTCCAGGTGATGTCGACGGGCCACACCACCTACACGACGTTCCACGCCGACTCGGTCGGCGAGGTGCTCAAGCGGTTCACCACCGACCCGATCAACGTCTCGAAGACGATGTTCACGGCGCTCGATTTAGTCTCCATCCAGACGTCGACCCGCGTTCAGGGGAAGAAGGTGCGCCGGAACAAGTCGATCACCGAGATCAACCACTACGACGCCGAGAACGACGAGATCAACGTTCAAGACGTGTTCCAGTGGCAGGCGGAGACGGACGAGTTCCTCCAGATGGGCGACTCGAACACCCTCGAGGACATCATGTTCGACCGCGGCTGGAGTCGGGCCATCCTCGACGAGGAGCTCCGCAAGCGTCGGGTGGTGTTGGCGTACCTCATCGACCGCGGGTTCAACAGCTACGCGCAGGTGGCGGCGACGTTCCAGGCGTTCATCAACGACCCGGAGACGGTGCTGGCGCTGATGGCCAACGACGAACTGGAGCGGTCGCTGGAGGACCTCCGCGAGATGGAGTCGGTGCTGATCAACGTCGACCGCGAGAAGGAGGCGCTGGTCCCCCGTCCGAAGCCGGACGGGGAGGGCAAAAGAGAGGCGAAGGAGATACTCGAATCCGCCGACGACCTCTTCGAGACGTACCGCGGCGAAGTGCCGGACTCCGTCGCGAACGCCCTCCTCGAGATGGACCGCGTCCCCGACATCGAAGCCCGTCCGACGGACGACCGCGAGGCCCTCGCCGAGACGGCACGGGAGGCGGACGCCGCCGAGCCGGACGCGATCGACGCGGACGCGGGCGACGCGGACGCCGCCGAGTCGGACGCGGCCGAAGCGGACGCGATCGACGCGGGTGAGACCGACTCCGGCCCTTCGGCCGCCCCGTCGCCCGGTCCCGCGCACGGTGATTTCGAGGGGGTTTCCGAGGCGGTCCCGGCGGGCGACGGCTCCGGTGAGGGCATCGACTTCGACGAATCGTTCGACGAGGGGGTCGACGTCCTCTCGTCGCCCGCGGGACCGCCCGATCGGAGCGCGACGCCGGACGTGAGCGAGGGGTTCAGCGCCGGCGGCCCCGTCGCGAGCGACGCGCCCGACGAAACCGACGGCGACGAGTCGAGCGCCATCGACGACGGGGAGAGAGACCGCGTCGACGACGCGGGCGCTGACGGAGATGGAGACACGGAGACCGACGACGAGGACACGGGCGCGAGCGACGGCGGTTTCGACGACGAATCGAGCGACGACATCGACGACTGGGGGTTCGACGCCGTCGAACCCGAGGAGGACGACTGACGCGATGTCGGTCGCGAGGGCCGAGCCGTGAGCCTCGACCTGGACGCGGGCGAGAGCGGCGTCGACGCGAACGTCCTCGCCGGGCTCTGTTACCCGGTGTTCGAGCGACTGTTCGACGCCGACGGCGACTTCGTCGGAGACGTCGAGCGCAAACTCGTCGAAGCGCGGATGCCCGATCAGGTCGAGATGTACGTCTCGCTGGCGCTCGCCGTCGGACTCTCGGTCGGCGGCGCGCTGTGGGCGCTCGGGACGGCGGTCGGCTACGGGGTGTTCTCGCTCGGGCTGATCGACCCGTCGACGCTCTCGCTCGGCGTGCCGGCGCCGACGCCTGCGGTCCAAGAGCTGCTCCGCTCGCTCGTCGTCCCGACAGCGGTGCTTCTCAGCGGGCTCGTCTTCGGATCGATCGGGTTCGCGATCGGGTTCGGCGGGGTCGTCGCGGTCCCGTACTCGCGGGCCTCGGCGCGGAAACGGGAGATCAACCTCCTGCTCGCGGACTCCGTCTCGTTCATGTACGCGCTCTCCGTCGGCGGGCTCAACCAGCTCGAAATCCTTCGCGCGATGGCGACCGCGGAGGACACCTACGGCGAGGTGTCCCGCGAGTTCCAGAGCATCGTCAACGAGACGGAGTACTTCGGCACCGACTACCGCAACGCGATCCGCCAGCAGTCGATGGAGACGCCCTCGGACGAGCTTTCCCAGTTCCTCTCCGACATGCTCTCTATCGTTAACTCCGGCGGCGACATGGAGGGCTTCCTGAAGGACAAAAAGGAGAAACACCTCCGCACGTCGAAACAGGAGCGCGAGATGACCTTGGAGACGCTGGAGCTGTTCGGCGAGATGTACATGACGCTCTCCTTGTTCCCCTTGCTTCTCATCATCATCCTCGTCATCATGGGAATGATGGGCGAGGCCGACGACCGGCTGTTGTACGCGACGGTGTACGTCCTCATCCCGCTGGTCGGCGTCGGCTTCCTCGTGTTGGTCTCGACCGTGAAACAGGACGACCCGGGCGACGGCTTCCTCCAGCCCGACGGCGGGAGCGAGCGGCTCCGACAGACGAGCAAAGAGGGGCTGCTCCACTTCGGGCTCGTCGAGGCGTTCGTCGGGACGTTCGGCGTCTTCGACCGCATCCGCGACCGCGAAGGGACCCACAAGACGGTGGAGATCCTCTCCGCGCCGCACCTCTTCCTCCGCGAGAACCCCCCGTACACGCTCGCGTTGACCGTTCCCGCGTCGCTCGCGATCGTCGGCGTCGCGGTCGCGTCCGGCTCGGCGCCGACGACGTTCGACGGGTGGGTCGCCCGTCCGGTGTGGTCGGCGTTCGTGTGGGTGTACGTCCCGGTGTACGTCGTACTGATCCCCCTCGGGTTCTTCTACGAATGGCACCAGCGCTCGCGTCGGGCGGTGACCGGGAAGCTCTCCGATACGCTTCGGAAGCTCTCGTCCGCGAACGACACCGGGCAGACGCTGCTCGAGTCCGTGCGCACGGTCTCGGAGACGTCGACCGGGAAGCTCGCCGAGGAGTTCGAGGTTATCCACGCGAAGGTGAACTACGGGATGAGTCTTCGCGACGCCCTCGTGGAGTTCAACAACGCCTACGCGGTCCCGCGGCTCGCTCGGACCGTGAAGCTGATCACCGAGGCGCAGGAGGCGTCCTCGCAGATCACGGACGTGTTGACGACCGCCGCACAGGCCTCGGAGAACCAGGACGACATCGAGCGCGAGCGCAAGTCCCGGACCCGGATGCAGGTGGCGATCATCGTGATGACGTACATCACGCTGCTCGGCGTGATGGCCATCCTCCAGACGCAGTTCATCGCCGTGATGGGCGACCTGGTGAGCCAGAGCGACGGCGGGGGCGGGGCGGGCTTCGGTGGCGGCGGCGGCGTCGACCCGGACGTCCTCTCGATGCTGTTCTTCCACGCGGTGACGATTCAGGCGATCCTCTCGGGCTTCATCAGCGGCTACATCCGCGACGCGGAGCTGATCTCCGGCGTCAAGTTCGCCGTGATCCTGATGACGCTGGCGCTGGGGGTGTGGATCTATGTCGGGTGACCGCGGGCAGACGGTCCTCGACTTCGTCGTCGGGATGTCCGTGTTCCTCGTCGCGGTCGGGTTCACCTTCTCGTTCGTCCCGTCGCTGTTGGAGCCGTACGCCGTCGGCGAGGGAGCGACCGTCATCGTGGCCGAGCGCGGCGCCGCGCGGCTGGCGGAGTCGTCGCTCGCCGGCGGCGGGTCGGCCGCGACGCTGTCGCACGCCTGTACGCTCGCGTTCTTCGACGGGACCGATCCGGAGACGGCCGCCGACGAGTCGGACTGTACCTGGACGGCGAACGCGAACGACCTGCACGCCGAACTCGGCGTCGACGACCGCCGGGGACTCAACCTCACCGTCACGCGACGCGGGGCCGTCGGGACGCTCGACCCCGACGGCGCCGCGGTCGCGATGCGCGCCGGGCCGGCGCCGCCGCGGAGCGAGAGCGTCTCGTCCGCCAGTCGCATCGTCACGATCGACGACCCCGAGGACCGGCGGGGGCCCGAGACCTACCGGCTCACGCTGCGGGTGTGGTGAGATGTTCGTCGAACACTTCCCCGACGACCGGGGGCAGGCGCACACGCTGGAAGCGTTCACCGCGTCGTTGCTGTTGGTCACCGGGCTCATCTTCGCGACGCAGGCGACGGCCGTGACGCCGCTCTCGGCCAGCACGTCGAACCAGCACGTCGAGAACCAGGCGGCGATCGCGGCCCAGGACCTGCTTTCGACGGCAGACGCGAGCGGCGACCTCGAGGCGGCGCTGTTGTACTACGAAGACGGGAGCGGGTTCGTCGGCGCGGACGACGGGGGCACCTACGCGGGCGTGCCGCCCGACTCGCACCCGCTCCACGACCCGCTGACGGAGGCGTTCGGCGACCGACAGATCGCGTTCGACATCGACGTGTACTACCCGGAGGAGGGGGGCAACGAGACGGGCGACACCGCGATGGTCGACATGGGGTCGCCCAGCGACAACGCGGCCACCGCGAGCGTCCGCGTGGCCCTGTACGGCGACGATCGGTTCGGCGTCGACGACGGGTACACGCTCGCGGAGAACGGCTCCGCGTCGTACTTCGCGCCCCCGGTCACCGGGGGGTCGCCGGAGGTCCTGTACACGGTCGTGGAGGTGAGGATCACCGCATGGCAGATGTGAACTCTCCCCCCGGTCGCGGCCGAGCGAGCGAGGACGAGGACCGCGCCCAGATCATCCTGATCACCGGGCTGACGCTCGCCGTCCTCTTCGTCGCGGTCGTGCTCCTGTTGAACACCGTCATCTACACGCAGAACCTCGCGACGCGCGGCGCCGACGCCGGCGGGGCGGAGGCGATCGAGTTCCGCGAGGGCGTGGTCGACGACCTCGCCGGGATCATGTATCGCGAACACCGGAACCGGAGCAGCCCCGACGGCGTGGTCGACGACTTCGCCGCGAGCGCGGCGACGTACGCCCGGACCGTCGGGGACTTGCGCGCGCGAGACGGGGTGATAGCGGACGTATCGGTGAATCGCTCGACCGTCGAGACGGGCTACTTCGTCGCCCAGAACGAGAGCGACACCGGGTTCCGAAACATGACGTCACCCGGCGGCTCGGCCGCCGACTGGACGGTCGCGGGCAACGCCACTCGGACGCGGAACTACCGGTTGACGGTCGCTCCCGGCTCGCTGTCGGACTCGGGGGGCGGCGCGTTCACCGTCGTGGCCGACGGGACGACCGGCGGCACCAACGCGACGTGGTCGGCGGCGCTGTGGCGCGCGACCGGCGACAACCTCACCGTGGCGGTGGAACGGGAGACGCCGAACGGGACGAACGCGGCTTCCGAGACGTTCGCGCCGCGTCCGGACGGGAATCACACCGTCGACTTCACCGACGGGACGGTCAACGGCGAGCCGTTCGACGCGCTCGTCTGGGCCGAGGGCGTCCAGACCGGAACCGACCCGTACGATGTCCGGTACGAGAACGGCGACGAGGCTCGGGGGACGTACCACCTTGTCGTCGACGACCGCGACGACGGCGCGAACCCGGGCCGGGGCTCGCGGCCGTACGTCGTCGAGGGGATCTACAGCGTCGAGGTCGAGGTCCTCCACCGGACACCGGAACTGACCTACCGCGACGTGGTCCGGCTCGCGCCGGGTGAGCGCGATGCGTGACGGGTCGGAGGGTTCCGACCGCGCCGTGTCGGTCACCGTCGGCTACGTCATGACGCTCGCGATCTCGACGCTCTTGCTCTCGGGGCTGTTCGTCGCGGGCGGGTCGTTCGTCGAGACGCAGCGCGAACGCGCGGCGCAGGGTGAGCTCACGGTCGTCGGCGAGCGGATCGCCGCCGACGTCGGCACCGTCGACCGGCTCGCAGCGAGCGCGTCGTCGCGGGAGGAACTCACGGTCAACCGGTCGCTGACGCTTCCGAACAGGGCGGCCGGAACCGGCTATCGGATCCGCGTGACCGCGAGCGGCACCGAGGGGACGATCGCGCTCGAAAGCGGGCAGACCGACGCGAGCGTCGCGGTCCCGTTCCGCACGAGCGAGGGCGTCGCGGTCCGCAACGTGACCGTCGACGGCGGCGACCTCCTGATATTCTGGGACCCGGACGCCGGCCCGAACGGCTCCGTGGTGGTGAGCGAGCGATGACGCCGCTCGACCGCGGCGACGGGTTCCGCTCGGCCGACCGCGGCGTCAGCGAGACCGTCGGGTTCGTGCTGGTGTTCGCGCTGATCACGTCCACCATCGCCGTGACGTTCACCGTCGGGCTCGGCGGGCTGGAGGACGCCCGGCTCGCCGAGCGCGACGACAACGTCGAGCGCGCGTTCGACGTCCTCCACGACAATCTTAACGACCTCAGCCAGGACGGCGTCCCGAGCCGGGCGACGGAACTCCGACTCGGCGGTGGCGAGCTCGCGTTCGAATCGGCGTCCGAGTTCCGACTCAACGGCAGCGGCATGGAGGGCCCGGTCACCGAACGGGGATCGCTCACGTATCGCGGCGCCGGCGACACCCGCATCGTCTACGAGAACGGCGCGGTGTTCCGGATGCAAGGCGACAACGGCGTCATGATCAGAGAGCCCGACCTGCTCGTCGGCGAGACGATCGTCTACTCACTGTACGGGCTCTCCGGTCCGCCGCAGACGGCGAGCGGCGAGCGAACGGTTCTCGTCGTCGGGGAGCGCACGGCCCGAGCGGTCGCCGTCGACGACCGGACCGCCGCCGCGAACGTCACGCTGACTATTAACTCCACGCAGGCGACCGTCTGGGAGCGTTACTACCGCGACCTCGCGGCCGACCACGACCGGATCTCGGTGACGACGAACGGACCGTCGGACCTCGCCGTAACGTTCGTCGCCGACCGCTACGACCGGTTCGTCCTCCATCGGACCGTCGCGCGCGTCGAGTTCTCCGACTGAGCCGATGAAGGCGAGCGAGACGGGTTCCGAACTCAGTCCGACTCCACGACCACGCCGTGCGTGGAGACGTGGAGGTAGCTCACGACGGGGACCGTCTCGCCGTCGAACGGTTGGTGCGTGCGCAGCGCCTCGTCGTAGTGGATCTCGATGTCGCCGTCGTCGAACGAGAACCGCCGGAAGGTGAACGACCCCTTGATCGTCA
This sequence comes from Halorubrum sp. SP3, assembly GCF_005435195.1. NCBI lineage: Archaea > Methanobacteriati > Methanobacteriota > Halobacteria > Halobacteriales > Haloferacaceae > Halorubrum > Halorubrum sp. SP3. Next base: position 68,755 of record NZ_SGTU01000002.1, on the reverse strand, counting down.
TCCCGTCTTCCAGTTCCACGTCGCTTTGCGGGGCGTAGAACACGCCGGTGAACCGGATCCGGTCGCCGTCGTCTTCCCCGCCGGCCATCTCCACTTCGTCGCCGCTCGAATACAGCCAGAGGTTGCTCGCCACGTCGCCGTCGGCAGCGACCGTCACCTGTCCGTTCAGGTCGATATCGCCGGTGTTGTAGATGTCGAGCCGGGTGTTCTCAGCCGTCGCTATCGAGGCCGTGCCCTGAACGGTGATCGAGTCGTCGACGTACAGTTCCGCACGCCCGCCGCCGGAGGCCCTGACCGAGGCGCTACCGCTCAGATCGAGCCCCTCGTCGACCAGCACCGTGACGTTCCCGCTCCCGGTCTCGACGTCGAGCGTCGCCGTCTCGTCGCCCTCGACCGTCACCGAGCCGGCGACGTGAATCGTCGCTCCGTCGGTGACCCGGAGCGTCGCGCGCTCGGAGACGGAGACGTCGCCGTCGACGTACGTGTTCTCGTCGATCGTCAGCGTCTCGTCGCCCGACAGATCGATGCCCGTCGACTGATTCGGCGCGTTGTCCGCGAGGTTCCGCTCTCTCACGCCGTCGATCCGCTGTCTGATCCCGCCCTCGACCGGTGCGAGCTGGTCGAACGCGGTCTCGATACGGCGCTCGCCGCTGACGTTCAGCTTGGCCGACTGTCCGGGCGGAATGTTGTACGACTCGGCCGTCAGGTTTCCGCGAATTCTGACCGTCTCGGTGTTTCCGCCGCCGCCCTTAGTGAGCGCGAAGTCGCCCCGGGTCTGGATGCTCGCGCCGTCGCCGGGCGTCTGGGAGCCGTAGGTCCCGTTACTCGAGTTGTAGCTGTCGGCGTACAGCCAGTCGACGTCCCCCATCTGGAGCTCGGAGCGCCCCGTCGCCGAGACGCTCGCGCTGAGCGTCGGGTGGACGGTCGCGGTGCGGAGCAGAATCCGCACCCGGTCGTCGTCGAGTTCGGCCACCGCCGCGTTCGTCCGCGACTCGAAGAACCGCCCCCACGCGTCGGCGTACTCGCTTTGAACCGTAATCTCGACGGTCACGTTGCTGTCGGAGAGCGGGTTCCCGTAGTCCGCGTTCGGGAACACCGACGCGGCGCCGGACGCGCTCTCGGTGATCCGAACGGTGTCGCCCAGCCGCCCCGACCCGTTCTCGATCGTCACCAGCGGGAGCGTGAGCGTCTCGGGCCCGTCGGTCCCGCGGTAGTGGAACTCCGGCGGCGACACCATCTCCGAGCCGCCGTCGCCGTTCGAGCGCCACACGCCGCCGCCCTGATACGCGACGGTGCTGCCGCCGCGCTCGTAAACGATCGCGCCGAGCGCGATCCGGTTCGCGTACGTCCCGTTCTCGCCGCCGCTCACCTCGATCCGCAGCCAGCCGGCGCCCTCGTCGACGCGGAGGCCGGCGCTCCGGCCGACGTCCACCCGGACCCGCTGCGACGGCGACCCCCCGTGCGCGACGAGGCTGGCCTTCGAGTCCAGCTGCGTCATCGCCCCCTCGACGCGCTGGAGGTCCGCGGTCCGCTGGGCGTCGTCGAGCGCGGCGCCGCCGAGCGCGACCGTGGTGCCGACGACCGCGACCGTCAACCCCAACAGCAGCACCGTGCCGAGCACCTCGCTCTGCGCGCGCTCGGTCGGCGCTCCCCGCTCTCCTCGTTCCATGCCCCTCCGTAGGTCCGAGCCGCTCATAAACGTGGACACCCGGCTATCAGTCGCGATAGCCCGAGACGGGACCTTCGGCGGTCGACGACCGCCCGACGGCTCCGCACGGCGATCGGCCCCTCGTGGAACCGTACATATTTCTCGCCGGCGACCGTTCCCGCACCCGTGACCGAGCGACTCTACCTCGCGGACGACGCGGTGACGACGTTCGAGGCGACCGTCGAGCGCGTCCTCTCGAATCCGGACCGGCTCGTCCTCGACCGGACCCACTTCTATCCGACCGGCGGCGGCCAGCCCCACGACACCGGGGCGATTCGGGCGGTCGACGGAGGCGGCGACTTCCGGGTCGTCGACGTCGAAATGGCGGACACGGTCCACCACGAGGTCGAGCCGCTGTCCGAGGGCGACGACGCGGGCGACGCGGGCGAAGCGCCCGCGCTCCCGGAGCCCGGAACCGACGTGACCTGCGAGATCGACGCCGACCGCCGCGAGGCGCACTCGCGATACCACACCGCACAACACCTGCTGTCGGCGCTGCTGCTCGACGAGTTCGACGCGCCGACGACCGGCAACCAGCTGTATCACGATCGAGCGCGCATCGACGTCGCCTACGACCGGTTCACCGACGACGACCTCGACCGCGTCGAGGCGCGACTCAACGACCTCGTCGACGACGGGCGCGGGGTGTCCAGCTACACGATGGACCGCGAGACGGCGGAGGCGACGCTCGACACCGACCGGACGCGGATCGACCTCCTCCCGGACTCGATCGAGGAACTCCGGATCGTCGAGATCGCGGGGGCCGACGGCGACGACGACCCCTACGACCGAACCGCCTGCGCCGGGACGCACGTCGCGAACACGGCCGACATCGGCGAGGTCGTCGTCACCGGCCGGGAGACGAAGGGCCCGGACGAAGAGCGCGTCCGCTTCGCGCTCGCCGAGCACGTCGACGGCGGCGAGTGAGGGTCTCGGGGACGCTCTCGGTCGTCCGCGATCCCGCCGCTTATATACGATCCGCGGTAGGTTCGGGCATGAAGTTCTGCGACGAGTGCGGCTCCATGATGAAATCCGGCGAGGGCGAGGACCACTGGGTGTGCGGCTCCTGCGGCTCCGAGATCGGGCGCGACGACGGCGACGACGAGTGGACGACCCAGTCGCAGGTCGAGTCCGAGATCGTCGACGTGAGCGACGCCGAGGACAAGGGGCTCCCGACGACGACGGCCCGGTGTCCCGAGTGCGACAACGACCAGGCGTACTGGTACATGCAGCAGATCCGCGCGGCCGACGAGTCCGAGACCCGCTTTTTCGTCTGTACCGAGTGCGAACACAAGTGGCGCGAAGACGACCACTGAACGGCCCGCCTTCGTCCGAGCACCGCGCCACCCGTCGCCGTCCGTTTTATCTCCGTCCGGAGAGAGGTGCGTCCATGGAGCCACCGGTCGTCCCGCGCGACCGCCTCGACGGGTGGACGCTCGTCGCGGAGACCACGGAGCGTCCCTTCGAGGCGGGCCCGGTGTCGGTCACGGCGGGAACGACCCGGTACGAGCGCGAGACGCCGCCGCCGCGCCCGTTCTTCTTCGCGAGCCGACTCCGTATCTCGCCGGGCGCCGGACCGAACCCCGCCCTGACCCGACTCGTCGAGTCGCGGGCCCGAGAGGGGTTCCGCGACCGACTCGCAGACCGGCGTATCACGGGCCTCGAACACCGAGACGACAGGCCGCTCGACGTCGACGACCCGAACGCGTCGCGCGCGACGCTTTCCGTGTTCCACGGGCGCTGCGCGGTCGACGGCGAGCGGGTGCCGGTGGAGGCGCCGCTCGCGGTGTGGACGTCGGGAGAGTACCTGCTCGCCGGCGGTGCGTATCCGACCGGCGACGGGTCCGAGGCGACGCGGCGGGAGTTGCTGGCGCTGGTGCGCGGCGTCCGGCCGCGATCCGACGCCGGCGACGGCTCGGAACGCTCGGACTGACCGATCAGCAGGCGACCGCGCCCGCGCTCGACCCGATCGGCGACCCGTCGTCCTCGTACTCCGCGTCGCCGACGGCGCCCTCGAACATCGGCAGTCGCAGCTCGTAGGTGTACAACACGTCGAACGCCGCGAACGGGTCGACCCCGTTCGCGAACGCCTCCCGGGCGGTCAGCCTGACGCCCGCGGCGAGCGTCACGATCGATTCGTCGCCGAGCCGACCGGCGGTTTCGAGACCGAACTCGTTGCCTGCGGCGGGATCGGTCAGCACGGAGAGGTGGATCACCGCCGCCATCGTCGCGCCTCCCTTGCCGCCGCCGATCGAAATCGGATACCCCTCGCCGCTGAAACACCGCGTGATCGGGGTGATCCCCTCGTTCGCGTCGACGCCCGGCCCGACGGTCGCGGGACCGCCCGAGGAATCCGCGGCCGACGGCTGAGCGAGCGACTCCACTCCCGCGGTCTGCCCCGCGGCCGCGCCGACGCCGGCGGTCGCTACGACGACCAGTAGCGACAGCGCGACGGCCCGAGACCCCGGGCGATCCATTATCACTCCCTCCTTCGCCGGACTCACTTAAATCGTCGCCGGCGCCGGTATCAGTCGAGAGAATCGGAGCCAAGCAGCCCTTCGACCAGCAGCTCCGCGGACGCGACGTTCGTCGCCAGCGGCACGTCCTTCACGTCGCAGACGCGCAGCAGCGCCGAGATGTCCGGCTCGTGGGCCTGTGCGGTCAGCGGGTCGCGGAGGAACACGACCCCGTCGATCCGGTCGCTCGCGATCATCGCACCGATCTGGAGGTCGCCGCCGAAGGGCCCCGAGGCCTGGCGGTTCACCGAGAGGCCGGTCGCCTCCGAAATCCGCTTGCCCGTCGTGCCGGTCGTCACCAGTTCACACTCGTCGAGGGCCTCGGCGTGCGTCTCGACGAACGCGACCATCTCGTCTTTCAGCTCGTCGTGTGCGATGAGCGCGACGCGCATACGGTGCGCTCATCGCGGGGTCGCTTAAACGCTCGCCTCGACGCGGTCCTCGAAACGCTCGCCTCGACGCGGTCCTCGTCCCGGCTCACGCGTCGCGGCCGCGACCGACTCGCTTAGCCGTCGCTCGCGTCCGCACCGGCGACCGCACCGCGCGGGGCGAACCGCCCGAGCGCGACGCGGACCAGCGTGCCGGGACTGTGGCGGCGGATCACCGAGAGCGCGTTGACCGCGAAGACGACGACGCCGAGCGTCACCAGCGACATCCCGGCGAGCGCCGGTCCTCGGGCCCCGCCCCCGAGCGTCGTCCCGGACGCGCCCGCGAGGAGGTCGGCGGCGACGACGAGCGCGGTCCCGGCGAACAGCAGCGTCCCGTCTGCGGCCGCGAGCCGGTCGTCGTAGAGGTCGTCGACCATCGGCACCGCCTCGAAGCCGAGCCGGTCGCTGTACCGGCGGACCCAGACGACGAACGGGACGACGTGGTACAGCGTTCCGAGGATCACGAACCCGATCACGCCGAGGAGCAGCAGCGGCGCGCTGCCGGGGCCGCCGAGGACGTGATCGGGAGCGGTCGGCGACCGGAGCCACGCGGGCGCGGCGGTCGCGGCCCACGCCGCGAGCGCGAGCGCGACGACCGCGTACCGCGCGTGCATCGGCGTGCGCTCGACGCGCATCTCGTAGAGCCGACGGACGAGGACGACCGCGAACGCCAGCGCGGCGAGCAAGATCAGGGCCGCGCCGACGCGAGCGAGCGCGACGACGCCGACCAGCCGACCCGCCGCGAGCGCGACGACGCCGACCGGGTGGCCGACCTCCTCGACCGCGCGGAGCCCGCCGTCGATCCCGTGGAGCTCGGTCTGCGTGAACATCGTGCCGAGCTGATAGAGGGCGCCGTAGATGGTCGTGAGCACCGCGCCGAAGACGGCGAGGGTGACGTGCGCGCCGCGGATGCCGGCGTGCGAGACCCCGACCCCGGCGAGGAACCCGGACCCGAGGTCCGCCGCGAGGAGGACGCCGAGCCCGGTCAGGCCGACGAAGAAGGCGAGCGCGACGGCGAAGTGGCGCTCGGTCACGTCGAACTCCTCGACCGTCGCGAGCGTCCGCCCGACGTTGTAGACGAACGCCCAGAAGCCGACGAGCATGACGGCCCCGAACGCCGCGAGCCACGGGAGTCGGCCCAGCGCGAGCGCGGCCGCGAACCCGACCAGCCCGCCGACGACGAGCGCGAGCTGGACGCTCGCGAGCCGCCGCGAGCGGAGCGTCGTCCCCGACCACACCGGGACGAACTGCGTCATCGCGCCCATGATCGTCACGCACACCCACCCGACCAGCAGGAGGTGGACGTGGACGAGGCCGCCGAGCCCCGGCACGCTCTCGACGACGAGCCCGATCCCGACGAGCAGGGCGCCGACGAGGAGGGCGAGCCCGACGAGGAAATGCCGAAGCGGCACCGTCATCGGCGGCCCCTTCGCCGCGTCGATTCCGCCCGGAACTGCGCCCATGTTCGGATCACGAACCGCCGCCGCCCTCCGACTGTTCCCGAAGATGTTCGCGGGCTCGTCGGAGCGCGGGAGTACCCCGTCGCCGGACGCGACGCGCGTTGTCGCCGGTTCCCCGTCACCGGGTCCCCGTCGACGGGGAAGATGTTCGGCACAACGCGGGTACCGGCGGGACGCGGACGGTGGGGCATGACCGCGACCAGCGTCGAGGCCGAGCGCGAGTACGACGACCAGCGCTTCACCGCCCGCGAGGTGTCTCGCACGGAGCGATCGAAGACGGTCTGCGGCTACTTCGAACCGGACCAGTTCATTCCCGTCCACGCGCCCGACAGCGACGTGACCGTCGTCGTCCGGTCCGGCGAGGGAGTCGTCCGCGACGGCGACGAGGAGCATGCCGTTTCCCCCGGGTCGGTGGTCACGGTCCCCGCCGGCGAAGACCGGGGCGTCCGGGCCGACGGGACGCGACTGGAGGCGGTCCTCGTCACCGCGCCGCCTCCGACGGACCAGGAGCACGAGCCGGTCCGACGGGGGCTGAGGACCGGGACGTTCGACCCCGACGGGTGAGCGGAGCGCGCGCGACGGCACGCGCTTAAGTCCGTCCGGTAACGAGGGGGCTCCATGCCACGCGACCGAGACACCGCGCCGCTCGGCGTCCGGAGCCCCCGAGGCGCCGTCGGGGTGTCGTAGATGGGCGGACGATCGACGGACGACCGGGCGACCGGTGGACGATCGACGGGCGACCGGGCGACCGGTGGACGATCGACGGGCGACCGGGCGACCGACGGACGACAGACGGACGGTCGAGCGATCGGCGTCGACGTCGGCGGGACGTTCACCGACGTGGCGCTCTCGCTCGGCGGCGACCTCGTCACCGCGAAGGTGCCGAGCACCGCGGACCAGAGCGAGGGCGTCGCGGCCGGCATCGAGACGGCCTGCGAGGCGGCTGGGATCGACCCCGAGAGCGTGACGGAGTTCTCCCACGCGATGACCGTCTCCGTCAACGCGCTGTTGGAGGGCGACGGCGCGCGGACCGCCCTCGTGACGACCGAGGGGTTCCGCGACGTGCTGGAGATCGGCCGGCAGACCCGACCGTCCCTGTACGACCTCGACGCCGAGAAGCCGGCGCCGCTCGTCCCTCGACGCCGCCGGTTCGAGGTCTCCGAGCGGTCGACCGTCGACGGGGTCGAGCGTCCGGTCGACGACGCGGCGATCGAGTCGGTCGTCGCCGACCTCCGCGACGCCGAGGTCGAGTCCGTCGCGGTCTGCCTGCTCCACGCCTACGCGCATCCCGACAGCGAGGAACGCGTCGCGGACGCGCTGCGCGACGCGCTCGACGTCCCGGTGTCCGCCTCCCACGAGGTGCTCCCGGAGTTCCGCGAGTACGAGCGCACCTCGACGACGGTCGTCGACGCCTACGTGCGCCCGGCGATCGACGGCTACGTCGGTCGCCTCACCGAGCGAGCGCGGGACCTGGGCCTCCCGCAGCCGCGGATCATGCAGGCCAACGGCGGCGTCACCGACGCCGACACGGTCAGGCGAAACGCCGTGACGACCGTCCTCTCGGGCCCCGCCGCGGGCGTCGTGGGCGCGAGCGCGACGGCGGCGACCGCCGACGACCGCGACGGGCTGATCACCTTCGACATGGGCGGCACCTCCAGCGACGTCAGCCTCGTCCGCGACGGCGAGGTCGAGCGGACGACGGAGGCGACCATCGCCGACCGACCGATCGGCACGCCGATGGTCGACGTCGAGACGGTGGGCGCGGGCGGCGGCTCGATCGCGTGGGTCGATTCCGGGGGCGCGCTCCGGATCGGCCCGCGCTCGGCCGGCGCGGATCCCGGGCCCGCCTGCTACGGCAAGGGCGGTACCGAGCCGACCGTCACGGACGCGGACCTCGTGTTGGGGTACGTCGGGGCGGACACCGACCTCGGCGGCGACCTGTCGCTCGACGCGGCGGCCGCCCGCGACGCCCTCGCCCGCCTCGCGGACGAGGCCGGGATGGAGGGCCCGGTCGCGGCCGCGCTGGGCGTCCACCGCGTCGCGAACGCGGACATGACCCGGGCGATCCGCTCAGTCACCGTCGAGCGCGGTCACGACCCGCGTGAGTTCGGGCTCGTCGCGTTCGGCGGCGCGGGGCCGATGCACGCGGTCTCGATCGCCGACGGCCTCGACGTCGAGCGCGTCGTCGTCCCGCACGCGTCCGGCGTTCTGTCGGCCTACGGGCTGCTCGCGGCCGACGAGACCCGAGACGCGGTGCGGACGCACCAGGGACCGCTCGCCGAGGTCGACCCGGACGCGATCGACGCCGTCTACGGGGAACTGCTCGACCGGCTGCTGAGCGAGGTGAGCGACCCGGACGCGGCGCGGCTGGAGTACGCCGCGGACTGCCGGTACGCCGGGCAGAGCTTCGAGCTCACCGTCGACGTCGAGCGACCGTTCGACCCCGCGGCGGTCGGCGAGCGGTTCGCGGCGGCCCACGAGTCGGCGTACGGCTACCGGGCCGACGAGCCCGTCGAGCTCGTGAACTGTCGCGCGACGGCGACCGTCCCCCGGAGTGCGCCGGCGATCGAGTCGGTCGGCGGCGACGACGACGCCCCCCGGACGACGCGCGAGGCGGTGTTCCCGGACGGGCGCCGCGAGACGCCGGTCTACGACCGAGAGCGGTTCCCGGCCGCCGAACCGATCGAGGGGCCAGTCGTGGTCGAGGGGCCGGAGAGCACGGTCGTCGTCCCGCCCGCGTGGCGCGTGCGACTCCGCGACGACGGCGCGCTGGTGGCGGAGGTGAGCGACGCGTGAGCGACGCGGAGACCGGCCCGGACGTCGACCCGGTCACGCTGGAGATCCTCCGCAACCAGCTGGAGAGCGTCGCGGCCGAGATGGGACACGTGCTGATCCGCGGCGCGTACTCGCCGAACATCAAGGAGCGACAGGACTGCTCGACGGCGCTGTTCGACGCCGACGGCCGGATGGTGGCACAGGCCGAACACATCCCCGTACACCTCGGCGCGATGCCGGACGCGGTCGAGGTCGTCCTCGAGAAGGACCCGAAACCGGGGGACGTGTTCGTCGTCAACGACCCGTTCGCCGGGGGGACGCACCTCCCGGACGTCACGCTGGTCTCGACGGTCGCGCCCGACGACGAGATCGTCGGGTACGCGGTGTCTCGCGCGCACCACGCCGATGTCGGCGGGAGCGCGCCGGGAAGCATGCCGCCCGGCGCGCGCGAGATATACGAGGAGGGGCTCCGGCTCCCGGCGGTCCGGCTCGTCGACGGCGGCGAGCCGAACGAGGCCGTCCGCGACCTGATCCTCGCTAACGTCCGCACGCCGGACGAGCGCGAGGCGGACCTCCGGGCGCAGCGCGCCGCGAACGCGCGCGCCGAGGAGCGCGTCGGGGAACTGCTCGACGAACACGGCGACGCGCTCCTCGACGCCTTCGACGCCGTCATCGACTACTCCCGCGAGCGTGTCGAAGGCGAGCTCCGGGAACTCCCGGACGGCACCTATCGGGCGCGCGACGTGCTCGAAGGCGACGGCGTGACCGACGCGGAGATTCCGGTCGCGGTGACCGTCACCGTCGACGGCGCCGCGATCGACATCGACTTCGCCGGCACCGCCGACCAGGTCGACGGCAACCTGAACGCCCCCTTCTCGGTCGCGAAGAGCGCGGTCTACTTCGTCGTCCGCGCGGTCACCGACCCGGAGATCCCGCCGAACCACGGCTGTTACGAACCGGTCTCCATCTCGGCCCCCGAGGGATCGCTGCTCGACCCCTCCCCCCCGGCCGCGGTCGTCGGCGGGAACGTCGAGACGAGCCAGCGCGTCACGGACGTGACGCTGGCCGCGCTCGCCGAGGCGGTACCGGACGCGATCCCCGCCGGCGGACAGGGGACGATGAACAACCTGATCGTCGGCGACCGCGGGGGCGAGTTCACCTACTACGAGACCATCGGCGGGGGCTTCGGTGCCCGTCCGAGCAGAGACGGAATGGACGGGGTTCAGGTCGGGATGACCAACACGCTCAACACCCCGGTCGAGGCGCTGGAGGCGGCGTACCCGCTCCGGGTCGAGCGGTACGCGCTGCGCCCGTCGAGCGGCGGCGACGGGCGGTACCGCGGCGGTCTCGGCCTCGAACGGACCGTCACCGTCGAGACCGACGCGACCGTCTCGCTGCTGACCGAGCGTCGCCGAACCGCCCCGCGGGGGCTCGACGGCGGCGAGGACGGCGCGACCGGTCGGAACCTGATCGACGGCGAGGCGGTCCCGGCGAAGACGGCCGTCGACGTCGCGGCCGGGACGACGGTGTCCGTTCTGACGCCGGGCGGCGGCGGGCACGGCGACCCGACCGAGCGCGACCCGGAGGCTCGCGAGCGCGACCGGCGAGACGGGAAAGTCGAGGACTGACGGCTGGCGGGGTCGAACTCGCCGGTCGGCCTACTTGAACCGGAACGTCTCCAGGTTCTTCGGCGAGAACGTCCGCATGTTGTAATCGTGGTACAGCGCCGAGGAGAGGTCCTGAACGGAGCTCTCGTCGCCGTGGACGCACAGCACCTTCTCCGGACGCGGGTTCATGGTCTTCACGAAGTTCTCTAACCCCTGTCGATCGGCGTGGCCGGAGAAGCCGTCGACGACCTCGACGCCCATCTCCAGGGTGAGCGTGTCGCCGCGGCTCCCGCCGCCCCAGCCGTCGACCGGGATCTCGTCCCAGCCGTTCTGGATCCGGCGGCCGAGCGTCCCCTGCGCCTGGTAGCCGACGAACACGAGGTTCGAGTCCGGGTCGGGGCCGATGTGGCGGAGCCACGACATGATCGGCCCGCCCTCGATCATCCCCGAGGTGGAGATGATGATGCACTCGTCGCCGTCGGTGACCTCCTGCCGCTCGTCCTCGCCGGCGTCGATGTGATTGAACTGCTCGGCGAGGAACGGGTTCTCGTCCTCGTGGAAGATGCGGTCGCGGAGGTCGTCGCGGAGGTACTCGGGGTAGGTGGTGTGGATCGCGGTCGCCTCCCAGATCATCCCGTCGAGGTGCACCGGCATCTCCGGGATCTCGCCCTCGCGCATCGCCTCCTCCAAGACGAGCATGATCTCCTGGGAGCGCCCGACGGCGAAGGCGGGGATGACGACCTTCCCGCCCTGCTCGTACGTCTCGTTGATGACCTCCTTGAGCGCCGCCTCGGAGTCCTCCTGGTCGGTCTGGTAGTCGTTGCGGCCGCCGTAGGTGGACTCCAAGACGAGCGTCTCGACGCGCGGGAAGTCGTTGACGGCGCCGTTGAACAGCCGGGTGTCCTCGTAGTGGATGTCGCCCGAGAACGCGACGTTGTAGAGGCCGTCGCCGATGTGGAAGTGGGTGACCGCGCTGCCGAGGATGTGGCCCGCGTTGTGGAAGGTGAGCTTCACGTCCGGGGCGACGTCGGTCACGTCCCCGTACTCGAGCGGGATGGTGTGTTTGATCGCGTCGCGGACCTGCGCGGACTCGTACGGCGGCGTCCGGCCGTCCTTCGCGGCGACGTCGAGGTAGTCGAGCGTGAGGAGGCCCATCAGGTCGCGCGTCGGCTCCGTCGTGTAGATGGGGCCGTCGTACCCGTACTTGAACAGCAGCGGCACGAGCGCCGAGTGATCGAGGTGAGCGTGAGTCAGGACGACCGCGTCGAGCGTCGCCGCGCCCGCGCCGAGCGCCTCGGGCACCTGGAGGTACGGCACCTCGCCCTCCGCGCCGGGCTTGTCGCCGCAGTCGATGAGGATCCGGGTCTCGGGCGTCGAGAGGATGAAGGCCGCGCGGCCGACCTCGCGACAGCAGCCGAGCGTCGTGATCCGGACCCACTCGTCGTCGGACATCTCCTCGCGGTGGATCTGTCGGCCGACGCGCTCGAGGATGTCGCGGCGCTCCTCGCGCTCGTTCTTCAGGAAGCCGCGGACGTTCGAGACGGTGGAGGACTCTATCGGCGGCGTCCGAACGACCTCGGGCGTCCAGCCGACCTCCTGGGTGATGTCCCGTAACGTCGAGCCCCGGCGGCCGATCACCATCCCAGGCTTTTCGGCCTCGATGACGACCTCTCCGGTGTCCTCGTGGAAGTCGAGGTCAGTCACGCCGGCCTCCTCCGGGATCACCTCGCGAACCGCCTCCTCGGCGCGCGCCGGCGGGGAGAGGGCGCTGGGGTCGGGGCGGACCGTGATTCGTTTCCGGAGCTTGGAGGCGAGCCGGCGGATGAGGTCGCCGTCGCCGGCGAACTGCTTCGGGTCGCGCGTGTAGACGACCAGTTCCGGGCCCTCGTATTTCACGTCGGTGACCGTGATGCCGTTCGGGATCTCCTGTTCGATCTCTGATTTCAGGGTATCGAGCTGCTTGTCGACTTGACTCATATCTTACCGCGGGTAGTTGGGGTCGCCGCCGCCGTCGAACGCGTCCGCGCGCCGGTCCGTGGCTCGTCGCCGAACGGTCGACCGTGACGGGGTAGGCATAGTGGAAGTACTGTCCGTACTGGTTCCGTGCGCGGGAACAGCCAGCGAAAACCCGCTTGGATCACGCTACTGCCCCGCCGTTATAAAAGCCTTCGCAAAGGGCAAGCCTCGGCCGGCCCAAGACGGGCCATGCGCGTCACGCCGCAGACGGTCCGCGACGAACACGCCTGGGTCCGCGACCGCGCCGACGTGATCGTCCCGGTCATCAACGACACCCGCGACCGACTCGGCCGACTGTTCGAGACCGACGTGGACGCGATCGCGCCCGACGGCTACCGTCGCGAGGTCGACGCCGTCTTCGCCGACGGCGAGGTCGCGGTCAACGTCGCCGGCTGCGTCGCCCTCCTCCGCGACCTCGACGTGGCGGGCGACTACCCCGGGTTCGTCGTCGACGAGGTCCTCGGCCGGGAGCTGGCCGCGACGATAGCCGGCGGGCGTCCGCTCTCGCTGCTCGCGCAGGCGACGTTCCACGTCGCGGACCCCTACGTGGATCGGGATGCCACGGCCGAGGTCGACCGGGACGCGGCGGCCGACGCGGACCGGGCCGGCGCCGGCACCGCCGGCGCGGACGACCTCGACGCCGCGCTCGCGGCGGGGTTCCAGACGCGGCTCCCCGGCTGGGACTGGCGAGAGGGAGAGAGCCCGTTCGCGGTCGACGACGAGGCCGGGGAAGGGAGTCCGTGAGAGCGGCGACCGACTACGACGTGACGTTCCTGACGAGCCCGTACGCCTTGTCGAGCAGCGCGTCGGGCAGGAACCGCGCCAGGACGCCCACGCGGGCGACCGTTCCCGGCTGAACTCGGGCCGGCGGTCGGGTCGCGCTCGCGGCGTCGTAGATGGCGTTCGCGACGAGCTCAGGCTCCACGGCGCCGGGGCCGTCGCCGCCGATCAGCTGTGCGTCCTCGAACAGCTCGTAGAACCCCTCGTACGCGGCGGTCCGGTCGATACCGTCGCGCTCCCCGGCGTCGGCCTCGCGCTCCCGGTCGTCACCCTCCGGATCGACGCCCGCCTCCGCCTGTGCGCGCTTCGAGAAGTTCGTCTTCACCGGGCCGGGCTCGACGACGACCACGTCGACGCCGAGGTCCGAGACCTCGTTGCGGAGCGCGTCGGACATCGCCTCCACGGCGAACTTCGATCCGCTGTACACGCCGCCGCCGGGCATCGATACCCGGCCCGCGACCGACGAGACGTTGACGATCGTCCCGTCGCGCTCGCGGCGCATCCCGGGGAGGACCGCCCGGATCAGCCGATGCGGGCCGTACACGTTCACGTCGAACTGCTCGTGGACCCGCTCCGTCGAAACGTCCTCGATCGGCCCGAACTGGCCGTAGCCGGCGTTGTTGATCAGCGCGTCGATCGCGCCCGCCTCGTCTAGGATCCGCTCGACGACGCGGTCGACGTCGTCCTGATCGGTGACGTCGAGCGTGGCGAGCTCACAGCCCGCCTCGCCGAGCGCTTCGATGTCCGCGGGGTTCCGCGCGGTGGCGTACACGGTCCATCCCTCGTCGACGAAGGTGTGTGCCGCGGCGCGACCGATGCCCGAGGAACAGCCGGTGATGAGTACCGTCTTCTGCACGCCTCTCCGGTCTGTCTCCGACGGCATAACTCTCCCGACCGGCGGCGGGACGCCCGCCGGCGATCGGGGGAAAAGAAGCGCTACTCCCCGTCGCTTTCGCCGTCCGCCTCGTCCTCGTCGGCCGGGAGCAGGTCGCGCTCCTCGAGGACCGCCTCGATCTCGTCGGTCGGCCGCTCGGCGTACTCGGGGTCGTCGACGGTGATCGTGGCGACGCCGACGCCCTCCGGGGACAGTTCCCCGTCGTTCGACCGCGCGAGGGTGTCGAGCGCGAGCCCGACCGCCTCGTCCGTGGTGAGGCCCTCCTCGTACGTCTCCTCCAGGTACTCCCGGAGGTCGCTGCGGTCCGAGCCGATCGACAGCGCCTGCCACTCGTAGGGGGTGCCAGAGGGGTCCGTCTCGAACAGGTGCGGTTCGCCGTTCTCGATCCCGCCGACGATGAGCGCGACGCCGAACGGGCGCGCGCCGCCGACCTGCGTGTACTGCTGGATGTGGTCGGTGATGCTCTTCGTCAGCGTCTCGATGCCGACGGGCTCCCCGTAGCGGAGCCGGTTCACCTGCGCCTGGCGGCGCGCGAAGTCGATGAGCTGGCGGGCGTCGGCGACGTGGCCCGCGCTCGCGACGCCGACGTGGTCGTCGGCCTTGTGGAGCTTCTCGACGCTCTCCGGTTCCATCAGCGGGGAGCGGGCGCGCTTGTCGGCCGCGAGGACGACCCCGTCCTCGGCGCGGATCCCGACGCTCGCCGTCCCTCGTTTCACCGCCTCCCGGGCGTACTCGACCTGGTAGAGTCGGCCGTCCGGAGAGAAGATGGTGATGCCGCGGTCGTACGCCTGTTGTTGAGATTGGCCCTGCATGATATCACTCGGTGTCGAACGTCGTCGCGCCGACGCGACCCGACTCGACCCGCAGGTCGCACGCGTCACCGCGCACGGTCGCGGACCGTTCGGCGCCTTCGAACGCGACGTCTCGCTGTGTCGAACTGGCGGTCGCGCGACCCATATATCTTTCTTCACAGGCACGCACCGTCCCCGAAATCCCCCTGACGAGGATTCCGACGGGCTCGCCGTCGACCTCGCTCACGCAGGCGACGGCGGCGCGCGCGTCGTCGACGTGGCCGTGTCTGACGCGGACGACGGCCTCGCCGGTCCCGTCCGCGTGCGCGAACGACAGCAGCGTGAGGTCGGCGTCGGCGCTGCCGGCGTCCCCGAGGAGGTTGCCGGCGCTGTACCATAGCGCGCGCTGGAACGCGCGCCGGCCGACCTCGGCGTCCGTCCACGTCTCGATCCCGACCGCGAGGTACCGCCACCGCGGGCGGAGGTGTTTCGGGAGGTGTTTCATCTCGGCACCCTCACGCCGGGAGTTCGCGGAGCCGCTCCGCGACGATCACCGCCACCTGGTCGTGGACCCGCTCGACGGCGGTCACCGCGAACCCCTCCTCGGTGAACGCCTCGACCAGCGTGCCGACGGTCGCGGGGTCGTCGACCTCGGGGCTGTAGAACGGCGCGTCCGGGTCCGGCCCCTCGAAGAAGGCGACGTCGCCGAGGGCGATCCGCCGCGCGCCGGTCTCGCTCATCACCCGGATCGCCTCGCGCTTCTCGTCGTCAGCGAGGTGGTGGAGCGCGAAGTTCGAGGTGACGACGTCGACCCGCTGGTCCGGGTCGAGGTCGGGGTCGCGGAACTCGCCGTACGCGAACTCCACGTTGTCGAGGCCGCGGTCGGCGGCCTTCCGACGACCCTCCTCCATCATCCCCTCGCTGATATCGCGCGCCAGGACGCGCTCGGCGTCCGCCGCGACCGCGAGCGCGATGGCGCCGGTCCCGGCGCCCAGATCGAGGACGACGTCGTCCGACTCGGGCGCGGCGTGGTCGATCACGAGGCTCGCGCAGGCGTGGTACTCGTCGCTCTTCGAGTCGTCGTACGCGGCCGCCTTCTCGGAGAACCGCTCGGCGTGTTCCTCAACCGTCTTCTTCATACCTGCCACGTCGGACCCCCGGCTCTATGAAGCTCTCGGAGCGGCGCTCCCGGTTGCGCTCGACGAGGTCGCCCCACGCTCGGAGCCCCTCGCGGACCGCCTCGGCGTCGAACCCGACCGCCTCTCCCACCGAGACCAGCTCCCGCGGAGCGCGCAGTTGGAGGTGCGAGCGGGCGTTCGCGCTCACGACGTACGGCGCGTCGTAGTGGTCGACGATCTCGCGGAGCTTCCGGAGGTCCGCGAGCGCCCGGACGCGCTTCCCGCCCGTCTCGCGCAGCGCCGGGCCGAAGTCGAACTCGACGTGAACTCCGTTGTCGCGCGCCGCCTTCGCGAGGACGTGGTTGACGTCCCCGCCGCCCGCCATCGGACGGACGAGGGCGTCGACGCGCGCCTGCTCGACCGCGAACCGGTTCAGGGCGTCGTCGCCCCCGACGACGCAGACCACGGTCCGGTCGGACCGGTAGTTCCCGACCGCGCCCGACGCGCTCGTCGGGTCGTCGGCGTCGATCTCGACCGCGTCGACGACGTCGATCCCGTACTCCTGGCGGAGCGCGTCCGGGTCGCGGACGGGGCTCTCGTCGCGGTCCGCCGCGGCCGAGCCGCCGTCGCCGGGTCCACCGCCGCCATCGACCGGATCCAGCGCGTCGCGCGACCGCACCACGATCCCGTCGTAGCCCTGTCGTGCGGCGGTCGCGGCGTGGCGCGCGACGGTCGCCTCGCCGTCCGGGTGGGCGTGAACGGCCTCGTACATGGACCCCCGTTTCGCGGCCGAGCGTATCGGCGTTGCGCTTTCGGGACCGGGAGCGGTACAGCGCCCCCGGTCCGATCCGGCCGCTTTTGTCCGCCCGTCGGAACACTCGGGTATGCCCGCCGATCTGGAGGAGAAAACGGACCGCTACGAGCGGATGCTCGCGGACGCGCTCTCCGTCGCAGAGCCCCGTCCGCCGGCCGACACGCCGCTGGGCGAGGCCGCCGCGGACGTGACGGAGATGGCCGAGTCGTACCTCGACGACGGCCGGCACTTCCGCGAGGACGGCGACCCGGTGAACGCGCTCGCCTCGTACTCGTACGGGTACGGCTGGCTCGACGCCGGGGTCAGGCTCGGACTCTTCGCGGTGCCAGACGACACGGAGCTGTTCACGACCTGAGGCCGGCTCGGGCGCGCCGCGTCGCTCGTCCCGCGTCGCTCGCGTCGCGGCCCCTCGCGGCTCACGTCAGGGCGCCCTCGCCCCGAGGGACGCCCTTATGCGGTGCGGCGTTTCAGAGGGCGCATGGACGAACTCGGGGCCCTGACCGAGCGGCTCGTCTCGATCCCCTCCCACGAGGACGAGACGGCCGCGGGCGACGCGATCGAGGAGTGGCTGCGCGCGGAGACGGACGCGACCGTCGAGCGCGACGACGCCGGCAACGTCCTCGCGTTTGCCGGCGCGACCGACGACCCGGACGCCGACTCGCTCGCCCTCGTCGGCCACCACGACGTGGTGCCGCCCGCGCCCGAGCAGACGACCGGCGACGGCCTCGACGGCGAGTACGTCGTCGAGCGTCGCGACGGCCGGATCTACGGGCGCGGGACCGCCGACATGAAGGGGTCGGTCGCGGCCGCGATGCTCGCCTTCCGCGACGCGACGCCGCCCGCCGACCGCGAGCTGATACTCGCCTCGTTCGTCGGTGAGGAGGTCGGCGGCGAGGGGGCGCGCCACGCCATCGACGCCGGGTTCGCCCCCGACCGCGCGGTCGTCGCGGAGGGGTCGACGAACTACTCGAAGCCGGGCGTCACGGACGTGGTCGTCGCCCACCGCGGCCGGCGCGGGTCGCGGCTCGTCGCGCACGGGGCGGCCGCGCACGCCTCGGAGCCGGAGGCGGGCGAGAACGCGATCTACCGCGCCTGCGACGCGATCGACGGGGTCCGCGACCTCGACGCGCCGCGGGCGACGGTCCTCGGCAACGACGTCTCCGGGTCGCTCGCGGTCACGATCGTCGACGGCGGCGACACGTGGAACGTCATCCCGGAGCGCTGCGAGGCGACGGTCGACGAGCGCACGGTTCCCGGCGGTCGCGCGGACGTGGCGGGCGTCGCCGACTCGACGCCGGGCGTCGAGCTCGTCGTCGATCAGGACCTCCCGCCGATGGCCTGCGGGGACGCGGCCTTCGCCGACGCCGCACTCGACGTGGCCCGCGCGGTCCACGAGGAGCGCGGCCTCGACGCGCCCGAACACGTCACGAAGCCGCACGCGACCGACGCCGGATGGCTCGCCGAGGCCGGGACCGACTGTCTGGTCTGTGGCGCCTCCGAGCCGGGGCAGGCGCACACCGACACCGAGAGCGCGAGCCTGGACGTCCTCGACCGCTGCTACCGGATCTACGCGGATATCGCCGAGCGGGAACTGTAGCGGTCGCGGCGGCGGCCTCGGTCGGGGTTCGGCGGCCCGGTGGCGACCCGTATGGAAGGGGTTTTATGCGCCCCGCGGAAAGTGTGCGTCACTATGGGAGACAAGTCGAAGGCTCAAAAGAAGCGTCTGGCGAAGGCGGAGCGCCAGAACACCCGCGTCCCCGCGTGGGTCATGATGAAGACGGACATGAACGTGACGCGAAACCCCAAGCGGCGCAACTGGCGCCGGAACGACCTGGACGAGTAAATGTCGACGAACGACTTCGAGGAGCGCGTCGTCACCGTCCCGCTCCGCGACGCGAAGGAGAAGCCCGTCCAGCAGCGCGCCGACTACGCGATGAAGATCACGCGACAGCACCTCGCGCAGCACTTCTCCGTCGACGAGGACGACGTGATCATCGACGGCTCGGTCAACGAGGCCGTCTGGACGAACGGGCGACAGAACCCGCCCAGCACGGTGCGGGTCCGCGCGGCTCGGTTCGTCGAGGACGGCGAGCCGGTCGTCGAGGCCGAACACGCCGAGTAACGTGTTACGGGCGACCTTCACCGGATCGTCGTACGTGGGCGTGTTCGCCCGCGCGGTCGACGACCTCCTCCTGGTTCGGCCGGACGTCGACGAGGGCCTCGCCGAGGACCTCGCGGCGGAACTCGGCGCCGAGCCGCTGCTGACGACCGTCGGACGGTCGAACACGGTCGGGGCGCTCGCGACGGGTAACGAGCACGGCGTGCTCGTCTCCTCGCGCGCGACCGAACGCGAGAAGGACCGGATCGCGGACGTCGCCGGCGTCCCGGCCGCCGAACTCCCGGGCGAGATCAACGCCGCCGGCAACGTCGTCCTCGCGAACGACTACGGCGCGTACGTCCACCCGGACCTCTCGCGCGAGGCGGTCCAGACGGTCGAGGACGCCCTCGACGTCCCCGTCACCCGCGGCGACCTCGGCGGGGTCAGGACGGTCGGCACCGCGGCGGTCGCCAACGACACGGGCGTGCTCTGTCACCCCCAGTCGACCGAGTCGGAGCTTCAGGCGGTCGAAGAGGCGCTCGACGTCCGCGCCGACCTCGGCACCGTCAACTACGGCGCGCCGCTCGTCGGCTCCGGCCTCGTCGCCACCGACGAGGGGTACGTCGTCGGCGAGGACACGACCGGCCCCGAACTCGGCCGGATCGAAGAGACGCTCGGCTTCATCGATTGAACCAGTCCTCCGTTCCCCCGTTTTCAGTTCGTCGCCGGCTCCCACATTTATAAGCCCCAGCGGAGTTGCGTGCGGCATGCCCGCTATCGAGTGCCGAGACCTGAGCAAGTACTACGGCGACGTCCGCGGGGTCGAAGACGTCTCGTTCACCGTCGAGGAGGGCGAGGTGTTCGGTTTTCTCGGGCCGAACGGCGCGGGGAAGACGACCGCGATCCGCACGCTCCTGGGATTCCTGTCCCCGACGAGCGGCGGCGGAACGCTCCTGGGACACGACGTCACCGACCCCGTCGAGTCGCGCCGCGCCCGGGAGCGGATCGGGTACCTCCCCGGCGACCCGGGGCTCGACCGCGACCGCACCGCGGCGGCGTTCCTCGACCACCAGGCGGCGCTCCGCGGCGAGTCGAGCCGCGACGGCCTCGTCGACCGGTTCGACCTGGACGAGTCGCGTCGGATCGCAGACCTCTCGCGGGGCAACCGGCAGAAGGTGGCGCTGGTGGCCGCGTTCATGCACGACCCGGATCTCCTGTTGCTCGACGAGCCGACCTCCGGGCTCGACCCGCTGCTCCAAGAGGAGTTCGCCGCCCTGGTGCGCGAACGCGTGGACGACGGGGCGAGCGTCCTCCTCTCCTCGCACGTCCTCGGCGAGGTGGCGGCGCTGTGCGACCGCGTCGGCGTCCTCAGGGATGGTCATCTCGCCGCGGTCGAGTCCGTCTCGGACCTCCGGTCTCGCGGCGGCAAACAGGTCCGCGTCCGCGTCGCGGAGGACGTCGACCGGGACGACTTCGAGGTCCGCGGCGCGATGAACCTCCGCGTCGGCGAGACCGTCTCGTTCACGTGGACCGGGGAGTACGACGCGCTGATCGACCTGCTCTCGGGGTACACCGTGCTGGACCTCGACGTCGTCGACGCCCCGCTCGAGGAGGCGTTCATGACCTTCTACGACGGCGACGTGCCGGGGCCGAGCGGGGGCGGCGGACCGAGACCGACCGGCAGCGGCGGGAGCGACGCGTCGAGGGGCGCGACCGCGGGATCGGGGGGTGACGCCCGATGAGCGACCGCCCGGCGCCGTGGCTCGCGATCGCGCGCTACGACGCCGCCGGCCGGGCCCGCGGGTCGCTCGCGGTGGCGGGGCTGCTCTCGGCGGCGCTACTCCTCTTTTTGGCCTTCTACCCGTCGCTGTCGACGTCCGGAGTCGACCTCGACGCCTACGTCGAGGCGTTTCCGCCGGCGGTCCGGGAGGCGTTCGGGATCATCGCCATCTCCTCCGTCGAGGGGTTCCTCGCGGTGGAGTTCTACCAGTTCGCGTGGCTGCTCTTGGTCGGCCTCTACCTCGCGTACCTCGCCGGGGGGACAATCGCCGGCGACGTCGCCTCCGGCCGGATGGACCTCACGCTGTCGGCGCCGGTCGCGCGCCGCGATGTCGTGATCGGGCGGTTCCTCGGACTGGTGCCGCTCGTCGCCCTACTGAACCTCGTGGTACCGGTCGTCGCGTACGTCGGCGTCCTCGCGGTCGGGGAGACGATCGCGGTCGAGCGGCTCGTCGCGGTCCACGCGCTCGCGGTCCCGTACCACCTGACGTGCGTCGCGTTCGGCATCGCCGTGTCGACGCTCGTCTCGCGGCCGGGGATCGCTCAGCGGGTCGCGCTCGGCGCGCTGTTCGCGCTGTTCATGCTCGAGTCGGTCGCGGCGAGCACCGACTACGCGGCGGTCGGGGATCTCAGTCCGACGGCGCACTACGACCCGTCCGCCGTCCTCGTATCGGGCGAGTACGATTCGACGGGCGCGGCGGTCCTGCTCGCGGCGACGGTCGTCCTCGTCGCGCTCGCCGTCGTTCGGTTCCGGCGCGCGGATCTCTCGGGGTGACTCGGAAGGCGGAGCCGCTCGGGAGACCTCTCGCTGGGAGGGTCCCCCGCTGAGAAGGCCCCCCGCTGGGAGGGTCCCCCGCTGAGAAGGCCCCCCGCTGGGAATATCTCCCGCTCGGAAGCCCCCCTCGTCGACGCGGCGGCCTGTCCCCCTTTAGGAAGATACTTCCCTGTCCCTGCCACATCGGGAAACATGAGTACGTACACGGTGAGTGGACGGTTCCAGAGTCGAGACGGCGATCAGCCGTTCACGAAGGACGTCGAGGCGGAAAACGAGGACCTCGCCCGCGAGCGAATCTACACCAACGTCGGGAGCCAGCACAACCGCAAGCGCACCCAGATCGACATCGAGGAGGTGTCCGAGGCATGATGGGTGGCGGACAACAGCAGCTTCAGCAGCTCTCCCAGGAGATCCAGGCGCTCGACGAGGAGATCGAGGCGCTCGAAGCCGAGATAGCCGACTACCGCGAGGAGAAGGCCGACATCGACGACGCGGTCGAGGCCATCGAGACCCTCGACACGGGCGCGACCGTTCAGGTCCCGCTCGGCGGCGGCGCGTACCTCCGCGCCGAGGTCCAGGACATCGACGAGGTCATCGTCTCGCTCGGCGGCAACTACTCCGCGGAGCAGGAGCAGGACGACGCCATCGACGTCCTCCGGCGCAAGCAGGAGGCGCTCGACGACCGCATCGAAGAGACGCAGGCGGAGGTCGAAGAGCTGGAGTCCGAGAGCGACGAGCTCGAACAGCAGGCCCAGCAGATGCAACAGCAGATGCAGCAACAGCAGATGCAGCAGATGCAGCAGACGCAGGACGGAGAGGAGTAAGACGAGGGTCAGACCGTGTTCGACGGACTGAAAGACAAGCTCTCGGGCTTCCGAGAGGACGTCGAAGCGTCGACCGAGGTCGACGAGGAGGCGTCCCCCGAGGAGGGAGCGGCCCCGGGGAGCGACGCCGACGCGAGCGACGAGGCCCCCGAAGGCGGCGCTGCGGCGACCGCCGCCGAAGCCGACGCAGTCGAGGCCGACGAGACGACCTCGGACGACGACGAACCGAGCACCTTCCAGCGCGCGAAGGCGTTCGCGACCGGGCGAATTATCATCGAGGAGGAGGACTTAGAGGAGCCGCTGTGGAACCTCGAGATGGCGCTGCTCGAAAGCGACGTGGAGATGAGCGTCGCCGAGCAGATCCTCGACAGCGTCCGCGAGAGCATGCTCGGCGAGTCCCGCAAGCAGGTCGAGACCACCGGCGAACTCGTCGAGTCGGCGCTTCACGACGCCCTCCTCGACGTCATCGCCGTCGGGCAGTTCGACTTCGAGCAGCGGATCGCCGAGGCAGACAAGCCCGTCACCATCGTCTTCACCGGCGTCAACGGCGTCGGGAAGACGACGAGCATCGCGAAGCTCTCGGAGTGGCTCGCAGACCGCGGCTACTCGTCCGTCCTCGCGAACGGCGACACCTACCGCGCGGGCGCGAACGAGCAGATCCGCGAACACGCCGACCGGCTCGGCCGGGACCTGATCAGCCACGATCAGGGCGGCGATCCGGCGGCCGTCATCTACGACGGCGTCGAGTACGCCGAGGCGAACGACATCGACGTCGTCCTCGGCGACACGGCGGGGCGGCTCCACACAAGCGACGACCTGATGGCCCAACTGGAGAAGATCGACCGCGTCGTCGACCCCGACATGACCCTCTTCGTCGACGAGGCGGTCGCGGGCCAAGACGCGGTCAACCGCGCGAAGGAGTTCGACGACGCCGCGGCGATCGACGGCGCGATCCTGACGAAGGCCGACGCCGACTCCTCGGGCGGCGCCGCCATCTCGGTCGCGTACGTCACCGGCAAGCCGATCCTCTTCCTCGGCACCGGACAGGGGTACGACGACATCACCCGGTTCGACCCCGAGGCCCTCGTCGAGAGCCTGCTCGACGAGGAGTGACCCCCGAGACGAGCTCGGTCCGGACGCTCTCCGTCTGAACGGTCTCTCCGCTCGCGTTCATCGGGATTCGGAACACCGGCTAGTCGGGGCTCGCGGAAGCGGTGACCGCCGTCTCTCGCTCCGGCCTCGTCGTCGCGGTCCGTGGTCGGAGGACCGTCGTTCCCCTAATCGTCGCCGGCCCGGCCGGCCGGTTCCTCGTGGGTGTCGTCGCGAGCCGTGAGCGACCGCGACTCCGCCCGGTCCACGATCCGCACCGCGGCGAACACCGACCCGACGCCGAGCGCGGCGCCGGCGACGACGTCGGTGAGCCAGTGGATGCCGAGGTACATCGTCGAGAACACCACGGCGACCGCGACCGCGGCGGCGACGGGCGTCCAGCGCGGATGCGTCCGTCGCGAGCGCCAGGCGACCGCGATGACGGCCACCGACAGGGAGGTGTGGAGCGACGGAAACACGTTGGTATTCGACGCCACCGCCGCGGTGAGGTCCTGCGTCTGCGGGTACACCCGGTACATCAGTCCGGAGACGGTCTCCAAGTGGTTTCGCGGCCCGTACGAGATGAACAGGGTGTAACAGACGGTGCCGACGGCGTAGTTCAGCATGTACGCGACGAGCAGTTCCTTCAGGTGTCGCTGTCGGCGTCCCGCCGAGAGGAAGTACGTTATCGGTCCCGCGACGAGGAGGAACGCGAACCCGACCATGTAGCTCACGGTGAAGAACTCCAGCGTCGCCTCCGGCGTCACGTCTTGGAGGCCCGCCACGAACCCGCCTTCCAGCGCGTACAGCTCGTCGGTGATGTTCCAGCCCAGCGCGCGAGAGAAGCGTAGCCGATACCCTTGCGTGAGCTGTTTGACCGCGAGGAGCGCGACCGCCGCCCCGAGGTAGGGGGCGACCCCGCGGATGCGCTCGTCGACATCGGTCATCGCCCGCGACACCTGTCGAGGCCCGACACAGAGGAGGGCTGTGACCGCCGTTCCGGCCATTACCGAGAGGCCGGTAGCGGCGGTCACTTCGAGGAGCGCCATCGTCGTCTTTACACGGATCGTCGCGACATATGAGTGACACGGTACCACGGCGGTCGTTCCTTCGCGTCTTGTCGTTCGCGGCTGATGGAACCGACTGGGGCAATTGGATATAGCGAAATACTATTTACGCGTTCTCGTGCGAACAGGATACGTTGGTATTTGGACAACACATACCTGATCCGTTGACACCCGACCAACGCGACGGGACGGCTGGTTCACGAAACCAGTCGGTAGACGTTCGCCTCGTACGTCTCCCGGACCTGATCGCCCCAGTTGTGGGTGTACGTGTCGATCACGTCGTCGGCGACGTCGCCGCGCAGGTACTTCACCACGCCGCGGTCGCCGGTTCTGTCTCTGAGGTGCGTCGTGAAGAAGTGCCGGAAGTAGTGAGGCGTAACGTTCTCGTCGGCGCCGCCGCCGGTCCGATACCAGCCCTCCTTGCGGGCGTACCGCTCAACGACGTGCCTGACCGCCTGCGGCCGGAGTCGCTCGCCCCATCCCTCCGCGGTGCCGACGAACAACGGGTCCGCGGGCGACGGAGAATCCGGTCGGACCGCGAGCCACGCCTTCAACGTCCGCCGAAGCTCGTCGTCGACCGGGATCACCGTCCCGCGCTTCCGCTTGTTGGCGGCCGTCCGCGCCTCGCCGTTCAGTTCCTCGCCGACGGTCGCCTCCGCGGTCACGAATATCGAGTCCGGTCGCTCGGACAGCGCGGGGCGCCCGCCGAGCGCGTACGCGGCGTCGAGCTCCGGGTCGGAAACGGCCAGATCGCGGAGGTCAAGGTTACACAACTCGCCGACCCGCATGCCGGTCTTCAGTAGCGTCACCACGAGCGCGCGGTGGAGGGGATGACGGATCCCGGCGACAAACGACCGCATCGCCGGGATCGAGACGTCGCGACGGGCGGGGTCCTTATCGACGGTCTCGTCCATCTCCTCCATCACCAGCGTCATCGGATTGTCGTCGAAGGCGCCCACTTCCGTCATATACCCGTAAAACCGATGCAGGTACGCCGCGTACGTCGCGACGGTGCTGTCGGCGGCGTCGCCCCGCAGCGAGTGGACGAACGACATACAGTCCCGGTGCGTCGCGGCGTTCGGTTCGGTCTCGTCGAGAAACGCCTCGAACCGACGGAGGACGCGCTCGTACGCCGCTCTGGTTCGGTCGGTCTTCCCGTGATACGTGAGGTCTTCGAGGAAGTAGCCGATCGGGTCGTCCGGATCGGGAGCCGCTCTGGCGCTACTCATCGGTCAACACGTATCCCCCGTCCGGGCCGCTGTATCGGACGCGGTTGCGATCCTGTAAGTCGTCCAGCGTCGCCTCCAGTTCGTCTTCCACGTCACCGACGACGGCCTGGACGAGTTCGTCCCACGAACGAGGCCCGGATTCGAGAGCCGCGTGGACCCGCCTTTCGAGGTCGTGACCCTGGGGGTCGGAGGCCTCGGGAGCGGGTTCGTCGTGCCCCGCCGACTCGGTCGGCGTGAACCCCCTGCGCCCGGCCTGTACCATCGTCCTGACGAACTCGCTCAGCGACATGTCGAGTTCGTCGGCGTGGTTTCGCCAGACGTCCTTCTGTTCCGTCGGGACGTACGTCTTCACCGACTGTCGATCGCCTCCCATCGTTCGAACGACGTTTCTCGCGCGTGTGACTTTAATCTATCCTAGATTTACGGATAAGTGACCTTATCTTCTTTTCTAGTGCTCTTAGCCGACCGCCGTGTATTGAATATCTCGTAATTTAGGGCTACTACTATGAAAATCTAGTACTACATCTTCGGATATACTTTTTGTGGATAACTGTGCGAAACACCCGCGCGAGTTCGAGCCGAATCGTCGGTCGCTCACTCTGATCGGAACGACTCGATCAGCTGCTACCGTTTTCTCGCGGCATCGAGACGGTCAGTACGGGGTAACGTGCCGGGGTCGATGCCCGTCTCACCACTACCGCATATATCGCATCCCGCGATATCGTATCCGGCGTCAGACGCGAATCTCCGAGTCGGCGGCTTCGTGGTCGAGCGCTCGAAGCACGCGCGAGACCGACTCCGCCGTCTCGGCCGCGTTGCGCATCAGAACCGTCTCACTGGGGAACAGCTGTTCGCCGACCGAGAGCCCGTGTTCGCGGGCGGTCGAACCGGTGACGGTGAGGTACACGCCGAGGCCGACTCGGGCGATAGCGGCCTCCTCTTCCTCGTCGGCCTCGGGATAGACGAACTCGACGCCGTCGAGCGCGTCAGTCCCCAGCACCGCGGTGACGAGACGCTCGTACCGGGGCGAGATACACAGCGGCCCCTCGTAGTCGACGAGGAACGCGCGGTCGAACGTCTCGCTCGGAGCCCGGCCGTTCTCGCGCCCCATCAGAGTGTGATACACCGTGTCACCGAGTCCGCCGACGACGCGGACGTCGGTGTCGACCGGATCGATTCGGTCGTTGATGTCGGAGATGTTACCGAGCCCGGTCGGTCTTATCCCGACCACCTCCTCTAACACGAGGTCGGCGGAGTCGAATCCGAGCGCGAACTCGTGGGTCCGGAGCGCTCGAAACGGTTCCTCGCGGCCGACGAGCGTGACCGTCACACCGCCCAGATCGACCGTTGCGGCGTCGAAGACGATCCGGCGGGGTTTCCCGTTCCGGTCGTCGCGCAGCAGCGTGAACTCCGGTTTCGCCTCCGTCGTCGGGTCAGAGTACTCGGCGAGCCGTTCGTAGGGACCGTCGTCGGCGTCGACCGCGCCCTTCGTGACGGCCTTCTCGTACCGGAGCGTGTTGCTCACGGTGTCCGCGAGCCGGTCGATGCGGTCGTCGTCCGCGACGGCCGCGACCCGCTCTAAGACGGCCTCGAGCGGGCGTCCCTTGCGAGGAACCGCGACCGGAACCGGATCTGTCATTGGGCGAGATGGGGTCGCGCGCGTGAAACGGATTGCGTTTTGGAACCGATCGGACAGAGCCGGACGACAGGAGTCGTGTATCGTCGTAAACGGTCGAATTAGGGCCCGAAGGCCTCGTTGAGACGAGTTCGGAACTCGTCGAGTTCGTCGAGGTGATCGTTGATCTCGTCCAACTCGGCGGCCACGTCGTCGAGGTCCTCGCCGAGGCGGTCCTCGATGTCGGTGAGCCGCGCGTCGATCTCCGCGAGGTCGTCCCACAGGTCGTCGAACTCCTCGTCGAAGCGGTCGAGGCCGGACTCCACGTCGTCGATGCGATCCTCGGCGTTTTCGGCGCGCTCCGCCGCGTCTTCGGCCCGACCCTCGGCGTTTTCGGCGCGCTCCGCCGCCTTGTCGACCTCCTCGTACAGCGTCTCGACGTCGTCGCCTAGGTCGTCGACCGTCTCCGCGACGGCGTCCGCCTGGCCGTCGATCCGCTCGACGTCCGCGGTGAGGTCGTCGACGTCGGTCTCGACCGTCGAAACGGCGTCTCGGACGGACTCGACCGTCTCGTCGACGGACGCGACCTCGTCTTCGACCGCCCGCACGTCGCCCTCGACGTCGCGGACATCGTCCTCCACGTTGCGAACGTCGCCTTCGACCTCCTCGATCTCGCCCTCGACGGCGTCGACGCGCGTTTCGACCGCGTCGACGGCGTCCGAGGTCGAATCGACCGCGGAATCGACGCGCTCGACGTCCGACTCGATCGCCTCGCGCTCCTCGTCCGCGACGTCGACGCGCTCGTCGAGCGCGTCCACCTCGGACTCGACGGCGTCGACGCGCTCGTCGATGCCGTCGAGGATCTCTCGGGCCGTCCCCTCCTCGTCGATGAACTCCGCGAGGGCGTCGGCGTACGCCTCGATATCGGCCACGCTCGACTGGAGTCGGGAGATGCGTACGTCGACGCTGCGGGGAACGGCCGCGTCGAACGCCTCCTCGATGGTCGCGATGTCTTCTTCGTCCGCCGCGCCCGTCCGGATCTCGGCCGCCAGCGCGGCCGCCAGACCCCCCTCACCCGGGAGACTGCCGGCGGTATCGTCCGTTTCACCGGTGTCGACGCCCTCCTCTCCTCCCTCGGTGTCGACGCCCTCGTCCACCTCCTCGACCACGGCCTCCGAATCGTCGACTGCGGGCGATTCAGCGGGCTCGTCCTCGTCGGGCTCGGTCTCCGATTCGGCCGCGGCTCCGAGCGGCGCGCCCTCGTGTTCGGTCACTGCCGCCGCGCCGTCGTCGGTGACCGTCCGGGGTTCGGGCGAGTCGGTCTCCGCCTCGTCGGCACTGTCGCCTTCGGGATCCGCGCCGGTCGCTTCGGGCTCAGGCGCTTGGGGGGGCGATTCATCGGGCTCTTCGGGCGGCAGATCGTCGGATTCGGCCATGCCGGGAAGGGTCTCGCGGTCGCCGGAGAGGACCTCCCTGACCGCGTCCGTGTCGCCGGCGCCGAGCACGTCTTCTATCTCCTCGCCGACGGGCACGTGTTCGATCACCGGCGTGCCGAGGAACCCGTCGAGGTCGGGGTCGTCGTCCCGGATCCCGAACACCGTTTCGACGCTCTCGTCGGGGTCGATCACGCGCTCGAACTCCACCCGGTGGTCCTTGTACGCCGTCCAGTTCTCGCTCTCGTACTCCGGGTGGAACCCCACCCGGTCCATCGGGAACGACTCCGGAATCCGATCGACGATGCGCACCCGTACGGGGTCCTCGCGGTTCGAGGAGAGGAGATACCTCACCGCGGGCACGGGGAACGCGTCGTCCGTGAAGGATTTCTCGACGCGGATCCCGTCCTCGTCGACGGTCGTCGTCGCCTCTGCCGTCCGTTCGCTCATACCCGCACGGTCCCGGAGCAGGGGTTTAAATTCCACGGGCCGCGTTTCGTGGTTGATAACCGAAATCCCGCGAAAACGGCCGCTCGACTCCCGTTTAGAGGTCGATCCGGTCGCCGATCTCGACGACTTCGAGCTGGTCCGGCGACTCATAGCTCCGAACGTGGTCGTGGAGCGCGGTCGGGTCGGCGGTCAGCCCCTTCCACATGTCCCAGTGAGTCGGCACCAGCCGGTCGAGCCCGAGGTCGTTCGCGGCCGCGCTGATCTCGTTTTCGTCGCTGTACCACTTCGTCCGGACCGGTTCGCCCGTCTCCCCGTCGGGAATCGTCCCCTCGGAGCCGAACGCGAGGATTCCGAGGTCGATGTCGAACCGCTCGGCGAGCTCGGTGAACGACGGGGAAGGCTTGCTGTCGCCGGCGTGGAACACCGTCCCCGCCTCGTGTTCGATCACGTAGCCGACGGGATGTGTCGCGTCCGTGTCGTGCGTTTCGACGACGTGGACGGTGAACTCGCCGATCCGCAGTTCGTCGCCCTCCGTCACCTCCGTGAAGGCGGCCTCGCTCACCGCGTACTCGTCGGTCCACCGCTCCTCCTCTCGCGCGACCGCGAGCGAGTCGTCGGGCGCGACGAGGTCGGCGTCCGTGTTCTCGAGAATCGGGGCCTGTGAGGGGCCGTGAACGTGGTCCGTGTGCTCGTGGGTTGCCAGCACCGCGTCCGCGACGTTGACGTCGGCGGGATCGAAGGGGATCGGGATCATCCGGACCGTCCGCGGCGGGTCGCCGGTCCCGACGTACGGGTCGATCCAGAGGACGGTCCCCCCGCTCCCCTTGACCGCGAAGCCGTTACAGCCCAGGTACCACAGCGCCACCGTGTCGGGGTCGGCGGCCGCGACAGCGCGCGGCAGCCAGTCGCCCCAGTCGGAGTCGACCATGAGCGTCGCTGCGGATTCGGCGGGGGTAATTATTCCGGAGTCCTTCCGATCGGCCGGCGGCCGCAAATTCTGTCGGGTAACGAACGACGCATATCTGTTCTGATTCGAACGTATGTATCATATATCGCTATACGAAAACTCGCGGCCGCGTCGACACACAGTACAGGAACCGCGTCGGACGCGATCCCCTTTCGACGTGGACGGCAGACGATTCCACGGCCACGACCGTCTTCGTCCATCTGGTCGAATACCTCTCGTTCGGTGCTGGAGACCCGATTTTGCGATGAGACAATTCACACCGAGATTCGAAAATCGAACCAGATCAGATATATCCCGACGACGCGTACCTGTTCCGTGGCGATTCTCGACCCGTACAGCGACCGATCGCGGGCTGTGCTTGCCTGGGTTGCCGTATTCGCGGCCATCGGCGGGCTCGTCGTCGCCGGAGCGTTTCTCTCCGACCCTGCGGCGAACGCGCCCGACCCCGTCGCGTACGATGATACCGTCGAGCTCGGGCTGTCTACGGAGACGGACTCGCTAATGTCCGACTCGGGCCGAATCCCGCGCGTTCAGGTGTTTTACTCGCAGCTTCAGTACGTCATCGGATACAACGGCGTCGAATCCTTCGTCGATCGACTCGACGATGGCGACACCGAACGTCGGTTCGGCTATCCGCTCGTCGCGTACGTCGAAACCTTCGACGGAACCGAACCGGGGACGACTGAGACGGGGTTGTTCACGGCGGCCGAATCGAGACCGTCGTCGTGGACGCCCGCCCGGGAAGCGGTCTACGTCGTCGGCAGCGAGGCTCGGACGCCCGCCGGCGAGACGGTCATCCCGTTTGCCTCTCGGGACGCGGCAACGGCGTTCACCGGGAGTCACGGCGGGGAAACCGTCGATTGGGCGGAGCTTCAGACGCGGTCGTTCGACGTCGACTCCGGGGCGGTCGCGCGGGCGATGGCACCGGAACGGTGGGAGGTGGCGGACAGACGGGTCACGGCCGCGGAGCGAACCGCCGACCGCCCCGTCTCGGTAACCGTCGGTGCGGACGCCGAGACGATTTCGGCCGCGGTCGACGCGGCCCCGCCGAACACGACGGTCGTCGTGCCGCCTGGATCCTACGAGGAGCGGATCAACGTCACGAAACCCCTCACGATCGCCGGCGAAGGCGCACACGTCAGCGGCGGCGGGAACGGTTCGGTGATCACCGTCCGGGCTCCGAACGTCGCGGTCACAGGACTGACGATCGACGGCACCGGTAATCGGACCCGGGATCCCGAAGCGGCCCGACGACGGGCCGAAGAGGCCGCGCAAGGAAGCGAGACGGAGTCGTGGGACACGAACATCCAACTCGGATACGGCTACGGCGACGCCGGGATCCGCGGACTCAACGCGCCGGGGTTGTTCATAGACGACGTGGCGATCGATACGAACGCGAGCGGCGTTCTCCTGCGGGACGGATCGGACGCGGTGATCCGTGATATCGAGGTCAACGGAACGGGCGAGTGGGACGACGGCTTCATGGGAATCACCGGGATGGAGTCCCGGGTGACGGTCACCAACGGGACGTTCACGAACGGTCGCGACGGGATCTACCTCCACCGCGCCGACGGGTCGATCGTCAGGAACTCGACGTTCAGACGGAACCGCTACGGCGTCCATCTCATGTACACCGGCGACGCCCTGATCGCGGACAACTCGTTCCGAGATGAGATCTTCGCGGGGATCACGGTGATGACCCGGCCAGCCCGCAACGCGATCGTCGGCAACGATGTCCGCGGCTCGGCGGCTGGGATACAGTCATCCGGCACGCTGACGTACATCGGTTACAACACGCTCGCACACAACGGTCTGGGATTTTCGACCAGCTCCCGCGGCTCGCTGTACGAGCACAACGTCGTCGTGGACAACGAGGTGGGCGCCCGAGCGACGACGGTCGTGCCCGCGAGCCGCGTGGTCGCGAACGACTTTGTGGGGAATGACCACCACGCCGGGGCGGGAGCAGGACCGCTACGCGTGTGGGCCGACGGCGACTGCGGCAACTACTGGGAGGGAGCGAACGCGGGACTCCACGAGCCGGGCGAGCGCGCCTACCGCCCGACGTGGCCGATCGACGCCGCGCTCCACCGGGAACCCGCCGTCGCCGCGCTCCGCGAGTCGCCGGTGAACGAACTTCTCGAACGACTCCGTGGCACCGTCGCGGGAGCGCGTTCTGGGAGTATCATCGATCCGGCACCGGCGCCGGAGCCGTACGCTCCCGATCGGGTCGCGGCGGCCGCGGACCCGAACGGGACGGCGGTCCACGCCGACTGGCGGGCGCAGATCGATAACCGCGGCCATGCTGCTCGGCAACTCGACGACCGACCCATGACCGCGGACGACCGAAACGCAACGCGACCGAACTGGGGTACCGAGCCGAACGAACGGGCAGCGGTCGAGGAGGCGTCTCCATGACCGAGCGCTCGTCGACGGAGGGGACGCCCGATGCCGGGTCGGCGGTCGACGGCGCTAAACCAGATCGCGTGGTCGTCGACGACCTCACCCGGACGTACGGCGGCGTGCCGGTGCTTGATTCGGTGTCACTCGCGTTCGGGCCGGGACTCACCGTGGTGATCGGCCCGAATGGCTCCGGAAAGTCCACGCTGCTCGGTGCGCTCGCAGGAACTGTTCCCCCGATCACCGGGGAGATCCGACGGCCGAACGTCGAGGACGGGAGTGGGAAGTCGATCGGTTACCTCCCCCAGCGGGTCCCGTTCCGGGAGGGGTTCACCGCTCGGGAAACGCTCGCGTTCTACGCGCGACTGGTCGACGGAGACCCCGACGCCGCGCTCGCGTCGGTCGGACTGTCGGACGCCGCCGACAGACCGGTCGAGGATCTCTCGGGCGGAATGCAGCGGCTGCTCGGCATCGCACAGGCGATGTTGGGCGATCCGCCGCTCGTCGTGCTCGACGAGCCGGCCAGCGGGCTCGACCCCGGAATGCGCGAGCGGGCGTTCCGGACTGCGGCCGCCCACGCGACCGACGACGTGACGGTCGTCGTGAGTACACACAATCTCGACCTCGTCGATGCCCACGCTGATCGCGTCGTCATGCTCGCCCGCGGACGGGTCGCGGCCGCCGGGGACCTCGACGCCCTCCGCGACGAGTACGGCGTCGACACGACCACGGCGCTGTACGAGGCCGCGGGACGCGACGCTACCCTGTCCGGGACCGACGACGACGCAGACCCAGCGAGAAGTGGTGCGGCGGCCGAAGACAAGCGAAACGGGCCCGGCGACGACGGCGACCGCGATGTCCACGTGACGGGGGTATCCGAACGATGACCGCGGATCTCGGCGTGACCGACGCGTTTGCCGGCGCAGGGACCGTGTTCCGGCGAGAGCTCGCGACAGTCCTGCGCACGCCCGGCTACGGCGTCCTGGGGGTCGGCTTACTCGCCGTGCTCTGGCTTCTGGTCGCCGTCGGCGGCGGTGGCGCGACGGGGTTCGTTCCGGCGGTTGTCGACCTCCTCCTGCCGGCCGAGCTGCTGGTGCCGCTGCTCGCGGTCGTGCTGGGGTATCGGGCGCTGTTGGCGGACGCGGTCAGCGGCGAGTTCGCCGTGATCCGGACGCATTCAGTTGGCGTCGCGGGCTACGTCGTCGGCGTCCTACTTGCACGGCTGGTCGCGTTGGTTGCGGTCGTCGGCCTCCCATTCGCCGTGATCGGCGGCTACGTCTGGGTGACCGCCGCCCCTGACACCGGAATCTTCGCGACCCACGCGGGCGTCGACTCGCCGCTGCTGTACGTCCGTTTTCTCGCACTGATCACGCTGTTCGGAGCGGCGTTCCTCGCCCTGTCGATGTGGGTGTCGGCGGCAGCGACGAGCCGGCGGGGCGCGGCCGCGGTCGCGGTCCTCGCGTTCCTCGCCGGAACGCTCGGGGGCGACCTGGCGCTCATTCAGTCGCTGATGGCCGGTGCCGACCCGTCGGCGGTCGCCGGACGAGCCGCGCTCACGCCGAACGGAGCCTTCCGCGGGCTCGTCTTCGAGACCGTGATCGGCGTTTCGTTCGCGCAGGAGGGGAACGTCGTCGACGTCGGCCGGGCGGTCGGCTCGCTTGCGGGGTGGACGCTCTTCGGAAGCCTCGCCTCGGTCGGAACGCTCGCCTTCCGGGAGCGCGTGAGTACCGTAATCGAACGGAGCCGATTCCGGTTCGCGGAGTGAGGAATCCGGTCGCCGGATCGTATCGGAATTCGAGTCGTCCGTTCCCTTCGCGGCATCAACGCACCCAATCGTTGCGTGAGGCAAATTCGACGTTCCCACCAGAACGGATATGATCGGGTGAGCGTACACGTGAGTATGAACCGACGCCGCGTCGTCGCCGCCGGGATCGGCGGTGCGGTCACCGGACTCGCGGGCTGTCTCGGCGGGAGCGCCTCCGAGGAAGCGCTCCCCGATCCGGTGGATCTCGAGGGAAAGTTCGACACCGATCACGGGATGGCGATCGGCCCCCACGGCGGCGCGAACGGGCAGATATTCTATCGAGACGCCGATCCGCGGGACGAGGGCAACCCGGCGTGGTTCCACACCCTCGTCCACAGCCTCTTTCCCTACCACTTCAATCGGCTGGACCGCGGCTGGGAGCCGCTCGTCGTCTACGTGACCGACTTCTCGCGCGTCGACTACACCGTGCGGCAGCGCGACGGGTCGCCGCGAATGCCGTCGCCGACGGCACCGGAGACGTTCGCCGACGCGACCGATCTCATCTACGTCGCCGAAAGCGACGTGATGGGTGGAATGGGCCCGGCGCTCCACCCGTTCTCGGACCAAGCGGAGGCCCAGTCGTTCATCGACACGCACGGCGGCCAGATGTTCGGCTACGAAGCGATCGACCGCACCCTGATCGAAGGGATCCGGCAATCGGGAAACTGAGCGGACGAACCGGACGGACCGGGAGGGAGGCGGTCACTGATTGCCGCAGCGCGGGCACAATCACGATCGGGTCTGATCGAGTCAGTCCGCGGTGGCGCTGTCATTCAGCGAGCCCGGCGCGTACGCGTACACGGCGTAGAGAACCATCGCGGCGATCAGGAAATCGAGGCTGTGTTCGACGAAGTGGTGAACCGGCATCGGGACGATCCCCAACACGGTCCCGGCACCGACCAGCGACCGCAGAACGAGCACGCCGACCGCGGCGCTGATCAGTCGGTACCGGCCGGTCCGGCGGCGTCGATACGCGACGAGACTCACGAGAAACAGCGCACCGGTTCCGATCCCGGCGCACGCGATGACGGCCAGCAGCACGGGCGACCCCTGGACGGTGAGTGGCACGAGCGCCGGGAGGACGACCCGCGAGATGAGCGATGCGATCACGACACCGGCCAGTATGCGTTGGGGGTGATAAGAAGACACGGGTGACGGTTCCCGGGCGAGTGGAACGCCCCGACAGGTTTTATTTCTCAGTCGATTACGGGCGAACACTCAGGATGGCGACGACTAGGGATCGGGTGCGACGACACGTCCGCGAGACGCCCGGCGTCCACTTCAACCGGGTGGAACGCGACCTGGACATCGCCACCGGACAGGCGCAGTATCACCTCCGACGGCTGGTGAACGACGAGGAGTTGGTCGTCGAACGAATCGCTGGTCGAACTCACTACTTCGACCCTGCCTTCGACCCGTGGGAACGGCGCGCGCTCGCGTTCCTTCGACGTGAGACCGCCCGCGAGATCGTACTGCGGCTCCATGCGGACGGTCCCCTTCGCCCGGAAACCCTAACTACAGAGTTGGACCTCGCGCGGAGCACGGTCTCGTGGCACGTCTCGAACCTCAGCGACGCTGGAATCGTCACGAAGTCCGACGACCGCCCGATGACGATCACGCTGGCCCGCCCGGACCGCACGGATGAACTGCTTGAGGCGGTGTCGCCCTCGCTGCCGGACCGGCTCGTCGACCGGTTCATTCGGACCGTCGACAGCCTCTTCGAATGAGGAGCGGACTGGCCGAACCCGCCCGGATCGGACGCGAGTGGCGCGTTCGAGGGTCACACCAGATACCTCAAGACCGCGGGACCGATACGTGAGCGCATGGACCGACGGAGTTTCTGTAAAACAGCCGGCCTCGCGGGAGTCACCGCCGGCACTGCCGGTTGTCTTGGTGTCCTTGGCAGTAGTGGCGCCGAAGGAACCGTTCTCGGACCGCCGGAGCGGGACCTCAGCGAGGCGTCATTCCCGAGCTACGGTGACAATATGCCCGATTTCACCGTCCCCGACCCGATCCACGGCGAGGAGATATCGACGGCCCAGTTCGAGGGGGAGCGCGCGGTGCTGTGGACGTCATTTTACACCAACTGTCCGGACGGGGTGTGTCCCGCGCTCATTCTCCGACTCCGTCGCGGGCAGGAGGCCGCCGCCGAGGAGGGGTACGGCGACCGGGTCGCGTTTCTCCCCACCACGTTCGACCCCGAGCGTGACACCGCCGAGGCCCTCCGCGAGTACGCCGGCCAGCAGGGGGTCGACCTCGACGCGGGTAACTGGCACTTCCTCCGCCCAGAGACCTACGAGCGGGCCCGAGAGATACACGACGAGCACTTCGGTCTGGAGATCGAGAAGCGACCCGCAGACGATGTCGAGAGTCTGGAGTATCGTTTCCCGCACTACGGGCTCATCATTCTCGCCAATAAGCAGGGGATCATCGAGCGGGCGTACGCTCGGGGACCGCGAACCGACATCGAACGGCTCGTCGACGACCTCGAACGAGTGGCAACTGAGTGACAGCTCTTTGGTTCAGGGAGGCCAGCTACCGTCGTTTTCCGCATCGTAGTTGTTGATTGGAACCCATCGCCTGTATCGAGCCAGCGAAAAGGATCCAGTGCTCGGTCAGTGCCCCATCGCCCCCCCGAGGGGCTGGTAATGCGGGAACATCGGATGTGGGAGGTGAACACCGAGTGCCACCAGTCCGTGCGCGAACAGCACGTACCCCAGCACGACGAACGCCACGCCGAGTAGCCGATGAACGCGTCGCCGGTGGGCAACGTCGATCGACTGGATAGTCGTCCCATAGAGGAAGACGGCCGGAATCGTCCCGATACCGAGGGCACCGAGAGCGATTCCACCGGTGGTCGGAGAGCCGCTCGCGAAGGCGAACAGATACGCGGGATACAGCATCGGGCAGGGAAGAAACGCGTGGACGGCCCCGAGACCGACAATACTCGGGCTGTTGACGTGCCGGTGAACTCTCGTTGCGAGCCACGACGTAACGCGCTGGACGCCGGGTATTCGAATATCGCCTCCGCTTCCGCCAATGACATATCGAACGCCGGTCGCCACAATGAACCCTCCTACCGCGAGACCGACAGCACCCCGCAGGAGATCGGCGATCGGTGTTAGTTGGTCAGCGGTAACGAACACGACGCTCCCGAGCGCGCCGAAGAGGGTCCCGAGAATCGCGTACGTCGTCGCTCGGCCGACGTTGAACAGGAAGTGCTGGCGAACCTCGTAGGTCGTGAGATGACCGGCACGCCGGTCGTCGGCTGTCACCGTCCCGCCGTCTGGCTGCGGCGTCATTTGCTTCGAGTACATCGTCACTAACGGCCCACACATCCCGATACAGTGTGCGCCGCCGAGTACGCCGATGAGAGCGAAGAGGACGACGTCGATTCGGAGGAGTGACTCGATCACGGTCGCCCTCGGTTGCGTACGGGTTTGTGTCGTCTGGTGTCCCTCTCGAACGAGAGAGTACTGATGTCATCGGACGGGAGGCACGCATCGGTTTCCGTCCTCCGAGGTTGTCGTCGAGGGTGACTCGACCACGAACGTGCCCGGCGAGAACCGTCGCGGTCACCGGGTCCGTCCCGCGGGCGACGCTCAGCCGCGGAAGAGGTTGATAACCTCGTCGACGACGTCCGACTCGACCGCGAGGATGTACCGCTCCGAGGCTTCCAGCATTGTCTCCGGCCCGGCAAGCGTCTCCCGGTCCGCGGTGGAGATGAGGAGGCTGCCCGCCGGAAGGGCGACGTCGTCGAGCCGCCGCCCGGCGACCGGGGCCGACTCGGCGACGGTCACCTCGATGATGTCGAGGTCGGCGGTGGGGTACACGAGCGTCCGGATCCCTTCGCCGGTGAGCATGTCGGCGGCGTGGTCGCCGCCGAGCGACTGCGGGAGCAGCGTCGCGTCGACGACCTCGTCGTGGTCTGGCTCGGTCGCCGTCTCCGAGCGGGCGAGCGTCCGGATCGACGGTTCGAGGTAGTGGGCCGTCAGACAGATCTCGGTGTTCGTCTCCGTGTCGTCGGTGAGCGCGGCGATGGCGTCGGCGTCACCGAGGTCCGCCTGCCGGAGGATCGACTGGCGCGTGGCGTCGCCGCGTATCACCGGGCCGAGATACGCGTCGGCCAACTCCTCGACGCGCTCCTCGTCGACCTCGATCAGCAGTACCTCGTGGCCCTGTTCCGTGAGGTTCTCCGCCGTCCGTAGCCCGACCCGACCTCCGCCGGCGATGACGAACCGCTTTGTCCGGGTCATCGTGCCGCGTCTCGGCGCGCAGCGACTTTAATCCGCCCGACGTTCCTACGCGGCCGGAACGCCGCTCGGAACCCCCCGTGGCGGATAAACGTTATCAGACCCCGCCACGATTACTACATCAAGAGAACTACCCCCGAAAATGAAGTGGTCGAATCCGTACAGATCGACGCGCACGATGGACAACGCCGGACACGAGGCCCTCGACCGATGAGCGGGAGCCAGACTCGGTCGCCGGACGCCGAGCTCGGACTGCTGGACGCGACGATGATCGGTATGGGAGCGATGATCGGTGCCGGAATCTTCGTGCTGACCGGACTGGCAGCCGAGATCGCCGGGCCGGCGGCCATCATCGTTTTCGCGCTGAACGGCGTTGTCACCGCGTTCACCGGACTCTCGTACGCCGAACTCGCCAGCTCGATCCCGAAGAGCGGCGGCGGGTACGCCTTCGTCCGCGAGATCTTCGACGACCTCTCCTCGTTCATTATGGGATGGATGCTGTGGTTCGCCTACATGATCGCGGGGGCGCTGTACGCGCTCGGGTTCGCCCCGAACTTCCTCGAACTCCTCCACGTGTACGGAATCGTTCCGCCGCCGGGAGAGGTCGGAGCCGTCGCCCTCCCGATCGTGGACCGAGCGATTTCGGTCGGGTTTCTGTTGGCGTTCGTCGCGGTGCTCGGACTGGTGGCGCTCAACGCCGTCTCCACGGCCGCCAGCGGGAAGGCGGAGACGGTGTTCACGATAATCAAGGTGACGATCCTGCTGGTGTTCGTCGCCTTCGGGGTGGCGTCGCCGATGTTCTCCGGGGCGGAGTTCCAGCCGTTGTTCCCCGGGGGGAGCGGGGCGGCCGCCGTCCTCCCGGCGATGGGGCTCACGTTCATCGCCTTCGAGGGGTACGACCTCATCACGACCGTCACCGAGGAGGTGAAGAACCCGCGCGAGAACATCCCGAAGGCGATCTTCGTGAGCCTCGCCGTGACCGTGGTCGTCTACCTGGCCGTCGTGACCGTCGCCGTCGGGACGCTCGGGGCGGACGGACTCGCCGAGGCGGGAGAAGCCGGGATCGCGACGGCGGCGACCTCGTTCATGCCGACCGGCCTGCCGATCATTCAGAACGGCGGCGCGCTCGTCGTCTTCGGCGCGGTGTTCTCGACGCTGACGGCGCTGAACGCGGTCGTCATCGCCTCCTCCCGGGTCGCGTTCTCGATGGGTCGCGAGGGGCAGCTGCTCCCCTCGTTCGGCCAGATTCACCACCGGTACGGGACGCCGTTCGTCGCGATCCTCGCCAGCGCGGTGGTGATGCTCGGCTCGGTCGCGCTGCCGACGCAGAGCGCCGGCAACATGTCGAGCCTCTTCTTCCTGCTGTCGTTCGTCATCGTCAACGTGGCCGCGATCAGGCTGCGCCGCGAACGGCCGAACATGCACCGCCCCTACGAGATGCCGTTCTACCCGGCGCCGCCGCTTATCGGCATCGCGCTCAACCTGGTCCTGACCGGCGTGCTCGTCGAGTACCTGCTGCGGACCGACCCGTTGGCGCTGGGGCTCAGCGCCGGCTGGATCCTGCTCGGCGGGGTCGCGTATCTCATCCTCAACAGGCTGCGCGCGGAGCCGGAGGCGGGACCGGCGGTCACCGACACCGACATCACCCCGGAGACGGAGGACTGAACCAATGCCAAGCTCACTCGACGTCGTGATCGCGGGCGGCGGACGCGTCGGCTTCCAGACAGCGGAGATCCTCGCGGACCGCGGCCACGAGGTGACGATCATCGAGCGCGACGAGCGGATCGTCTCCGAGATCGCCGACGAGTACGTCGCGACGGTGATCCGCGGCGACGCGACGAACCCCGACATCATCGAACAGGCCGATATCGAACGGGCAGACGCGATCGCGGCGCTCACCGGAGAGACGGGGCTGAACCTCGCCGTCTGTCTGGCCGCCACGGAGCTTTCTCCGGGGGTCAGGACGGTCGCCCGCATCGACCGCGCCGCCGGCGAGTCGTACACGCGGTTCGTCGACGCGGTGCTGTTCCCCGAGCGGGCCGGGGCTCGGGTGGCCGCGAACGAGGTCCTCGGCAGCGACGTCCAGACGCTGGCCGACGTGACGGGGAACCTCGACATCATGCTCATCCGCGTCGCGGAGGAGGCGCCCGCCGCGGGCAAGGCGCTCTCCGAGGTCCGCTTCCCGGCCGGAACGGTGGTCGTCTCCGGAGCCAACGGTCGGCGGATCGCCCGCTCCGAGACGACGCTGACTCCGGGCGAGCGCTACGTCGTCGCCGTCGAACCCGATGTCGCAGACGAGGTATTGAACCTGCTCCAAGGCTAGGCGGTGGCTTGAGAGCGACGACTCACCCTACTCCCCGCCGAGCCCCCACTCCGCGTCGAGCTCGCGGTGGGTGAACGGGACCGCGTCCTCGCCGCTGTACGTCGCGACGAGGTGGCCGTCCCCCTCGAGGTAGTACTTGTACGTCGTGAGCCCCTCCAGGCCGACCGGGCCGCGGGCGTGGACCTTCCCGGTGGAGATGCCGACCTCCGCGCCGAGCCCGTAGCGGTAGCCGTCGGCGAACCGCGTCGACGCGTTGTGGAAGACGCTCGCGGCGTCGACGCCGGTCATGAACGTCTTCGCCGTCTCGGAGTCCTCGGTGAGGATCGACTCGGTGTGTTTCGAACCGTGGTCGTTGACGTGTTCGACCGCCTCGTAGGCGTCGTCGACGATCTTGATCGACAGTTCGAGGTCTCCGTACTCCGTGTCCCAGTCGTCGTCGGTCGCGGGCGCGACGTCGACGACCTCGCGGGTCCGCTCGTCGCCGCGCAGTTCGACGCCGGCGTCCTCGTAGCGCGCGACGAGGTCCGGGAGGAAGGCCTCGGCGACCGACTCGTGGACGAGCAGGGTCTCGACGGCGTTACAGACTGCGGGGTACTGGACCTTCGCGTCGAAGGCGACGTCTGCGGCCATCTCCAAGTCGGCGTCGGCGTCGACGTAGACGTGACAGACCCCCTCGGTGTGGCCGAGCACGGGTATCTGAGTGTTCGCCTGGACGTAGGAGACGAACTCCGAGGAGCCACGCGGCATCACGAGGTCGACCCGGTCGTCGAGTTCGAGCAGGCGGTCGACCGCCTCGTGGGCCTCGATCAGCGCGGCCCACCCGTCGGGGAGGTCGGCGGTCGCGT
This sequence comes from Halorubrum sp. SP3, assembly GCF_005435195.1. NCBI lineage: Archaea > Methanobacteriati > Methanobacteriota > Halobacteria > Halobacteriales > Haloferacaceae > Halorubrum > Halorubrum sp. SP3. The sequence goes on along the minus strand of NZ_SGTU01000002.1, from coordinate 26,899 downwards.
CGACGATCGCCTCGTACAGGACGCGGTTCGACTCGGCGGCCTCGCTGCCCCCCTTGAGGACGACGGCGTTGCCGGACTTCAGGGCGAGCGCCGCGATCTGGACTAAGGCGTCGGGCCGCGACTCGAAGACGGTCGCGACGACGCCGATCGGCACCGACACCCGGTACAGCTCCAACCCCTCGTCGAGCTCGCGGGCCGCGAGCGTCTCGCCGAGCGGGTCGTCCTGTTCGGCGACCGACTCGACCATCGACGCGATCTCCTCGATCTTCGTCTCGTCGAGCTTCAGCCGGTCGACCAAGGCCTGCGTGTACTCCCCGTCCGCGAGCAGCTGTTCCGCTTCCTCGACGTCGACCGCGTTCGCGTCGAGGATCTCCGACTCGCGGTCGCGGATCGCGTCCGCGATCGACCGGAGCGCCTCGTTCCGGGTCGCCTCGTCCGCGTTCGCGAGCCGCAGGGCGGCGCGCTCGGCTCGCCGGGCCAGCTCGTCGGTGTCGGCCTCGATGTCGTCTCTCGTGTCGGCGTCTGTCTCACTCATCGTCGTCATCCCTCTCCGGCACGAATAGCGTGCCCGTCGGCTTACCCGCTGCGATCCGCGCTAACACGTCGCGCTCGGCCGACCCCGCGATGATCGCGGGGATACCGTTGCGGCTCACGTCGTGAGCGCCCTCGACCTTCGTGCGGATGCCGCCGAAGTCGGTCTCGGTGCCGTCGCCGACGATCTCCCGCAGCCGCTCGTACCCGTCGTCGACCGCCTCGATCAGCTCTGCGTCGGCGTCGCGCTTCGGGTTCCCGGTGTAGACGCCGTCGACGTCCGTGAGCGTCACGAGGAGGTCGGCGTCGAGCCCGATCGCGATCGACGCCGACAGCATGTCGTTGTCGCCGATCCGCAGCTCGTCGGTCGCCACCGCGTCGTTCTCGTTGACGACGGGAACGACCCCCCACGACAGCAGCGTCTCGACGGTGTTCGTGAAGTTGTCGAACCGCTCCGGCGCGTCGAGGTCGGTGCCCGTCACGAGTATCTGCGCGACGTCCTGGTCGAACCGTTCGAAGCTCTGCGTGTAGTGGCGCATCAGCAGGCCCTGGCCGACCGTCGAGAGCGCCTGGCTCTCCGCGATCGAGTCGACGCCGTCGCGCGACTCCGGGCCCTCGTCGAGTCGGCCCGTGCCGGCGCCGACCGCACCGGACGAGACCAGCACGACCTCCGTGCCGCGCTCGCGGAGGTCCATCACGTCCGCGGCGAGCTTGTCGAGCTTCACGCGGTCGAGCCGCGAGTCGTCGTCGGTCAGCGAGTTCGTCCCGGCCTTGACGATCACGCGGTCGGCCGCGGCCGCCCGCTTCCGAGCGGCCGCGACGCGGTCGGCGTCGGCCGCGCCCACGCGGTCGGCGCCCGCGTCCTCAGGCATCCTCGAACTCCGCGGCGAGCTCGCGAGACCGGCGCTCCGCGGCCGCGACGGCGTCCCCGACCGCGGCGTCGGCGTCGCTGTCCCACAGCACCTCCATCCCCTCGATCGTCGTGCCGTTCGGCGAGCAGACCGCGTCGATGAGTTCGTCGACGCTCCGGTCGTCGCGCAGCACCGTCTCCGCGGCGCCCTTGAACGTCTGCGCCGCCAGCGTCTCCGCCTGTTCGGGGTCGAGCCCGCTCTCGACCCCGCCCTGTTTCATCGCGTCGATCAGGTAGAACGCGAACGCGGGCCCGCTGCCGTTGACGGCCGTCGAGACGTGCATCAGCGACTCGTCGACCTCGACGAACTCCCCGACCGCGTCGAGCATGGCGCGGACCTCGTCGGTGAGGCCCTCGTTCGTCGCCGCCGCCGCCATGTCGCCCGTCTCGGCCGCGAGGTTCGGCATGATCCGGACGACCGACGCGTCGGTGCGGTCGGCGACGAACTCGCGGGGGAGCCCCGCGGCCAGCGTCACGAGCCGCTGGTCGGCGCGGAGGTCGAGGTCGTCGAGGACCGCCGGCGCCACGTCCGGCTTCACCGCGAGGACGACGATGTCGGCGTCGCGCGCCGCCGCCACGTCCTCGGTCGTCTCGTCGACGGCGTCTTCGATCGCGGCGAGCGCCTCGGGGTCGAGGTCGATCGCCGTGAGGTGGTACCCCTCCGCGCGGGCGAGCCCCCTGAGCAGGGCGCCCCCCATGTTCCCGCAGCCGATAACGCTCACTCGAGTCATTTGCCTCTACGGAGTCGGTGGGAGGACATACCAACTGCGGTTTTCGCAAGTTTCCGCGGACCGCCGAGCGGCTCGGCCTCGGCGCCCGCTACGTCAGGTCCGCGTACAGCGACCGGTACCGCTCGGCGATCGCGTCGAGCGAGAACGCCTCGCTGCGCTCCGCGGCGGCCTCGCCCAGTTCCGCTCGGCGGTCGGCGTCGCGGAGCTCGTCGATGGCTTGGATGAACCCCGACACGTCGTCGCCGCGGGCGTCGGTCTCGTCCGCGCTCGCGGCCGTCCCGTCGTCGCGCTCGTCGTCTCCCACCTTCAGGCAGTCTTCGCCGTCGTCGAGCCACGAGAACGTCTCGATGTCGCGGACGACGAGCGGCTTCCCGGCCGCCATCGCCTCCAGCAGCGCGATCCCCTCGTTCTCCTCGTGGGTCGGGAAACAGAAGACGTCGCCCGCGGCGTACGCGCCGCGGATGTCGTCGACGAACCCCGTGAACGTACAGTTCGACGGCGCTTCGTCGACCAGCCGCTTCGTCTCGCGGCCCTTCAGCGACCGGTCGATGGGGCCGAACCACGCGAAGTCCACGTCTGGCATCCGGTGGGCCGTCTCGACGAACGTCTCTAACCCCTTCCGCTTGATGACGTGACCGACCATGAACACCGTCGGCGGGTCGAGGTCGTAGCGCTCGCGGTACTCGGCTTCCAGCGACTCGAACCCCGTCAGCTTCTCGCGGTCGACGCCGTTCGAGACGACGGTCGCGGGCACGTCCGCGTACCCTTCGATCACCTCGCGGTTGTACTCTGAGGGGCAGACGAGGCGGTCGGCGAGCCCGTACGCACGGCGGAGGTACGGCCTGAGCGGCACCGCGAGCGCGTTCGTGAACCGGAAGCTGTCACCGAAGTCCTCGGCGGTGACGTGGGTGTGGGCGACGACGGGAACGCCCGCCTTCCGGGCGCGGCGCGCGTACCAGACCGAGCGCGGCCCCATCAGGTTGCAGTGGAGCACGTCGGCGTCCAGCGTCGGCTCCGTGGTGTACTCGATGCCGACCCGGTCGAACATCTTTCGTTGGTGGTCGACGGAGGCGGCCATCCCCCCGGTGACGTGGTCTTCGAACTCGAAGTAGTGGCTGACCTTCATCGGTGGGGAGCGGCTCCGGTCCGCGCGCCGACCGCGCCGTGGCCGTCGGTGCGGACGGCTACTCGACTTCCAGCCACGGGACCTCCATCAGTGCGGGAATGTACGTCTCGATGTGGTGTTCCCAGACGCCCTCCTCGCCGAACGCCTCGCCGTGGTCGGCGGTGACGACCACGTCGCCGTCGAGCTCCGCGACGAGCTCCGAGACGCTCTCTAAGGCGATCCGGAGGTTCTCCTCGTACATCGACAGCGCCGTCACGCGCGTGCCGTCCTTCACGAGGTCCTTCGGGTCGAGTTCGAGCCACAGCCCGGCCTTCTGGGCGAACTCGCTGTCGTCGAGCCGGCTCTCGATCTTCGGCCGGACCGAGTCGCTGAGCGAGGAGAGCAGCCCGCCGTCGTCGTCGCTTCCGCCCTCGGCCTCCTCCTCCTGGCGTTTGATCCCCTTCTGGATCTGCTTGAGCTTCTGGCCCTTGCCCCGCGAGAGGTAGGGGGCGTGCGGCTGCATGTAGTGGAGGACGGTGCGGTCGGCGCGCTCGACCGCGTCCCGATTGCGGTGGAACGCGTCCGCGAGCCCCTCCGGCGGGACGGTCCCGAGGTCGTCGTCCCAGTCGGTCTTCCACACGTCGTGGATGTCGCTGATGTGCTCTGACGCGGTCCACTCGTAGTCGCAGGACGCGCCCCACTTGAGCTCGTTCAGCGGGATCCCCAGGTCGTTGATGAAGGGGTTCCCGGAGAAGTACGCGATGTCGTGGTCGCCGGTGAACGTCCGGTAGGCCCACTCCGGGGTCGACGAGCCGATGCTCTTCCGCTTCTCGAGCGTCCCGTCGAGGTACTCGTCGTACACGTCTGCGAACACGTCGTACCGGCACGCGTCGAGCACCAGACAGTAATCCCACTCCGACTCGAGGAACCGCTGATCTTCCATTGGGTGGGTCGTCGGCCCGCCGGTACGTATGTATTCTCATTCGGTCGCTCCGGACGCCGACCCCTCCGACACGACCGGCGCCGCCGACGGCTCGCACCCCGCAGAGACGAAGCAGACGTTTCAAGTTCGCTACCGCGTCACCTCGTTTATGAACGGCTCACAACGGCGCGCGCTGATCCTCGGGTCGGCCGGCGCCGTCATCCTCTTCGCCGTGCTGTTCGTCGTCGTCGGCGTCCAGCGCGTGGTCGACGCGCTCGCGGCCGCCGACCCGGCGCTCGTCGCGGCGACCGCCGGACTCGGCCTCTGCTGGCTCGCGTCGTGGAGCCTGATGCTGCGCGCCGTGCTGGGGGCGCTCGACGTCCGGCTGTCGGTCCGGACCGCGTTCCTCGTGTACAGCGGCGCCGCCTTCGCGAACAACGTCACCCCGTTCGGACAGGCGGGCGGGGAACCGGTCGCCGCGGCCCTCATCTCGAAGGTGGGCGAGGCGCGGTACGAGACGGGGCTCGTCGGCATCGCGAGCGTCGACGTGCTCAACGTCGTCCCCTCCGTCTCGCTCGTGTTCGTCGGCGTGGGGTCGTACGCGGCCACCACCGCCATCGGCGAGCGCGTCGGGTTCGCCGTCGCGAGCGCGGTCGCGCTGGTCGCCGCGATCGTCGCGGCGATCGCGTTCGTCTGGCGCTACCGCGTGGCGGTCGTCGACCGCGTGCCGGGCGCCGTCGGACCGTTCCTCGGGCGGTTCGACCGCTTCGACGCCGAGACGATCGAGGCCGGGCTGGCGGACCGGCTGGGGAACTTCTTCGCCGACATCGAGCGCGTCGGCACCGACCGACGGCGGCTCCTGGGGATCGTCGCGCTCTCGCTCGTCGGCTGGCTCTTTCAGGCCGCCGCGCTCACCGTCGCGTTCGCCGCGGTCGGGCACCCGATCTCGCCGCTGATCCCCGTCTTCGTCGTCCCGCTGTCGTACGTCGCGGGCGCGACGCCGCTGCCCGGCGGGCTCGGCGGTATCGAGGCCGCGCTCGTCGGCCTGCTCGTCCCGACGACCGGCGTCGCCGCCCCCGCGATCACCGCCGCGGTCTTAGTCTTCCGCGGCGCCGTCTACTGGCTGCCGATGCTCATCGGCGGCCTCTCGGCGTCCGCGCTGGGCGTGCGCGTGCTGGAGTGACGAGGAGCGACGCGGCGACGACCGCGACCGCTCCGAACGCGCGTTTCGGGGTCCGCTCGGTACCGAGGAGGAGGGCTCGCGAGACCGTGCGGGCACGTCGACGAGAGGGCACAAACGCCACGGGGAACCGCTCGCTCGGAAACGCCCCGGTCTCAGAAGAAGAGCCACAGCACGAGCAACACGTACAGCGTCACGAGGGCGATGAGCGTGAGGCGGATGAGGATGTTGACGCTGAACACGAGCCCGTTGTAGTCGTTCTTCAGGAGCTTCACCGGCTCCGTGCGGCGGCTCTCGAAGCCGACCGTCGCGGGCGCGACGTCGTCGACGGCGCTGTCGACCGCGCGCTCGATCGCGTCGGTGTCGGACTCGCGCATGTTCGCCAGCTCGTGGATCGACGCGTGGGTGTCCGTCGAGAAGGGGATCACCGCGTCGAACTCCTCGCGGTACGCGTCGGCCGTCGCCCGCACGTCAGGGGTGAGCCCGTTTGTGTCGACGCCGATCCAGAGGACCTCCTGGCCGTCGACCGACTCGACCATCGCCAGCGCGTCCTGCCCGGTCCGGGTCACCTCGAACCCGGCGGCGTAGTCGTCCGCGAGCTCGGCGGCCGCGAGCCGGTCGCGGAAGTCGTCGAACGCGCGCTTGAGGCGGTCGGCCTCGGCGGAGCCGTACTGGATCTCGACGTCGGGGCCGTTCTGGATGTCGTGTCTGTGCTGGTCGATCAAAAGCACGTCGTCGTGGTCGACGTCACGCATGAACACGCCGGTGTCGTAGTCGTCGATCCCCTCGCCGTGGAGGACGATCACCTCCTTCTCCCCGATCCGACGGCCGTGGAATCGCACGTCCGCGTACCCCTCCCGCTCGCCGTACGACTCGGTGACGAGCCGGGAGGCGCGCTCGGTCCGCTCCGGCTCCGCGATCGCGTCGAGGATCCGCTCCGCGTCCGCCGGGTTCGAGAGGTCCTCCTTATGCGTACACGGGACGTGAAAGAAGAACCCGGCCGAGCCGTCCGAGGCCGCGCCGGTCCCGCCGTCGATCGCAGCGGTCTCGGCTCCTCCGTCGGCGGCGACCTCGGCGGGATCGCGCCCCGCACCGTCCCCTCGACCCCCGTTCAGCGAGTCGATCAGGTTCCCGCTCAGCTGACCGCCGCCGAACCCGCCGAGGGGGCCGGGGTGGACCCACGGGGCCGCGACCGTGAGCCGGGCCCCGTTGTCGACGGCGAACGTCTCCACGGACGGGCGGGCCTCGACGCCCAGGTCCAGCGACTCGCGGTCGTTCCGGAGGAGCCCGGAGGTGAGCGCGAACGCGGAGACGTCGGTGTTGCTCTTGATCAGGTAGTCGACGACCACGAGGACCAACACGAGGAAGCCCGCCGCGATGAGCAGCGAGGCGAACGCGAACACGTGGCGGTACGTCGAGAAGCCGAAGTCGCTGCCGCCCAGCGCGTAGAAGGCGGTGATGAGCAGCCCCGGCTCCGCCAGCGACACGAGGAGGATCCGGTCGGAGCGGTCGATGCCCGTCGAGACGACGAGCACCAGGATGTTGACTAGGTACAGCGTGATGAAGCTGAGCCAGATGATGCTCCAGGCGTTCCCGACGTCGTTCGCGCCGGAGAGCACCAGCGCGTACACGAACAGGACGAACTGCGAGGTGAGCGCGAGGAAGTAGCTCCACGGCCGCGGGTAGCCGTCGAGGACGCGAGGGAACAGCTCCGCGGCGACGACGAACGGGACTAAGAAGATGAGTGCGGCCACCGGGACGATCCGAGACGGGTCCGGCGCGAACGGCGTGAAGAGCCAGATTCCGCCGAACGTGCCGACGGCGTACACGGCGCTGAGAACGACGAGCGCGGCCGCCTGAATCCTGAGGGGTGGAACCGAGAAAATGAACCGCTGGAAGGCGTCGACGTTGTCCGCGCCCATCTACGCGGTCACCCCGTAGATCGACTCGAGCTCGTCTATCGTCTGTTCCACCGAGAACTGCTGGACGGCCGCGCGGGTGTCCCTGTCCCCGTCGAGGCAGTCCCGGACCGCGCGCTCCATGTCGTCGAGGTCACCCAGCGCGAATCTGGCACCGTTCTCGGGGCCGATCGTCTCGTCGAACGGCGCCACGTCCGCGGCGGCCACCGGGGTGCCGCAGGCGTTCGCCTCCAGCGTCGAGAGTCCGAGCGTGTCGCAGGTGGAGGCGGTGACGAACACGTCGAGCGCGGCGTAGAAGTCGGGAAGTTCGTCCCGCGGGAGGAAGTCGTGGAACCGGACGTTCGCGGGCGCGTCCGCGAGCAGGTCCGCCCGGACCGGTCCCTCGCCGACCAGTTCGAACCGCACCTCGGGCAGCCGCTCCGCGAGCCGGAGGATCTGGTCGACGTTCTTCTTGTGGGTCATCCGACCGCTGTACCCGATCACCGGGGCGTCCGCCGCGGTCGGGCCGCCGTCGGTCGCGAGCGCGGCGACGCGGCCGTCCTCGCGCGGCCGGAACCGGTCCATCTCGATCCCGACGGGCAGGCGGTACGGCTCCACGTCCCGCCGGATCCGCGAGGTCGAGGCCGTGACGCAGTCGAACGCGTTCAGGAATCGGTTCTCGTAGGCGACGTACGCCTTCCCGGCGAGCGCGGCGAGCCGCTCGGACTTGAGCCCCTGGACGAAGTAGTCCTCGACGGGCGTGTGGTGCGTGTACACCGACCTCGCGCCGTACCGCTTCGCGTACCGGATCCCCATCAGGCCGGTCGACGCCGGGCCGTGGCAGTGAACGACGTCGAGGTCGGGGAGCGTCGACAGGCGACGGTACGTCGGCAGGCGGTACTGACGGTAGAAGGGGTTCGGCAGCGAGGGGACGGGTATCTCGTTGTCGTCGGGATCGTGGCTGCTCGCGGGATAGACGACGTACACGTCGTGGCCCCGGGCTTCGAGGCGCTCCCGCCACGCCTGGATGGTGTAGGTGACGCCGTCGATCCCGGGGAAGTAGCTGTCGGTGAAGAAGCCGATGTTCATAGTGGCGTCTGGCGGTCGATGGGGCGCGATCGGCCGCGGCCGTCGCGTCGGTCCCAGCGGTCGCAGCGGTCTCGGAGTGGAGGGGACGGGTCGGCCGCCTCGGCCGGGGAGGAGGGTAGCGGGGCGGCCGCGCCGACGTATAGTGCCGATACCACGGTTACTCGCGGGGTTCGCCACCTGACCGCTTCAACATTTTCATTTCCCGAAGCGAGGCGGAACGGCGTCACGCCTCGAAGCGAGGCGGAACGGCGTCACGCCTCGAAGCGAGGCGGAACGGCGTCACGCCTCGAAGCGAGGCGGAACGGCGCCACACCGCCGCGCCGGGGCACCTCGGAGCCGGTGCGCCCCGATCCCCCTCGCTTAATCCCCGGGCGGCCGAACGGACGGTCATGATCACGACCGACCGGATGGCGGCCGTCGACGCCAACGCGGCCGCGCTCGGCGTGCCCCGCAAGCAGCTGATGGAGTCGTCCGGCAACGCGGTCGCTCGCGAGGTGCGAGCCGTCGCGGAGCCCGGCGCGACGGTCGCGCTCGTCTGCGGCCGCGGCAACAACGGCGGCGACGCGCTCGTCGCCGCGCGGTTTCTCGGCGGATACGAGGTCACGGTCCACCTGCTCGGTCGTCCGGAGACGATCCGGACCGACATCGCCCGCGAGAACTGGGCGGCGCTCGGAAACGCGGAGATCCCCCGGGAGACCGTCACCGACTCGCGCGACTTCAACCTCATCGACTCCGACGGCGACGACCCGGACGTGGTCGTCGACGCGATGCTCGGCTCCGGGGTCTCGGGCGGCCTCCGCGAACCGGAACGGACCGCGGCCGCCGCGATCAACGCGAGCGACGCGACGGTGATCGCGGTCGACGTCCCCTCCGGGATCGACGCCGACACCGGCGAGCCGACCGGCGACTCGGCCGACGACACCGCCGCCCCCGCCGACGGCGACGCGACGACCGACCCCGTCGCCGTCGACGCTGACCGGGTGGTGACGTTCCACGACGAGAAGCCCGGGCTGGCCGGGCTCGACGCCGAGACAACGGTCGCCGACATCGGGATCCCGACCGCCGCGGAGCGGTTCACCGGGCCGGGCGACCTGCTCGGGCTCGACCGCGACCCGGACTCCCACAAGGGGGACAACGGCGAGGTCCTCGTTGTCGGCGGTGGCCCCTACGCCGGCGCGCCGACGCTGGCCGCGCTCGCCGCGCTCCGGACCGGCGCGGACCTCGTTCGGGTGGCCTGTCCCGAGTCGGTCGCGAGCGAGGTTCAGGGGTTCTCGCCGAACCTCATCGTCCGCGCGCTGCCCGGCGACCGCGTCGGACCGTCCCGCGCCGAGCGGGTCGCGTCGCTCGCGGCCGCGAGCGACGCCGTCGTCCTCGGTCCCGGGCTCGGGGACGGGGACGGAACCCGGGAGTTCGTCCGCGAGTTCCTGACGGAGTTCGAGGGGCGCGCCGTCGTCGACGCCGACGCGCTCCGGGCGGTCCCCGAGGTCGACACCGGCGCCGACCTGGTCTGTACCCCGCACCAGGGCGAACTCGTCGACATGGGCGGCGAGACGGCGCCGGACCCCGACGAGCGCGCCGAACTGGTCCGGGAGTTCGCGGCCGACCTGGGCCACGCGCTGCTCGTGAAGGGCGCCGTCGACGTGATTTCCGACGGCGACGACGTGCGGCTGAACCGCACCGGCAACCCCGGGATGACCGTCGGCGGGACCGGCGACGTGCTGGCGGGGACGGTCGGGGCGCTGGCGGCCGCGACCGACCCGTTTCACGCGGCCGCGGTGGGCGCCTACGCCGTCGGTCGCGCGGGCGACGCCGCCGCGGACGCGAACGGGAACGGACTGGTGGCGACGGACTTACCCGACCGGCTGCCGGAGGCGATGCGTAATGAGTGACGAGGGAGCGGCCCGGTCCGACGACGCGAGCGACGGACGCGCCGACGCGCTGACCCACACCGACGATTCCGGCGACGTTCAGATGGTCGACGTCGGCGCGAAGGCCGACAGCAGCCGACGCGCGGTCGCCCGCGGCGAGATACGGATGACGCCGGAGACGGTCGCCGCGGTCGAGGCGGACGCGGTCGAGAAGGGAGACGTGCTCGCGACCGCCCGGATCGGCGCGGTTCAAGCGGTCAAACACACCTGGGAGACGATCCCGATGTGCCACCAGATCCCGATCACGAACGTCGACACCGAGTTCGTCGTCGACGACGACCGGATCGAACTGACCGTCGCGGTCGAGACCACGGGGAAGACGGGGTGTGAAATGGAGGCGTTAGAGGGCGTTACGACCGGACTCAACACCGTCTGGGACATGGTGAAGGCCGCCGAGAAGGACGCGGACGGCGGGTATCCGGACACGCGGATCGCGGACGTGGAAGTGGTCGAGAAGCGGAAGGAGCCGGTCGGATAGTAGCCGCCGGAGCCCGGCGGTTGCGGTCGCGTCGACCCGTTCAGCGGTCGAGGAACGGCGGAATCACGACCTCGGCCCGTTTCTCGTCGCCGCGGACGACGACGCTCACCTCGGTGCCGGCGTCGGCGTACGACTCGTGGAGGTAGCCCAGACCGATCGGCTCGTCGAGGGTCGGGCTCATCGTTCCGGAGGTCAGCTTCCCGACGCGGGTGAGATCGCCGTCGGTGACCGCGTAGCCGCTTCGAGGGACGCCGCGCTCGAGGAGCCTGACCCCGACGAACGTCTCGTCGACGCCCTCCTCCTTCCGGGCCGCCAAGGCGTCGCGGCCGACGAACTCCGCGTCGAGTTCGACGACGAAGCCGATCCGCGCCTCGTACGGTGTCCGTGGCTCGTCGTCGGGGTCGAAGTCCTGTCCGGAGAGCAGGAACCCCATCTCGGTTCGGAGCGTGTCGCGCGCGCCGAGCCCGCAGGGCTGGGCCGGATCGGGGCCGTCGACGAACGCCGCCCAGACGGGGTCGACGGCGCCGGCGGGACACATCACCTCGAAGCCGTCCTCGCCGGTGTAACCGGTGCGCGCGACCCAGCTCTCGGTGCCCGCTACCGCCGCCGCCGTCGCCTCGAACTTCGAGAGATCGACGACTCCGTCGCGGGGCGTGGCCTCGTCGAGCGCGTCGGCCGCGTCGGGGCCCTGGACCGCGAGCATCGCCCAGTCGTCGGTGGCGTTGGCGACGGTCGCGTCGAGGTCCCACTCGTCCCGGTGGGCCGTCCAGCGATCGAACATCTGGGCGTCGTGGCCCGCGTTCGGGACGAACAGGTACGCGGGGTCGCCGCTCGGCGCGTCGAGGTCGCCGTCGTGGGTCGCCTCCAGGTCCGCGAGCGACGACGCCCCCTCGCCGGCCGCGGTGCCGTCGGGGAGCCGATAGACGACGGTGTCGTCGAGCATCACGCCGTCCTCGTCCGTGACCGCGGCGTACTGGGAGTCGCCGGGGTCGAGCGCGCGAACGTCGTTCGTCGTGAGTCGGTTCATCAGCTCGGTCGCGTCCGGTCCGGAGACCTCGATCTCGCCCATGTGCGAGACGTCGAAGACGCCGACCGACCCGCGGACCGCGGCGTGTTCCTCGCGGATCGAGTCGAACTCGACGGGCATCTGCCAGCCGCCGAAGTCGGTGAACTTCGCGCCGCGCGCGTCGTGGGATTCGTGAAGCGGAGGGAGCCGATCGGTCATACTCGCACCTCTCCCGGACGAACCTAAGCTTTTGTGACATCGGTGGTCCCCGCGCCGGCCGCGGACTCCCCCGTCGACGACCGACTCGGGCGACAGCCTCAAGCGGACGCCGCTCCCCCTCTCGGGCGTGAGCAGCCCTCGACCCGCTCGCGCCGGTCCGCTCGCGCCCGTGGTCGCAGTCCTGCTGATCGCGGTCCTCGTCGGCGCGCTCGTCGGAACGTGGCCGCCGTTCGTCGCGGTCGAGAGCGGCAGCATGGCGCCCGGCGTCGAGCGCGGCGACCTCGTCGTCGTCACGGCCCCCGACCGGGCGCCGTGGGGAGACCTCTCGACCGCTGCCGACTCCGACGCGCCGACCCGCCTCGGCGGGACGGGCGACGTGGTCGTCTACACCGTTCCGGGCGCCGGGGGGAGACCGGTGTTCCACCGGCTGGCGTTCCGCGTCGAGGCGGGCGAGGACTGGACGAAGCGCGCCGACCCGGCACTCCTCGCCGCCGACTGCGCGGAGCTTTCGACCTGCCCGGCGCCGTACGACGGGTACGTCACGCACGGCGACGCGAACGGGCTGTACGACCAGAGCGCCGGCATCGCCCCGGTCGTCCCGGAGGAGTGGATCGTCGGGAAGGCGCTGTTCGCGGTGCCGAACCTCGGCTGGATCCGGGTGGGGATCGACGCGACGGCCGCGCGATACGGCGGGGTCGCAACCGGCGTCGTCCTGGTGGGGTTCGCGGGCCTCGCGGGGGGAGTCGGGACGCTGTTGCTGGGACGGATTCGGCGGAAACGACGGCGGTGAGACAGTCCGACAGGGCGACACGGCGTTCAATTCGGCCTCCGGTCGCGCCCGTCAAATGCGGTGCGACCGGCGCGTGCCTACGAGCGGCCGCGAGGAGCGCGGCGCGAGGGACGCGGCGAACGCGAGCGGCGCGGCCGCGGAGCGTGAGCCGCGAGGCTGGGGAGGTGTGAGGCGTGAGGTGCTGTGCGGGGCGGGACGCAGAGGGCAGCCGTGAGGCGGGCTTCGGTGCCGGCACCCGTCGATCCGACGGTGCGGGCGATTCTTCACAATAGAAGAGATCGAACGCTCCGGAATACCGTGTCGAGAACCGCTCTCTCTACTCCCCGCTCGTCCCGCCGTCGGTCCGTGCGGTCGTGACCGACTCGGCGCACCAGACGTTGCTCCGACGGCCGGCGCGCGACAGCTCCATCTTCACGACCGAGCCCACCGGCAGGTCCGCGACGCGCTCGCGGGCGTCCTCGTCGGCGTACTCGACGACGTGGAACGTCTCGTTGCGCGGATGGGCACGTACTGTGGTACAATCATGATCGTTCTGTGCGGAAGTAACGGTGTACGCGTTCGATTGTGACATCTTACTCCGTTATTATTGAACACCTTACTTCAATTCTGCGTATACCCACTACAGACGTGAGTCAGGTCGTAATATCGATATAAGGTGTTAAATTTTCAGAACAATCGGCAGGAATACGGGTGATTAGTGGACGGACTGCGCATCGAAGACGGGTCGAAGGGGCCGCGAGGGAATCACCATCCCTATCTCCCGCGACGGCGAAGGCCGGCCATGGACCGAGGCGACGGGCCGGAGGGCGCGGCGACCGCCGACGGCGAGACGAGCGCGGACGGCGAGGCGACCGCCGACGGCGAGGTCGGACCGGACGGCGTGACGGACGCGGACGCCGGCGGCGTTGCGCTGTTCGTCGACGGCCCGAACGTGTTGCGCGAGGAGTTCGACGTCGACTTAGACGACGTGCGTCGGGCCGCCGAGGCGGAGGGGCCGCTGGTGACCGCCCGGCTTTATCTCGACGAGCACGCGACGCCGGGGCTGATCCAGGCCGCGGAGGCCCGCGGTTTCGAGGTCGTGATGACGAGCGGCGACGTGGACGTGAAGCTCGCGGTCGACGCCGCGCGGTTCGCGGCCGAGGGCCGGATGGAGACGCTCGCGATCGCCTCCCGCGACACGGACTTCAAGCCGGTCGTCGAGACTGCGAACGGCTACGGGATCCGGACGCTCGCCATCGCGCCCGGCGAGTTCGGCCGGTCGGACGCGTTGCGGAACGCCGCTAACGGCTCCGTGACGCTCGACGGCGATACGAGGGGCGAGTCCGTGAGCGACGAAGATGAGGCGGAGAGCGAATCGGCCTCGACGCGATAGCGGTCGAGAACGTCGGCAGCGGCGAGTGACGAACGAACGATCTTCTGCGGCGAACGCCTCCGGAACCCCTTTGCGTCCCACCCGGCCGCAACCGCACCGCAGCCTCACCCCCCAGCTCGTCACCGCGTATTTAGATCCACGGAGTATCCGCCCGTCCCGTTTATAACTCCCGCGTGAGCCGCGGGTTCGTCACTGCCCCGTCCGCCGCGGAGGCGAAGTCCCGGCCGTACTTCGCCAGGATACCGCCCTCGTACGGGGGTTCGGGCGCGTCCCACGCCTCGCGGCGCTCGTCGAGTTCCGCCTCGGAGAGGTCCACCGTCAGGTCGCGTTCGGGGATGTCGACGGTGACGTGGTCGCCGTCCTCGATGAGCCCGATCGGGCCGCCGACCGCGGCCTCGGGCGCGACGTGACCGATCATCGGGCCGCGGGTGCCGCCCGAGAAGCGGCCGTCGGTGAGCAGCGCCACGTCGTCCTCGTGGCCCGCGCCGACGACCGCGGCGGTGACGCCGAGCATCTCGCGCATCCCGGGGCCGCCGCGAGGCCCCTCGTTGCGGATGACTATCACGTCGCCGGACTCGATGCCGCCGGACTGGACGTACTCCATCGCGTCCTCTTCGTTCTCGAACACGCGCGCGGGCCCCTCGTGGTAGAACTCGTCGTCGCCGGTCACCTTCAGCACCGAGCCGTCGGGCGCGAGGTTGCCGTCGAGTATCTTGATCGCGCCCTCCGCCTCCTTCGGGTCGTCGACGCTGTAGAGGAAGTCGGCCTCGATCTCGTCGTCGTCCGGGAGCTCGCCGCGCTCCTCCAGCGCCGCGATCTCCTCGGCGAGCGTCCGACCGGTCACGGTCATCGCGTCGCCGTGGAGCAGGTCGGCCTCGAGCAGGCGGCGGAGGACGACCGGCACGCCACCGACCTCGTGGAGGTCGTTCATCACGCGGCTCCCGCCCGGCTGGAGGTTCGCGATCTTCGGCGTGCGCTCGGAGATCTCGTCGAAGTCCTCGATCGAGAGGTCCACGTCGGCCTCGCCCGCGAGCGCGAGCAGGTGGAGGACCGCGTTCGTCGAGCCGCCCATCGCGGTCTGGGCCGCGATCGCGTTCTCGAACGACTCTCGCGAGAGGATGTCGGAGGGCCGACGGTCGTTCTCGATGCAGTCCATCGCGAGCTCGCCCGCCCGCTCGGCGACCGCGTAGCGCGCCTCGTCCTCGGCGGGCGGCGAGGCCGAGCCGAGCGGCGCCAGCCCGAGCGCCTCCGAGAGCGACGCCATCGTGTTCGCGGTGAACATCCCGCCGCACGAGCCCGCGCCCGGGCAGGCGTTACGCTCCAGATCGTCGAGCTCCTCGGCGTCCATGTCGCCCTGCGCGTAGGTGCCGACGCCCTCGAACACCTGGACGATCGTCACGTCGCGGCCGTCGTGCTGCCCGGGCATGATCGAGCCGCCGTAGAGGAAGACGCTCGGCAGGTCCGTCCGGATCGCGGCCATCATCATGCCGGGGAGGTTCTTGTCGCAGCCGGCGACCGTCACGAGCGCGTCCATGCGCTCGCCGAAGGAGACGAGCTCGACGGAGTCCGCGATCACTTCTCGCGAGATCAGGCTCGCCTTCATCCCCTCGGTCCCCATCGAGATGGCGTCGGAGATGGTGATCGTTCCGAACTCGATCGGCATCCCGCCCGCGGCGTCGATGCCGTCGAGCGCGGCGTCCGCCACGTCGTCGAGGTGGACGTTACACGGCGTGATGTCGGCGGCCGGGTTCGGCACGCCGACGATGGGGGAGGAGAGGTCCTCGTCGTCGAACCCCATCGCGCGGAACATCGCCCGGTGTGGCGCCTTGTCCGGTCCCTCGGTCACGTCTCGGCTCCGCAGGTCTCCGTCTTTCTCGCCGGCGAATCGGTCCGAGTCCTCCCGTCGCCGACGACGCTCGTCGTCGTCGGATCGCGGCTGCTGTTCGCTCATACTCGCCCCTGTCGCTCGGGACTCTTAAACCGCCGCGTCGGGGCGAGGGTTGCTCGGCGGGACGAACGGGTTCGGCCCGTCGTCGGCGTTCGCGTCGGAGGCCGGACGTCGTCCGTGTACAGTCGCTGTCGGCCATTTTTGGTGACACAGTCCCCTCGCGACGCGGCCGCCACACCGTCGGCGGGTCAGACCGCTACTGCGGGTCGCGAGCGGGGATCAGCCCCTGAGCCATGAGTCGCCGGGCGATCACGACGAGACCGTTCCCGAACCCCTCGCCGAAGATCGCCTGTTCCGCTTTGTTGTCGGGGATGATCGAACTCACGAGGATCGTCGAGCGGTCGATCAAGAGGAGCCGCCCGATCCCCGTCTCGTCTGCCGGCACGTCTCGATCCTGTAACCACTCAAGCCCGGAAACGAAGGTCGTTGCGCGCGGAACGGCCGATTCTAACTCTTCTCGAAGCGGCTCAGAGAGGGCTCCGATGACCAGGTCGATGTCGTCGTCGACGCCGTTGAGCGTCTCGGTGAGATCGTCGGTGAGGAGCGTCTCGTCGGCGACGACGAGGACGACCTCTTCTTTCGCCGCGCTGATGAGCCGGTTCGTCCTGTTCTCGATCGCGTCCCGACCGGACATGGCCCAGATCTCCTGTGTCGGGGACTCCTCGTCGTCGCCCACGATGTCGACGGCGTCGAGTGCGCTCTGGAGCCGCCCCACGCGCTCCTCGTACTGGTCGCGAAGCGTCTCGGTCGCCTCGTCCAGCGGAACCGCCCGGAACCGCTGCGGGCTCGAGTGTTGGATTTCGACCAGCCCCTGCGCCTCCAGAACCCGTATCGCGTCGTACACCCGGGTCCGAGGGACCTCCGTGATCTCGCTGAGCTTCTTCGCCGTGCCGGTGTCAAGCCGAGCTAATCCGACGAAGCATCGGGCCTCGTACTCTTTTAATCCGAGTTGCTGGAGGATGTCAATCGCTTCCTCCCCGTTGTTTGATGTGTTCATGTGTCCCAACCTTCCGGGTCCCCCCGGAATTCGCCTGTGGATTCTCCCTCAGGACAGATAGGTATTGTTACTTTTGAGGTGACGGTGAACTACCCCACCCTACTCAGCCACAGGCGTGGCTTCGTTGAGGGTGGGGCTTCCTGTTTCGACGACGCGCTTTGCAGACACGCGAGTGGTGTCCGTAGGGAGCACAGTCTCCACAGGCGTTGATTCGGGCCATCCCAGCCCTAGTTCAGCAAAGCCTCTCTGTAAGATGTTCATCGCCGCGTTCGCGTCACGGTTACACTCGAACCCACAACTCGGACACGAGTGCTCTCTGACCCAGATGGGTTTCGCTGTCTCCACACCACACGTCGCACACTCTTTCGTCGTTCCCGCTGCTTCGACTTGTACGACGTGTGTCCCGTACAGCTCACCTTTGTATTCCAGAAGAGTGATGAACTGTCGCCACGCCGCAGCCTGCTTGTTCCGCGCGTTCCCATCGCCTTGAAGCATCTCAGCGACGTTCAGGTCTTCCACGAACACCGCATCGTACTCTGTGACGAGCCATATCGTGAGCTTGTGCTGGTAGTCCAGCACCTTCTGACGGATGTGGCGTTTGACCTTCGCAACCGCTTGGCGCTGGTTTTCGTAGTTGTTTGACCCGTGTTCTTTCCGTGAGAGTTTGCGTTGTTCACGGTACAGACGCTCGTATTCGTCTTCGAGGTCGATCCAGTCCACAGTCGTCCCGTCCGACGTGTGGATATAGTTGAGGATGCCGAGGTCAACGCCGACGCTATTGTCCGCGTTGAGCGAGTCCACGTCGGGTTTCTCAGGCAGGTCAGCCTCGTCGGTTTTCAGCCCGAAAGAGATGAACCAGTCACCGGTCGTCTCTTTTTTCACTGTGACTTCTTTGATAGCTGCTTCGTCAGGGATCTCGCGGTGGTAGCGGAGTTTGATATCTCCGATTTTGGAGAGCCAGAGCGTCGCGCGTCTGCCACTCGTGTTTTTGAGTTCGAAGCCAGACTGCGAATACGTCATACTCTGGAACTCTCTCGGAGACTTCCAGTTGAGCTTCCCGACCTTGCGTCCGTTTTGCTTCTGCTCGGAGAGTCCAGTGAGATTCTGGTAGAACCGAGTGACGGTTCGTTGTAGAGCCTTCGAGTTGACTTCCGAGAAAACGGGGAACTCATCTTTCCAGTCGGGGAGTCGGGAGTGGTGCTTGTACGCAGAGCCGATGTCGTCGGCGTCCACGTTCTCGTACTCGTACAGGGTGTAGTTGTACGCTTGGCGATGAATGTCGATATGGTAGTCTAGTTCAGCCGCTACCTGTTGTGTCGGGTAGGCATGGTAGCGGTGACTGTATTCCATCGCTGTCTATTGATTATCGATATGTTGTGTTAATGGTTTGTACTGGTGTGCGGCGATTCATCCCCTCCCTACTCGCTCCCGTTGGTCGCTCCTTGAGGAAGGGGCATTCTCGCCTCACTTCTGGTGACTCAGTTAATCACAGAAAGAATAACTGTCTGGGAACCGCTGCTGTACTCGCACGCAGCTAACTCGAGTGTCCCAACCACGCGAACTGCTGCGTGCCCGGTGCGGTCACCTCGTTTCGAGGTGGCCGGCCGTTCGGAACTCACCAATGTCAATGACCGACGAGCCAATCGCAGACCCGCGGTCCACAGCCGTCGAGCAGCTCACGGAGTTCGGTCTGACGGAGTACGCCGCGCGGACGTTCATCGCGCTCTCCGCACTGGAGTCGGGAACGGCCAGAGACGTGAGTCGCGTGTCGGCGGTCCCGCGGACGCGAGTGTACGACGCGATAGACGAGCTCCGCGACAGGGGACTCGTCGATGTCCTTCAATCGTCGCCGAAACGGTTTCGTGCGATCTCGGCCGAGACCACGAGTCGGACGCTCGAACACGAGCTCCGACACCGGGTCGACGTCCTCCGGACCGCGCTGAGCGAGCTCGAACCCGCCGACCGAGGAACCGAACAACGGGGCGTCTGGACGGTCGACGGACAGCGGGCCGTCTCGGAGCGAACCCTCGAGTTCTTCGCGGACGTGGACGAGGAGATCGTCTACATGACCGTCGAGGACCTCCTCAACGACGAACTGATCGACGGCGCATCAGAGACGACATCCTCGGGGCGACGATGTTCGAGTCCCTGTGGGTCTGGTCGGACACGTCGGCGGGACGGCTGCTGATGATCGACGGCCGGAAGACGCTCGTCAGCGCCCTCGTTACCGGACCGGACGCGTCCTCGTCCGACCCGCGGTCGGAGACGGCCATCTGGGGACAAGGGGAAACGAACAGTCTGTCGGTCGTGCTGAAGGCGATATTCACCCGGCGGTTAGAGAGCGAGGACGCGGACTGACCGCCGACCCCTGCGCTGCGTTTCGGGGGCGATCCGGCGTCCTCCGCGGGGGGCGCGTCCGACACCGCCTCGACGCGTCGATCCGATCGATACCGGATCGCGTCCTCGGCCCGGTCGCGGTCCGGCCGCGACGAGACCGAGGGCGGCGTCGAAACGACTGTCACATGTTCCCGCGCCTCTCGCCGGGAACGGGACTCAACTGTCGACGTGGTCACGGAAATTAGATTTCTGATTAATCGAGTCACTATTTCGTTCCGACTCGCCGCGTGCGATCGACGACGCGAAAGATGGACAAACTTTTGATTATGAACATCGAAATGATCGAACGTGACAGCTGACCTCACCGAAAAGATAGCGAGAGCCCTCGCTGACGTCAAATCGGTGGACCCGGAGGAGCTCGACGTCTCTCTGGAGAATCACGTCTCCACCGACGCGGTCCGCAACCTCGCGAGCCACGACAGCGACTCGTGGCGCCTCCAGTTCGAGACGCCGGACCACGTCGTCGAGGTCACGGGGACCGGACGGATCCTCGTCGACGGCGAAACGGTCCGAGAGGCCCGCTGAACGCCGTTCGACGACTGCCGAACGACGACGTTACTCGTCGTCGGGGACGAGCATCTCGGGATCGCGTTTGTACTTCGGGGTCGACACGAACGTCTCGATTCGCTGCTTGTCGGCCTCTGTGATGGAACTTTCCATACACGGCCGTTAAGCTCGGGTAACTTGAGTAATTAGGCCGTTCCCGACGGTAATCGGGTATTACTCGACCCGATCCCGGGCGTGCCCCGGATACACCTGTTGAAGCGGACGAAAGGCCGGCTCAGCCGCCCTTCGGTCGAACCCGTGTTCTGTGTCCGGTCCGATCGGCGGTCGGCTCCTTCGGACGTTGTAAGGAAAAGTTGCTTCGGAAGGCGAGACGGGGGCGAAGCGGTCGGCACGAGGTCCCGAGCACGTGGTCACCGCATTGAGGCCGCCGAGCAGTAGGCCTCCTCGCGGGCGGTGATCCACGCGGTCGTTCGGCGGTCGTCGTCGGCGTCCCTCGGGAATATCGTACATTCGGTCGACCCCCCGTGGTCGCTGACGACGGCCGCCTCGTACGCCTCGTATCGCGGGGTCGGTGAGTCCGTGTCCATCGGATATGAGGGGACACCGCAGCGAACGAGATTGTTATGAGCGACCTACGCGGCCGCGGTCCGGACCGGCCGCTAGCAGAAACGGACTGTGCGGAGACGGACGCACCGCGTCCGACGCGCTTGTCGAACTCGCCCCGGCGGGGCGACGGCGCTCTGCGAAATCGCGGAGCTACCGGCCCGAGTCGAGATCGGAATCCAGCTTCGCGACGACCTCACCGTCGCCCGTGACGGTTACCTCGCAGTCGGCGAACGCGAAGGTGAGAGACGTCTCGACGGTGCTCGAACGAAACAGCGTGTCCAGTGCGTCCGAGTCGATGGCGCCGTAGAGCTGCGGAAGCGCCAGCGGCTCGCGGCCTGTCGCGCTTGATACCACTTCGACCACGCCGGTGCTCGGCGGCGTTGAGTCCCAGTCGTACGTCGCCCGGACCTCCGGGGTCTCCTTAGCTACGTGATTGGAAATATTTTGATTCTCTTCCTTCATTCAGTCACTATCGATAGGACGAAGGCACTACTAACTCTTGTGGATTACAACGGTAAAGGCCGAACAGCGACGTTTTCGACGTTTTTCCGGGACGGCCCGGCGACCGGGACGATGCGATCGCACCTCTGCGCACGGTTATTGAGACCGTGCCGCACCCTGTTCGAGGAGGCCTCGCTCGCTCCCGTCCGACCGGAGGGTGGCCTCCGGCGCGTCTGGGTCGATTCGGGCGTACAGCGGGCCGAACGAGGTCGGACCGTCGCTTACGAGGGCCGCGACGACCCCCACGACGCTCTCGTGGTCGACCGTTCGTCCCTCTCGTAGGCGTCGACCGCTTTAGTAGCCGACACGTCGGTGTGTTCCACGCGTTTCGGAGTGGACACGTCTGCGTGATTTCGTCGTAGTCACAGCGGTAGCGTGTTCACTGGGCTCACACGTGTGCGCCCGGTACACTGTCCTCGCGGGGGCGTTCCGGACGAACGTAGACGGTGGAGTCGGCGTAGACGAACACGGCCATCCCGGCGTACGAGAACGCGACCGTTACGTCGTGTGAGGAATCTCCCGTCACTATCGCGTCGAGCCCGTCGGTGTCGATCGCGTCCGAGAGCGGCGGGAGCGCGTCGACGGGTTCGTCGCGCGCCTCGGAGACGGTCTCGCTCACGGTCACACAGATTTCCTCGTGAGCACTACTCATGGATACGCGTTCACACCCCAGCTAATTAATAATAAAGTACATATTCTGCCCCCCTCGTGCTTACTCGAACCGCGCCGTTCGTGTGTTACTCTTACATGTACGCGAGCTGAAAGTTACCGGCGTCGCGAGCGGGAGCGGGCGCGTGCGGCTTTCCGACGCCGAGAACGACCGCACACGAGACGCCGAGAACGACCGCTTACTGGTCGTACTGACGCAGTTCGACGGGAACCGGCTCCGTGCGGTTCTGCGCCTGCCAGTACTGCCACGCGACCGAGAGGGTGAACACGAGGAGTACGGCTGCGCCTACCACCGGCAGGGGGACGGCGCCGAAGCCGGGAACGCTCAGCACCGTGAGCGACAGCGCCGTCGCCCCGCCGACCGTGAGGAGGAAGTAGTGGAATCGCCACGGGTACGTCGGTTGGTCGTCCGTCGTGAGGTACTCGTCGATGTCGTCCGCCCGGTCTGCGAGCCGAACGGTCCCGCTGTCTTTGTCGTACTCGATGGTGTTCATCTCCGCCATCTTCGGGAGATGGGTCTGATACAGGGACACGTAGACGCGCTTCCGCTGCTGGCTGGTCAGTTCGTCGGCCGAGACGTCGTTTTCCATCGCCGCTATCTCCGTGGCGAGCTCCTGGACGTCGACCGATCCGCCCTTCGTCCGGAGGTAGTACAACACCATTCGGCGCCGGTGGTTGCTCAGTAGCTCGAAGACACCGTCGGGCGTCAACGGCTCGGTGTCAGCGGAACTCATCGTCAGGAGCACCGGTCCTGTTCGTCGGTCCCGTCTCTTTCCATGCTCGTTCCTTTCGCAAACGGGACATAGTTATGGTCTGGCTTATCCGGACTTAGGACGCTTTTAACCCATATTCGCGTCACTTTCACTTCTCGCCCAAAAGTCGCTGAACCGGCCGCGAAACCGGAGCGCTGCCCGTGCCGCGTCACTCGAAGTACCGGTACGCCGACACGCCGACGAGCGCTCCGACGAGGAGAGCGGTCACCACCTGAAGCGCCGCGTTCGATATGAACGCCCCGACGACGACGGGAACGACGAGGAAGGCGCCGGCGACGAGCGACAGCGTCGAGTGGTACCGCGTCCACCCGGAACCATCGACATCGTCGTCGACTGAGAGGTAGCGTTCGAACAGGTCCGTGTGTTCTGCGGTCTCGATCCGGCCGCGCGGCTTGTTGTACGAGATCGCGCCGTAGTCGTCCATCTTCGGCAGGTGACACTGATACAGTCCGACGTACACGCGCTTGCGTTCCTGCGAGGAGATCTGTTTGATGTCCTTGCCCGTCTCGCGCGCGGCGATGGCCTCGGCCAGCTCGTCCAACGTCGCCTCCTCGTTCTTGCCTTCCAGCAGGTACCGTATCACCCGTCGGCGCCGCTTGTTTTTCAGGATCTCGAACAGCTGATCGAAGCCGATCTCTGCTCGCTCGATATTCTCCGGCTCAGTACTCGAAGCATCGGTTTCCGGTCCCGAGAACTCCCGATCGGCCTGGGCCGCGTCCCGCGTTTTCGCTTCTGAGTCGGCACTCATCGTACACCATCGTTTTGATCTGTCGCAACGTCGTCTGTTCTCGTTACGTTGTCGTACATCGTTATCGTGGGGAGTTTCGGTATTATATCATTTCACGGGTCGAACAGGGTATGGCGGGTCATGTTGCCGCTACTCATGTAATCCACTTAACTCTATCACATCTTCACGAAGTATTTCTGTACTGAATAATTGAGTAAACAGCATCGTCGCGGCCGTATACGGGAGAAATATCGTGTCCTTCGCACGACAAGTTTCGTCGTCGCTCTCCCCCACGAGTACCGAGAGTTCGGTGGCGTAGAAAGCGAGACGGCGACCGGCAACAGGCGAGAGGAACAGTGAAACGCCGACCGAGCGTATCATTGACTCCCTCGCGTAAGGACGAGGCTTCCGCTTGCTATCCGTCACTTACCGGTGAACGGCGACAAAATCCGGTCCATAACAAAGTATTCCTCTCGGCATGCGGTGGGTATGCAAATCGGCCCCAAAGCGATCACGACCGGTGTGCGCCGCCGCCGCGCGGACGGCGACGCGGTCGACGGGGTGGTCGCGTAATGTGCGGCATCGTGGCTCGGATCGGAGCGGCCGACGACGCGGTCGACGAACTGCTCGTCGGGCTGGAAAACCTCGAGTACCGCGGCTACGACTCGGCCGGCCTCGCCGTTCAGACCGACCGCGACGTGGACGTCCGCAAGCAGGCGGGCGGCATCGACGACCTCCGGAACGCGCTCGCGGCGGACCCCCCGAGCGGGTCCCTCGGGATCGGTCACACGCGGTGGAGCACCCACGGACCGCCGACCGACGCGAACGCACACCCGCACACGGACTGCTCGGGGCGCGTCGCCGTCGTTCACAACGGGATCATCGAGAACTACCAACGGCTCCGTCGCGAGCTCTCTCACGCGGGACACGCCTTCGAGAGCGACACCGACACCGAGGTAATCCCGCACCTGATCGAGTCGGCGCTCGCGGACGGGGCGGCCCCGGCGGCGGCGTTCCGCGCGGCCGTCGATCGGATCGAGGGGAGCTACGCCGTCGCCGCGGTCATCGGCGGCAGGGAGGCGGTGTACGCGGCTCGAAACGACTCACCGCTGGTGGTCGGCGCGAGCGATTCGACGCAGTACCTCGCGAGCGACGTGCCGGCGTTCCTGGAGTTCACCGACCGTGTGGCGTACCTCGAGGACGGCGACGTCGTCCGGGTCACGCCGTCCGGCTTCACCGTCACCGACGAGCGCGGCGAGCGCGTCCACCGCGCGACCGAGACCGTCGACTGGGACCCGCAAGACACCGGGAAGGGCGGATACGACCACTACATGCTCAAAGAGATCAACGAGCAGCCGACCGCCCTCGGCCGATCGGTCAGCGGTCGGACCGACTCGGGCGGCGAGGAGGTCGACCTCGATGGGTTCCCGCCCGGCAGCTTCGACGGGATCGACCGGGTTCACCTGGTCGCGATGGGGACCTCGTATCACGCGGCGATGTACGCGGAATCGCTGCTCGCACGCCGGGGGGTTCCCGCACGCGCGTTCATGTCCTCCGAGTACGCGGGGTCACCGCCGCCCGAGGAGGACGGGACGCTCGTGATAGCGATCTCACAGAGCGGCGAGACCGCGGACACGATCGCGGCCGTCAGGGCGGCCAGCGCGGAGCGGACGATGGTGGCGACGAACGTCGTCGGCTCGTCGCTGACGAGGGAGTGCGACGACACGCTATTGGTCCGTGCCGGACCGGAGATCGGCGTCGCCGCGACGAAGTCGTTCTCCGCACAGGTCGCGACGCTGTCGCTGCTCGCCGAGCGGATCCGCCGGGACGCCGTCGGCGACCCGTCGCCGGACGCGGCGGCGTTCCTCTCCGCGCTGACGCGACTACCGGATCAGGTCCGCCGGGTCGTCGAGAGCGGCGCGGCGGAGCGGATCGCCGACGCGTTCGCCGACTCGGAGTCGTACTTCTTTATCCGACGCGGCCCGGGACACGCGGTCGCGCTGGAGGGGGCGCTGAAGTTCAAGGAGATCACCTACGAGCACGCCGAGGGGTTCACCGCCGCGGAGCTGAAACACGGGCCGCTCGCGCTCGTCACCGAGGAGACGCCGGTGTTCGCGGTGTTCAACGGCGGGACGGACGACACGGAGACGCTCGGTAACGTCAAGGAGATACGTGCGCGCGGCGGCCCGGTCGTCGCGGTGGCGGGCGGCGAGACCTCCGACCTCGCGGAGACCGTCGACCACGTCCTGTCGGTCCCGTCGACCCATCCGGAGCTCGCCGGCGTGCTCGCCAACGTCCAGCTCCAACTCGTCGCGTATCACGCCGCGAAACAGCGGGGGCGGGCCATCGATAAGCCGCGCAACCTCGCAAAGAGCGTCACGGTCTGAGCCGCGCGGTCAGTCCCGCCCGTCCTCTTGCGTCCGGTCAGGATCGCCGCGAGTACCGCACGAATCCGGGGACTGCGTCGTCGTCCCACGGCTCGTGAGCGACCGATAGGTCCGTCGGAGGCGTCGCACGCCCCGCCAAGCCGGGGCTCCGCCGAGCGACACCAGCAGGTAGACCCACGTCCGTCGCCGTCCCGGCTCGTGACGCAGCGAGCGCGCCAGCCAGCGGCGCGCCTCCCCGTAAAGCCCGTTCTCCATCGCGGTCGCACCGAGTTTCCGCGAGAGCGACGCGACGAGCATCCGCTCGCAGCCGGCGCCGTACTCGGCGGCCCGCTCCCGGTGCGCGTCGAGGAACCGCGGATAGGCGACGTCTCGAGCGGCCTCGAAGTCGTCGGTGAGCTGGTCGTACTCCCCGATCCCGCGCTGGACCAGTTTTTCGGGGACCGGTCTGAACTCCCCGTGCTCCGAGAGCCTGACGTACCACTCGCGGTCCTCCCAGATCGGGAGCCCCTCGTCGAACGCCCCGGCGTCGTCTATCGTCGCCCGCCGCACCATGACCGTCGACGTCGGGGCGCACGGGACCCCGCGGAGGAGCGCCTCGGTGACGTCGCCGGACAGCGAGGGAGAGCGTCCGCCGACGCGCTCGCCGTCCCGCACGGCGAACTGGCCCGTGTAGACGACGGCGACGCCGGGTTCGAACGCCGCCACCTGGCGCTCGGCCTTTTCGGGGAGCCACCTGTCGTCGTCGTCGAGGAACGCGACGTACTCCCCGCTCGCGGCCCGGATCCCGATGTTCCGGGCGGCCCCCGGGCCCTCGCCGTCGTCGCGGCGGTACGTCACCGGGCGGTCCCCGGCGCGGCGGCGCACGAGCGACTCGACCGGCTCGTCGGAGCCGTCGACGACGACGAGTTCGAGGTTCGGGTACGTCTGGGCCCGGACGCTGGCGAGCGCGTCAGCGAGCTTCGCCGGTCGATCGCGGGTTATCACGACCGCGCTCACTAGCGGTCGGTCCCGTGTCTCCATTGGGTGGACGTGCCCCGGCAGCGGTATTGTTAGGACGGTCGTTACCGGGGGTGCTCGCGTCGAGCCCCCCGTGACCGCGCGGCGGTCGGGCGTGACGCGGGTAGCCCCGGCGCGACGGGACGGTAACGCGTACATAACAATGCCCGAAACGAGTGCTGTGTTGAATAGCGATCTAATCAGCTGTTATCACGGAGTAGAAGGACGAAGC
>NZ_SGTU01000029.1:0-10506 GCF_005435195.1 Halorubrum sp. SP3 | reverse complement strand
TCTGGACGTTGTGAGACCCCCCAGCGCCCGTCCACTCCCAGGTGACCGTCGTCCCTTCGTCCACCCAGACGAGCGTCGGGTCGAACGCGAGGCCGTTGCTGCCGGCGCCGACCGAGATGGTCACCTCGTCTTGTCCGCGGGCGTCGGTGTACGAGCCCACGTTCCCGTCGGCCGCCCCGCTCGGCCAGTCGGGCTGTACCTCCTGTGCGGCCGCCGTTCCGGTCGCGCCGGCGGAGGCCGCGACGGCGGCGGTCGCGCCGCCGGCCGTCCGCACGAAGTCCCGCCTTTTCATACAGTTTCACTCAGGACGGGGTCCGCTTAAACCCACCGACTGAAACCGCCGACGTGGCGGAGTTTGCGGGGCCTGAGACCGCCGATATCGACGGATTATCAGTTTCGGTCGGGCTCGGTTACGTCGGCGTCCTCGTCGGTTCTCCCGCCGGCCTCGTCGGTCACGACGCCGTCCTCGACGGGGACGAACTCGGGCCGCTTCTTCGCCTCGCGGAGCGCGCGTAGCCGGTCCCGGTACTCCTCCGAGCGGAACCGGTCGGAGAGCCGCGCGTTCGCCACCATCGCGAACAGGAAGGCCCCGACGAGGAGGAAGACGATACCCATCGCCGGCGCGACGATGGTGTCGAGGTCGGTCACGGCGGTCGCGCCGAGCAGCGCGACGCCGGCGAGCACCTGTACCGCGGCGACCGCCTGCATCACGACGTTGCCGAACTCGCCGGACCCCTCCGGAACGCTGTCCGGGTGCGGGAGCGACCAGTTCGCCGGCGGCTCGGGCACCTCGTACGAGTCCATCGCCGCGAGCGCGACGACCGGCTCGATGTCCCGGAGCACCGTCCCCTCGCCGCGCACCTCGCCCGTGGGACGGATGATCGCGTAGCCCTCGTCGGAGTAGACGAGGATGCGCTCCTCGCCGTCCTCTCGGACGCGCTCCAAGACGCCGAACACGTCGCGGGTCGCGATCCGCGACTTCAGTTCGGCGTCGACCCGGTCGAGGAGTTCGTCGCCGGTGATCCACGTGTCCGGGTCGAAGGCGGCGTCCCACTCCTCGGCGCTCATCTGCGCCATGTCCGACGGCCCGAACTCGTCGAAGTCGTACTCGGATTCGACGCGCTCGCGGAGGGCCTCGATGTCGGTCTCGCCCTCCCGGGTCCCCTCGTCGGTCCCGTCTCCGGAGGGGTCCCCGGCGTCGGTCTCGTCCCCGGAAGGACCCCCGGCGTCGGCCGGGGTGCCGTTCTCCTCGGCCTCCGAAGCAGGGGTTTCCGGGCCGTCGGACGCCGGATCTGCCGGCTCCTCCGGCGGCGACTCCGACTCCGACCGCGTCGAGGTGTCCTCCATCACCTCGGCGGTACGTGCTCCTGACGCTAACTGTTTTCGTCCGCGTCCGGCCGGGGGGCCCCGTCGCCGGACGCGGATCGCGGGGCTTTACGCGCCGGAGCACGAACCGATCGTATGGTCGACGAGTCGGTCATCGCGGCGCTTGCCGGGATGTCCGTGACGGCGAGCCTGCCGTTCCTGTTGTACGGCGCTTGGATCATGATCGACACGGAGACGGTGTCGTGGAACGTGTTGATGCGGCACCTGCGGTACATCGTCGCCGGTCTGCTGCTCACGACCGTCCCCCTCGTCGGGTGGATGATCCCGCGCGTCCTCGACCAGGTGAGCGGGCTGGCGATCGTCCACGCGTTCTTCGGCGTTCAGGCGTACGCCCTGCTGGCGTTCGCGCTCACCGGGATCGTGCGGATCTTCCAGGCGAAGCGGAACGCGGACGCCTACGAGGACCCCAGCGTGGACATCGACGAGCTCCACGAGGACATGAGCCACTGGCGGAAGCGGCTCCGGGCCGGCGTCGCGGGGTTCATGCTGCTGTGGCTGTGCGCGTGGGTTACCGGCCTCTACCGCCTTATCACGCTCCACTTCGGCTCGCTGTTCTGAGCGCGACGCGCCTCGTGCGGCCGACGTCGAAACGGGTCACCGTGGGACCGACATCGAGCGGGCCCCCGCGTGGCCGTCGTCGGAACGGGTCTTCCCGACCGACAGCTTCAATCCGGGGTTGTCCCTACCAGTGGTATCGTGGCAGTCACCTTCGACCTCTTCGGGACCCTCGTCGACGTCGAGTACCCGTCCGATCCGGCGGAAGCGGTCGCGCGCGAACTGGAGTCCCGCGACGTGGCGGTCCCGGACGACTGGCACGTCGCGTACGGCGAACGGCACGTCGAGGCGCCGGCCGGCGCGGAGGTCCCGCTCCCCGCGCACGTCGCCCGCGCGCTCGACTCCCGCGGCGTCGACGCGGATCAGAACGTCGCCAGACACGCCGTGATCGCGGCGTTCGACCCGGACGTGACCCGACGCGACGGCGCGCTCGACGCGGTTCAGGGGGCGGGCGAGCGCGGGCCGGTCGGACTGCTCTCGAACTGCGCGGTCCCCGAGCTGGTCCCCCGAACGCTGATCCGCGCCGGGCTCCGCGGGGAGTTCGACGCGGTCACGACGAGCGTCGGCTGCGGCTGGCGCAAGCCCCACCCGTCGGCGTTCGAGGCCGCCGCGGAGGCGCTCGGGGCCTCGACGACCGCGCTCGTCCACGTCGGCGACGACGCGGAGGTCGACGGAGGGATCGTCGCCGCCGGCGGGCGCTTCGTCGACGTGACGGAGACGCCGCTGTCGGAGGTCGTCGTCGAGCTCGAAGCGGAGTAGGAGCGGGGTTCGGCGGGGGCGAGCGGGTCACTCGAACCCGCGGTCGGCCAGCCGCGCGCGCCACGCCCCCTCGACCCGTCCCTCGGTCACCAGTTTCTCGACGTGCGCGGCGACCGTCGCCAGCGCGAGGTCCCGCACGCCGGAGAGGTCCTTCTCGTAAGCGCCGTCGACGACGGCGTCGAGGTCGGCCGCGCCGCCGTCGATCGCGGCGATCACGTCGCGTTCGCGGGCGATTCGATGTTCGATCAGCCGCCGGCAGGTCGCCGCCGGGTCGTCGATCGCCGGGCCGTGTCCCGGGAGCAGTCGGTCGTAGCCGGCGTCGCGAACCCGTTCGAGGCTCGCGAGGTACGCGGCGAGGTCGCCCTCGGGCGCGGCGACGGCGACGCTCCCCTCTGCGACCGCGAGGTCGCCACAGCACAGCACGGCGCGCGACGATCGTTCCGGCGGTCCGCCGGCCTCCGGCCCGCCGGCCGCGAACGCGACGTGATCGGGCGCGTGCCCCGGCGTGTCGACCGCGCGGACCGCGGTGTCCGCGACCGTCTCTCCGGGCGCGACCGTCTCGTCGGGGGCGATCCCGGCCGCCGCCGCGAAGCGGTCGGCGTGGCCCTCGCGGGCGACGACGGTCGCGCCCGTCAGCGCGGCGTAGTCGGCGACCGCGCCGACGTGGTCCGGGTGGGCGTGGGTGACCGCGATCGCCTCGACGGACGGGGCGGCGAGCGCGTCGGCGGGGCCGCCCGACGGGGACGACCCCCGCTCCGCCACCGCGGCGTCGAGCGCGTCGGTCCGGGCCGCCGGGTCGACGAGGAGCCCGTCGAGGACGTAGGCGTTCGTAGTCCCGTCGGGGGCGCGCGTGTCGACGGGGACTTCGACCCTGGTGACCACGGGGTCGTCGAGGCGGTCGGCGTCGCCGGGGTCGTCTGCGGACACCGCTCAGTCCCCGCGACCGAGCGACGACCGGGCGGCCGGGCCGGGCCCGGAGCCGGGGCGGTCGCGGCCCGGGATCGGCACGTCGGTGTCGCCGGCGATCGCGTACGCCGCGAGGTCCGCGACGCCCGCGTCGACCGCATCGACCGACTCGTAGGGGCGGCCGACCACGACGTCGCCGGCCGTGTTCCGATTGATCCCCGGTATCGCCGTCAGCTCGTCCATCGAGGCCGAATTGACGTCGAGCGGATACGGGACGCCGGTCACGGAGCGATAGCCGTGGTCGGTGATCGCCACGTCGATCGCCGTGCCGAGTTCGCGCTCGCCCGGCACCGCGACGAGGAGCGCGTAGGTCCCGAGCTGGCGGCCGAACGTCTTGCCGTCCTGGTGGTACTCGAGGTGGAGGTCGGGCAGGACCGTCCCCGGCGGGACGACGCGGTCGAGCATCGGATTGTCGATCGTCTCGCGGACCTCCCGCTTGTACGCCTGGAACTGGTCTTTGTGTTCCTGTGCGATGTCCGCGCCCGTCTCGGACATCTCCGTCCCGGCGAACGCCATCACCTGCCGGATGTTGATCCGGCGGAGCATCAGCCCCTCGTCGTACACCGTCTGGAGGAACCGCTTGTTGTGCTCGTACGTCTCCGGGCGCTCGCCGGTCAGCCCGTGGACGAGGTTGATCCCGGGGAGCAGCTTCGGCAGCCGCGGCGAGGCGTCAGGGCCGGTCGAGGGACCGGTGACGCGACCCGCGTCACCGGGCGTCGTCTCGGGGGCGTCGCCCGGGCGCCAGCCGCCCTCCTCGTTGACGACGCGGACGGCCGCTAAACACTCCTCGGCGGTGACGAGCAGGTTGTTCTCCTCCTGGACGACCGGGTCGGCGGATTCGAGCCCGAACGCCGCCGTGTCGCCGGGGGTGTTGTGCTCCGCGATGACGCGGATCGCCTCCCGCGACGCCTCCGGGTAGTCGGTGATCGTCACCGGGTTCATGTTGTCGAGGTGGAGCGTCCGGAGGTCGGGCGCGACCTCGCGGATCCCGCCGTACAGCTCCCGCAAGGCGTCCGGGTTCGGCGCCTCGCCGTCGCCGCCGAACGCGAGGATGTCGGCCTGCCGACCGAGCCGGAAGTGCCTGACCCCGCGGTCCGAGAGCGCGTCGACCTCGTCGACGACGGACCGCGCCGCGCGGAACGCCGGGTCGCCGTACAGGGGTTCCGTACAGAACGAGCAGCGGTACGCGCAGCCGCGCGAGGTCTCCATCTCGCAGATGAGGTAGTCGGGGTGGTTCGGGTGCTGCTCGACGACGAACGCCCCCTGCCGGGCCCAGCGGTCGACCTCCTCGTTCGTCCGCATCCGGTTGCCGTACCCCTCTAACCCCTCGCGGACGAGGTCGTGGGCCGCGGCCTCGACGTCGCCCATCGCGACGAAGTCGTAGTCGAGGTCGTCGCGCTGCGTCTCCTGTGCGCCCGCGTTCTCCTCGCCGACGCCGAAGCGCACGGGGCCGCCGAGCAGGGTCACGCCGTCGGCGGTCCAGCCGAGCTCGCGCACCTCGTCCGGCTCCGCGGGCGTGCCGCCGACGTAGCTCCCGGGCACCGTCATGCCGCCGACGTACACCATGAGGTCCGCCTCGGCCACGTCGGCGTGTTTCGACCGGTCGTCGCGGAGTTCGTCGATGGTGTGGTAGGTGATCCGGGACTCCGGGACGCCGGCGTCGACGAGCGCGCCGGCCGTGTACCGGGGGTACGTCGAGAGGTACGGCGGGACGCCGAAGTGGGCCGGCTCGTCGACGTACCCGTCGACGATGGTGACGGAGAGGTCGTTCGGGTCGGCCGGGAGCGACCCCCGAGCCGACGCGGGCGAATCGGTCATGTTACCGTCCGTAGTCGGCCGAAAGGGGAAAAGCGTGCGGAACGGCGGAGCGGACGGGAGAGGCGGCGGGCGGACCGACCGCGGCGGGCGGTCGCTTATGTCGGAACGGCCGAAACCGTCACCCGTGCCCTCCGAGACGCCGGCTCGCCGGCGGCGTATCGTACAGCTCCTCGTGACCGGCGCGGTCTGCGTCTTCGCCGCGGGTCAGTTCCGCGCCGCCGACCCGCGTCCGTGGGGCGCCGCGGCCGCGTGGGCGGTCGGCACCGCCCTGCTCGTCGGACCGCCCGCGTGGCTCGCGCGGGACCGGCTCCCGCCGGACCGGTACGAGACGCTGGCGTCCGTCGCAGCGGGCGCGGCGGTCCTCGTCGCGATCGTCTGGCTCGGCGTCGCGCTGGCGTTCGCGCCGAGCCTGTTCCCGTACGGGCCGGGGTTCGCCGCCGGCGTCGCATCCGGGGTCCTCCTCGCGCTGCTCGCGGAGCGGACCGTCGTTCCGGAGCGCATGCGCGGCGCGGGGCTCTGACCGGCCCGTCGCGCGGAGCGCCGATCGCCGTCGCGTTTCGGGCCCCCGAGTCGCCGCCGCCACGCCGTTTAAGCCCTCGCCGGCACTACGACCGTATATGCCATCGACGATGGAGGTCAAGTGCGTCAGCGACGACTGCGAGCTGGACATGTTCGAGAACCACTACACGTACGACGTGCCCGACGACCACGCGGTCGAGGACCTCTCGTGTCCGTACTGCGGGGGGAGCAACCTCGTCGAAATCGAGGTGTGAGCCCGTGAGCCGACTCGTCGAGACCGGTCGGTCGGCGCTCCGGAACGCCCTCGAACGCGTCGGCCGCGGGTGGGGCCGCGTCCAGGAGCGCCGCCCGCTCTCGTCCGACCTCCTCGAGAGCGACGACGCGTACCTCGTCGTCTTCGACGCCCCGGGCGTCCGCGGCGAGGACGTCGACGTCACCTTCCTCGACCGCACCGTCGAAGTGAGCCTCGAACGCTTCCGCGACTTCTACGACGGCTACGACCTCGTCTTCCCCGGCCGCGGCGTCTCGCTGTCCGGGAGCGTCGACCTCCCGCGCGACGCCGACGTGACGCCCGAGGGCGCGAACGCGACGCTCACGCGCAACGGCACGCTCCACGTCGAGATCCCCAAACGCGGCGGGTCGAGCGACGTCGACGTGGTCGAGGAAGACGACTGACCGCGCCCGTCGGGCCCCCGCTCCGCCCGGCTACTCCCCCTCGGTCCGGTTCGACAGCGACATCCCCTCCGCGATCTCGAACGCCTCGTCGCCGTCGAACCGCGCCGGGTCGAACGCGCCGATCCACGGCGAGTCCGGCGCGTCGGACGCGACGCCCGCGAGCGACGCCAGCACGCCCTCGGCCACGGTCTCGCCGATCGCGGGCGCTCGCATGAACCCGTGGCCCTGCCAGCCGGCGGCGACGAATAGGGAGGGGGCAGGAGCGCCGATCGAGTCGCGGCCCGCGGTCTCGTCCGCGTCCACCGGCCCGACGAGCGGGTCGCCGTCGGGCGTCGCGGTACAGAGTCCGGCCCACGACCGCGAGACGTCTGCGTCGGGATCGATTTGCTCGGTTCGACCGTCGCGACCGAGCCGCTCGTCGAGGACGGCCGCGACGTCCTCGCGGAACCAGTCGTCCGCCTCGCGCCGGTAGCCGTCGGGGTCGGCCGGCACCGGCTCCGTGCCGTCGCCCGCGAGCAGCCCGTCCGGGTGCGGGCGGAGGTACGCGTCCGCGGTGGCGTCGTAGACCATCGGGCCGTCGTAGGGCTCGGGGCAGACGAGCGCCTGGACGCGGTAGGGAACGACCGGGACCGAGACGCCGGCGTCCGCGAGCAGCGACCGCGTGTGCGCCCCGGCCGCGACGACGACCGCGTCGAACGCGCGCGTTTCGGCCCCCGAATTCCCGTCGGCGCCGGCGTCGCGGCCCCGGATCTCGCGCCCCGCGTCGGTCCGCGGGCCGAGCGCGACCGGCGTCTCCGTCTCGACCGCGACGCCCTCGCGGGCGGCCCGGCGGCCGAGGACGCGGACGTAGCTCGGCGGGTCGGTCCACCCCGCCCCCTCCGCGACCGCGGCGACGGCGAGGTCGTCGGTCCGGAGCGCGGGGAACCGCTCGCCGAGCGCGTCGGGGTCGACGAGCGACACCTCGCGGCCGTGAGCGCGCATGCGCTCGACCATCGCCGGGACGGCGTCGGCGTCGGGGTCGCCCTCGCGGACCGCGATCACGTACGGGCAGGGCGAGAACGAGAAGCCGGGCAGCGACCGGTCGAACGCGCGGAACCGCTCCAGCGCGCGGGCGCCGACGGCGGCGTCGACGTCCTCGGCGTAGGCGTCGTAGAGGACGCCCGCCGCGCGCCCGGAGCTCCCGGCCGCCAACTCGTCGCGCTCGTACAGCGTCACGTCGGCGCCGCGGGCCGCGAGGTCGTGAGCCGCCGTGACGCCGACCGCGCCGCCGCCGACGACCGCGACGGTCGGCGCGGACTCGCCTTCCTCGGTCATGGGTCGGGACACGCGAGCGACGACGAAAAGCCACCGGGACGATCGTAGTTCTTTATAAACAGATGCGGCGGCGCGTGCCTGCGAGCGGCCGGAGCGAAGCGGAGGCCGCGAGGAGTCCGCGCGAGGTCGCCGGCGCTACGCGCCGCCAGAGGGACCTTCGGTCCCTCGCTAGACGCGGCGAACGCGAGCGGCGCAGCCGCGACGCGTGAGCCGCGAGGCTGGGGAGGCGTGAGGTGCGGTCGCTGTGCGGGGCGGGGTGGGACTCAAAGGGCCGGCCTCCCGGCTGGGGCTTTGGCGGCGTTCACCGCCGATCTACCAGCAGCGACTTATAAGCAAGCGGCTGGGGCTCTGGCGGTATCGGCCGTCGGCCAATCGTCGCTCAGTTATAACCATCGAACGCAAAGTCCGATAGCCGACCGTTCGTCCGACGGGTGACACGCGTGTCCCCGCCCACGTTATATGGGCCGAAGCCCAACTATGGTGTATGAATCAGCTCGTGAACGGCGAGTGGCGCACGGACACCTACGAGGCGACCGACGAGGAGGGCGCCTTCCAGCGGGGCGAGACCACCTTCCGGAACTGGGTCGCGGGCAGCGACGTGCCCGACCACGTCGACGCGGAGCCGGACGAGCGGTTCCAGCCGGAGGCCGGCCGGTACCACCTGTACGTCTCGTACGCCTGCCCGTGGGCGCACCGCACGCTGCTGGCGCGGTCGCTGCTCGGCCTCGAAGACGCCATCGGCGTCTCGGTCGTCGACCCGTACCGCGACGAGGACGGCTGGCAGTTCACCCCGGAGAAGGAGGGCTGTACCCCCGACCACCTCCACGACAGCGACTACCTCCGCGAGCTGTACGTCGAGGCCGACCCCGACGCCACCTGCCGGGTGACCGTCCCCGTGCTGTGGGACAAAGAGGAGGAGACCATCGTCAACAACGAGTCACGCGAGGTCCTCCGAACCCTCTCGACCGCGTTCACCGGCCTCGGTAACGGCGTCTCGCTGCTGCCCGACGCGGACGACGACGCGACCGTCGCGGAGGTCGACGAGGTCATCACCGACATCTACGAACCGATCAACAACGGCGTCTACCGCGCCGGGTTCGCGACCTCCCAGAGCGCCTACGACGAGGCGATTGACGACCTGTTCGACGCGCTCGACCGGTACGACGAGCGGCTCGCCGATCAGCGATACCTCGTCGGCGACGCGCTCACTGAGGCGGACATCTGTATGTTCACCACGCTGATCCGCTTCGACCAGGTGTACCACACCCACTTCATGTGTAACCGGAAGTTCATCCACCAGTACGACAACCTCTGGCCGTACCTTCGCGACCTCTATCAGACCGAGGGCGTCGCGGAGACGGTGAACATGGAGCACATCAAGGAGCACTACTACACCACGCACCCGGACGTGACTCCCTCGGGCATCGTCGCGCGCGGCCCCGACCTCGACTTCGAGGCCCCCCACGACCGCGAGCGGCTCGGCGGCGAGGCGCCGACGCCGACCGCGGACGACTGAGCGGCGGACGACGGACCGCGCTCGGACCGCCTACCCCTCCATTCCGCCGAACGAGAGGCCGTCCTCGACGGAGCGCTGGGCCGCGAAGTAGACGATCGCGACCGGCAGCGCGAACAGGTTCGCGAACGCCGCGAAGCGAGTCCACGGCGTCGAGAACCGCCCCTCGGTCGCGATGTTGTACAGCTCCACCGACAGCGGGTAGTTCTCGGGGCGCAGCAGCGTCTGCGCGATGATGAACTCGTTCCAGCCGGCGAGCCAGACGAAGATCAGGACGACGGCGAGCCCCGGCTTCGTCAGCGGGAGGATCACCTCCCGGATCGTGTCGAAGAAGCT
The DNA here is from genome assembly GCF_005435195.1 of Halorubrum sp. SP3. Classification (NCBI taxonomy): domain Archaea; kingdom Methanobacteriati; phylum Methanobacteriota; class Halobacteria; order Halobacteriales; family Haloferacaceae; genus Halorubrum; species Halorubrum sp. SP3. The sequence goes on along the minus strand of NZ_SGTU01000029.1, from coordinate 665 downwards.
CGCGCCGTCGACCATCGCCGCCTCCTCGTAGGAGACGGGGATGTTGTCCATGTACGTCTTCAGTAGCCACGTGTTGAACGGGATCGCCGACGCGGCGTAGAACAGTCCGAGAACGAACAGGTTGTTCGTGAGCCCGTAGCTGCTGAACAGCGAGTACAGCGCCACGAGCGTCGCGATCGACAGCCCGGCGCCGATCTGCGTGAACAGCACGTAGCCGTAGAGGATGCGCTTGCGGCCGACGAACTTCCGGCGCGAGAACGCGTACGCGGCCGGGACGATCATCCCGAACCCGGCCGCGAGCGTCACGCTGACGATGTAGAGGCTGTTGAACACCGCGCCGGGACCGGTCTCGGTGCCGGCCCACCGGAAGCTCACGAGCCCGCCGCTCCCGCCGAGAACGAGCTGGGGGTACCCCCAGTCGCCGTCGACGAAGAAGAAGTCGGACTCGAAGATCACCCACCGGTACGCGCCGAGGTTGTACGTCGACGGGTCCGGGAAGATGCCGCTGGTAGTGAACAGCCGCGTCCCCTCGGCCAGCGACGCCGCGAAGATCCAGAACAGCGGGAACAGCAGCACCAGCACCATCGCGAGGCCGAACAGCGTCATCAGGACGCTCTTCGCGACGTCCCATGGGGTGCGCTTCCCGGTGCGGAGGTCGTAGATCG